>JAIRPD010000056.1 GCA_031257195.1 Treponema sp. | reverse complement strand
GGGGCGGAGGAGCCGGATGTCGTCCAGGGCGTTTTCCTCGACCAGGGTTTTGACCTTTTCCAGCAGGGCCGGCACGTCCAGACCCTGGGGGCAGACCTGGGCGCACTGGCCGCAGCGGGTACAATGGTGGGCCTGGTGATCCTCCCCCAGGGTCCGGTAATCGATGCCCAGGAAAACGTTTTTCCCCCTGGTATGGTGGCGGTTGTAGATGGCGAAAAGTTCGGGGATGTTTACCCCCGCGGGGCAGTCCATGCAGTACCGGCAGGCGGTGCAGGGGATGGCGGCGCTCCGGCGGTAGGCGTCCAGGGCCGCCCGGATCACCGCGTAGTCCCCGCCGGCCAGGGGTTGGAAGGGGGACATGGTGGCGGCGTTGTCCTCGATCTGGTCCAGGGTGGACATGCCGCTGAGCACGGTTACGACGTTGGGGAGGGAGCCGGCGAAGCGGATTCCCCAGGAGGCGGGACTCCGGTCCTCGGCGGCGGCCTTAAAAACGGCCAGGCTTTCCGGGCACAGCGAGGCCAGGGCGCCTCCCCGGAGGGGTTCCATTACCACCACGGGGATTCCCCGGTCCGTTAAGACCCGGTAGGCGTCCCCCGCGGCCAGCCCCTCCCAATCCAGGTAGTTGATCTGGAGCTGGGCGAAATCCCAGTCGTAGAGGGCGGCGGCCTTTTCCACCACCGGGACGGCGTCGTGCATGGAAAAGCCCAGGCGGCGGATCCGGCCTTCCCGTTTTTTTTGGGCCAGAAAGTCGTAAACCCCCAATTCCCTTTCCTTGTCCATGTTCTTGGAGCTGAAGTTGTGGATCAGGTAGAAGTCAAAGTAGGATACCCGGCACTTGGTAAGCTGTTCCTCAAAGATCGCCTCCATCTGTTCCCGGCTGGTAAGCATCCAGACGGGCATTTTGGTGGCCAGGTGGAAGCGCTCCCGTTTGTGCCGGGACAGGGCCCAGCCGGTAAATTCCTCGCTGGTACAGCCATGGTAGTTGTAGGCCGTGTCGAAGTAGTTGATCCCCCGGTCCAGGGCGTAGTCCACCATGGCGGCCCCCTTGTCCCGGTCTATGATCCGCCGGCCCTCTATCGCGGGGGGCATCCGCATGATCCCAAAGCCCAGGAGGGAGATTTCCGTATCCTCCCCGGGGAAACGCCGGCAGGTCATGGGAAGGCTCTGACAAAATCCGCTATGGAGGCGGCGATGGATTCCCCGTCCAGGCCGTAGTACGCCAAAAGTTCCTTGTAGGGACCGGAGGAGGCGTATCCGTGGGGGATCCCCAGCTTTTTTACCGGCGCGGGGTTGTTTTCCGCGGTTAGTTCCTGGACCATGGTCCCTAGTCCGCCGGTAACGTAGTGTTCCTCCACGGTTACCACCCGGCCGGTTTTGGCGCGGCTTTCCAGGATCAGGGCGCCGTCCAGGGGCCATACCGTAGGCATGGCCAGGACCTCCGCGTCCACCCCCCGGGCGGCGAGGATTTCGGCGGCCCCCAGGACGTTTCCCGCCATGGCGCCGGTAACCACCACCGTTACGTCCTTTCCGGGCCGAACCACCCGGCCCTTCCCTATCTGAAAGGGCCGCCTCTCAAAGAGTTCCGGTATGGGGTCGTTGCCGATCCGCGTATACACCGGTCCCTTGAGGGCCAGCATGGCCTCCACCGCCCCCTCGATTTCCCCCGGATCCTCCGGGGCCAGGATCGTTACCCCGGGGATCATCCTGATGATGGCGAAATCCTCCAGGGAATGGTGGGTAGACCCCAGGTCGCTGTAGGAGATCCCCCCGTTGCGGCCCACAATCTTCACGTTCTGGCGCATATACCCCAGGTCGTTCCGAAACATCTCGAAAGGCCGGGAGGTAACAAAGGGGGCGATGGCGCAGAACACGGGGATCTTCCCCGTGGCGGCCAGCCCCGCCGCTATGCCCACCACCCCCTGTTCCATGATGCCGAATTCGTAGTACCGGTCCGGGAATTCCTTTTTAAAGTCCCCCAGGCCGGAACTGCCCCCGGAATCCGCCGAAAGGGCCACAATGGCGGGGTTTTTCCGGGCCGCGGCCGTTACCGCCGCGCCAAAGGTTTTCCGGGGGTCCGCCGTTTTTCCGTTTTGTACCAATCCGCCCCATCCGCCCGCGATTTCGCCGCTCATCTGTCCGCCTCCGCCAGGGCCGCGTCAAGTTCCCTTTCCGCCGCCGCCAGTTCCTCCGCCGGGGGCTTCCAGTAATGACAGCCCACTGTTCCCTCCAGAAAACCGATCCCCCGGCCCTTAACCGTGTGGGCCACGATAAGGGAGGGGACTCCGCTTTTGAGGGGCAGGCTGTCCAGGGCTTTGACGATCTCGTCCATGTTATTGCCATCGATCTCCGTAACCGCCCAGCCGAAACCGGCAAAGTGGGCCGCCACGGGCTCCATGTTCATCACCTCCACGGTCTTGCCGCTGATTTGGAGGCCGTTATCGTCCACCAGGGCCGTCAGGTTGTCCAGCCGGTGATGGGCCGCCGCCGCCGCCGCCTCCCAGTTGGAGCCCTCCGGGAGTTCCCCGTCCCCGGTAAGGACAAACACCCGGGAGCCCTGGTCCCGCAGTCCCAGGGCCATCCCCACCCCTATGGAAAGGCCGTGGCCCAAAGCCCCCGTATTGGCCTCCACCCCCGGCAGTTTGTACATATCCGGGTGGCCGGGGATTTTGGTCCCCAGGCGGCCGTAGGTATCCAGCACCGCCGGCTCAAAGTAACCGCGTTCCGCCAGGACGGCGTAGAGGGCCATGCATTTATGCCCCGCGGAAAGAACAAAGCGGTCCCTTTCCGGCCATTGGGGATTCGCCGGGTCCTGTTTAAGGGTATGAAAGTACAGGGCCGTCACCATATCCACGCAGGACAGGGCTCCCCCCACATGGCCCGCCCCCCCGGCCCGGATCATCCGCAGGATCTTCCTCCGGCAGCGGGCGGCCCGTTTCTCCAGTTCCCCGGTATCCATTAGAGTTCCTCTTCCTCGTATTCGGTGATCCGGCATACCTTGGGACCCGACCGGGAGGAAGGATCGAAGGTATGGGACAGGTATTCCTTCAGGAGGCACTTGGCCAGCTCTATCCCCATTACCTGGGCCCCAAAGGTAACCACATTGGCGTTGTTGCTCAACTGGGCCCGCTGGGCCTGGTATATGTTGGTCACGTTTACCGCGTAAGCGCCCTTGACCTTGTTGGCCGCGATGGCCACCCCCATGCCCGTACCGCAGACCAGCACCCCCCGCTCGCAGCCTCCCTTGACCACTTCCCGGGCGACCTTTACCGCCACATTGGCGTAAATGGGATCATCGCTCCCATAGTCAACCACCGTGTGCCCCAGGGACTCGGCGTAGGCCGCCAGTTCCCTCTTAAAATCCAGCGCGTTTTGATCGCATCCAAAAGCCAGTTTCATCACCGCCCCCTGTCTAAACATGTATAGCCTGGAAGGGCCTAAAAGTCAAGTAATTTTTTTTAAATTCCCGCGATTTTTTATTGACAACTTCCCAAGAAAATCTATACTTGTATATACAAACTATGAGGAGGATTCTATGCTAACCGTAAATTATCTTACCGCCGGTGAGGGAAAGGCGGGGATCAACTATACCCTGGGATCCCTGGGCGCCGTTCCGTCTTCCGGTGACGAAACCAACTATGAACGGGTAAAAAACCTGCTGGTTTCCGAAAATTCGTTTGCCCTGCTCCGGGGAACGGTAAAACACCTGGCTTTTTCCAGCCGCTTTAAGGACGTGATCAAAACCTTCGCCGTTCCGGCGGGGGAAACCCCCCCGGGATTCAGGATCGAAACTTCCCTGGAAGCGGAGGGGCTCCTTACCGTCGATCTGGCGCGGGACATTTCCTACGACAAAAACGGGGTCAAGCGGCCCACGGGGGTCATTTTTTCCGCCGACTCCGCCAACCCCTACGAGGTGGAGCCCATCGCCCCCCTGCTGGGAAACCTCACCTGCAACCCCGGGATTGTGTACGACCTCTTTATCAACAACCCCAAGGCCAACGTGGGGGGAAAGTACAAAACCCGGGACGAGGTGATGGTGGAACTGGGCCGGATCCTGGGTCCCGGCTGCGACATCAGCGTGGAGTTGAACAATCCCTTCGAGAAGGACTTTGACAAGATCCTGGCGGAGTGCGAGGTCTTTAAGAAGATCCTTACCGAATACCGGCTGGTGGTTAAGGTGCCCCACACGGGACCGGTAAACGCCGCCAACGTCCACGCGCTTTTGGAGGGGGACAAACGGTTTCCCATCCGCTACGACCAGGGCGCCACCGCGGACGCCCTTTGGGGCCACAACCTGGCCCTTAAACTCCGGGAAAACGGCTACCGGATCAACTACACCCTGATGTTCGAGCCCTACCAGACCAACTTGGCCCTCCAGGCCAAACCCACCTTTATCAACAGCTTTATCCGCCACCGGCAAAAACAAAGCCTGGGAATCAAGCAGCTCCTGGACATCTACGACATTACCGGCGACGCCAAATACCTGGGGGATCTGCGGAACCTTTTCCTGGCCAACGACTACCTGCCCCAGGGGGACGACAACCACGACCTCCTGGACGTTCTTAAGCGGGGCCGGGACATCGTTCAGTACCGGAACATCGAGACCCCCCAGGGGGACGACGGCCTTGACGGGATCCGGCACAACCTGCGGACGCTCCGCCAGTGCAACCTGAAGGACACCCGGCTTATCATCTGTTCCATGGAGGGGGACTACAACTACCCCGACATCGACCGGCTTATGGCGGACCCGGAATACGCCGACATCATCGACCGGGTGATAATCACCGCCGAACCGGCCTACCTGGCCCGGTTTACTTCCACCAACCAGGTGGTCTCCTACCAGCGGCGCTTTATGAACGCCGCCGCGGGGCAGAAGTAAGGCGAAGCCGCCGGCGAACCAGGAAACCCGCCGCCGTCATGGACGGCGGCGGGCCCGGCGCCGGAAAGTTACCCGGACGCGGACGCGCCGGTTATCCGGCGGGCGGCGACTCACTTTTGGGACGGCGTTACCCAAAAGCGGGGAAACCGGGCGGCGCGCGGCGCGAAGATCCGCCGGGTGTTTCCCCGGTCCGCCGCCCCCCCTCGGCCCAGAGGGGCGGATTGTTTTTTAACGCCCGGAACCCTCCCGGGGTGTTTGTAGGGTGAATCCGGCCCCCCCCCCCCCGGGGGGGGGAGTCATCCCCAGGCCCGGACGGAGCGCAGGTACCGGATGACCCGCAGGCCGTCCAGGGCGGAGGAAAGGGGGACCCGGCCCGGTTCCAGGGCGCAGGCCAGGGCGTCCGCCGCCACGCCGCTGAAGTAACCGGTGGGGCCGGTAAAGGCTTCCCCGGTTTTCACCAGGGACCGGAACCCCCCGGCGTAGGGGCTTTCCCCGCTTTCCCAGACCTCGAAGATCCCGTTGCCGATCCTGAGCCGCCCCCGCTCGCAGGAAAATTCCAGCTCAAAAACCAAGTGATCCCGTCCCGCGCCGATCTCAAACACACAGGGGATCTTCGCGGCGCCGCGGCGCTCCCGCCCGGCCCCGCTCGATACGTCCGGCCCGGTCAGCGTCCCCTTGAGGTAGGCCGTTCCGTTCCGGGCTTTAAGGCCCCCCGGCCCGGCGATGGTCTTCCGGTGTCTCAAAACCGCCCCGGTAAGGAACATCGCCGCGTCCGCCAGGTGGGTACCGTCGTGCCAGAGCGCGTCCAGGAGCCGCCGGGTTTTCCCCATGTAAAGGGTCCCCCGGACACCCAGGAGGGGACCCAGCCGCCCTTCGGCCAGAATCGTCCGGGCCCGGCGGTAATCGGCGGCGTACCGGCGTTCGTGGTTGGTGAGGATCGTGATTTTCCCCGACCGGTGGAGGGCGGCGATTTTTTTCGCCCCCCTCAGGGTATCCGCCAGGGGTTTTTCGCAGACCGCCACGGAAACGTCGTAACGGGCCGCCAGGGAACAGTAACGTCCATGCGAGTCCGGGTGGGTGGCGATGTGGAGGATCCGGGGCCGTTCCTCCCGGAGCATGGTTTCGGCGTCCTCGTAAACGGGGACCCCCCATTTTTCCGCGAAAAGCCGCCGCCGCTCCCCGTCGGTATCGGCCCCGGCGCGAAGGATCAGGCCGGGCGTGGCCGCGACGGCCCCCGCGTGGGTACAGGGCTTTTCCCGGAGGGGGTCGTCCTCAAGCAGGCTCGCGATACGGCCCAGGCCAACGATGGCGGCTTTAAGGGCCATTACTCGTCGATGATGAGCCGGTGCTGTTCCTCTCCCGGGGGAAAAAGGAAAATATCCGGCAGTTTAAAAGTTTTAGACAGGGAGATCGCGGAATTCGCCGGCTCACTGATGAGGGAAACGGAAAAAACATGGATCCGTTCCGCGAAATTCGGGGCGGCGATCCTGACGGTGTACTCAAACAGGCCCTGGGTGTTCATCGTTTCCGCGGCCACCGGTTTGGGCCAAAAGGTAAAGTTGCCGTTGGTATCGGCGATGAGGGTATAGGGGTTATGCCAGTTATTGTCCCGCATGTCCACCAGGCTGCCGTTTTGCCGCAGTTCCACGGTAATTCCCGTGATGGGAGAAAAATTAAGCCCGTTAAAAACCCGGCCCACAATGGTGGGTATATTGAAAACCGGGGAGTCCGGGGAGATCTTGCGGTTTCCGTCCGTGTCATGGCTAAAGTAGGGCCGTTTATTGTGACTGACCCGCCTAAGACCCTCGTAAACCAGGGTGGTAAGATCAACCCGGGTTTGTTGATCCGCGGCCAAATCGATCCTGGCCAGTCCCCGGTGGGAAACCACGTAATGGGGATCGGCCCGGTTAAGGACATAGCAAATCGTGTCCAGTCTGCACTGCTTACAGGTGCAGATGGCGTTCCTCCCTTCTTCGG
The DNA here is from genome assembly GCA_031257195.1 of Treponema sp. Taxonomy (GTDB): domain Bacteria; phylum Spirochaetota; class Spirochaetia; order Treponematales; family Breznakiellaceae; genus JAIRPD01. Next base: position 24,351 of record JAIRPD010000056.1, on the reverse strand, counting down.
TTTCCAGGGAATCACAAATGGTATTTACTTCCGTTACAACCAGGTCTTCCGTGGTATTGTGTATTTCCATGCTATCTCCCCTTTTATAGTGTATCAAATTTTTGTGAAAATTCAATAGAACTATCCGGAAATCCCGGTTTTTACAATTTCCTCAAGAAAGTGTACCATAGTTTCGGGGATTTCCAGGGGAATCGCGGAAAAAATTCGTATGATCCGCAGGGATTTGGCAAAGGTCTCCACGGCGTCTTTTTTAAAAACGCTGGAACTGTCCCCAAAGGGGCGGCCCTCGTCCCGGACAAAGAGTTCGGTCTCAAAGGAAACCGGCTCGGGCAGGTCGATGATGATCGATTCGGCCCCGGCCTTCGCGATTCCGCGCCGGCGTATTTCCGCCGCCAGGGCTTCCTCGTAGAGGTCCCGTTTTTCAATGTTCCGCAGATCCCCGTGCTTTTCCTCCGCGAAGGGAAAGGCCGCCGCCTCATGGTACAGCTTTCCCTCCCGGACCAGGGCCGCCAGCGCGAAGGGGGGAAAATCCCGTCCCGCCATAAGGGAGAAAAGGCCCTGGTCGTCCAGGCCGTAAAGCTCCTCCCCCCGGATAATTCCCCCCTTTAGCCCCGCGAGGAGGGCCTTCTTGATCATCGCCGTGGCGGAACGGACCTGCCGGTGCCAATACACCGTACGGTACATCAGGTACTTGGAAAAGAGCACCGATTCCACGCTGGGGATCCCCCGGGAATCGATCTCCACCCCCCGTTCCTTGTGGGGGTACAGCCGGGAATAGATAAAATCCACGTCCTGGGCGCCGTAGGGTACCCCGCAAAACCGGGCGTCCCGGTTAAGGTAATCCAGCTTGTCCGGGTCCAGCGCGCCCGAAAGGAGCCGCCTAAAAAAGGCCAGTTCCCCGCCGCTTCCCCGGCGCCCCGGGGGAAAGAGGGTTTTATCCACAATGGCGGCGGTCAGTTCCGGGTCCGCCCCGGCCTTGCCGATAAGGCTTTTGAGGGGTTCCCCCAGGATCAGTTTTCCACTGAGCCTTTCATGGTCCTCCAGGGCCAGATCTTTCAGCGAGTGGGTATAGGGAAAATGCCCCAGATCGTGCAGCAGGGCGGCGCAGAGGAAGGACAGGGCTCCCCGGGGGCTGAGCCAGGAAGCGCCCTTTTCCCGGAGGCCGATGAGGAGCCGCCGGGAAAGGTGATAGACCCCCAGGGAATGGCTGGCCCTGGTGTGAGTGGCCCCAGGATAGACATGGTAGGCGGGACCGAGCTGAAAGATCCGGCAAAGCCGCGTAAAGGGGGCGGTGTTTGTCAAAGCCGCCAGACCCGGGGTAAGGTAGATATGTCCCCACAGGGCGTCCCGTACGGGCTCGCTAAAACCCTCTCGCAGGACGGCGAAAACCGGATCTTCCATATGTTTACAAAATAATATAGCGGGGAGGTTGCTCTTTCAAGGTGAGATCATTACAATAATGATATGGGTCCGAGGAACATTATCTTGACAATCGTCGTTTTTCTCGCTTTTGTTCCGGCCCTTTTTACCCAGGATTCCGGCGGGGCGGCCATAGTGCCCCTAGAACTGCTGAGACCCCAGCACGGGGAAACCCTCCATTTCCCCACGGATTATGTTATCGGGGAACTGGGCCGGGGGGGAGCCCCGGAGGAGGCCTACCAGATAGCGAGACGGGTGGTGGTGAACCTGGTGGAGGGAGGGGAAATTCCCGGGAGGATTATCTTTCCCGAACAGAAACGGCTTGCCCTCCGGGAGACCGTCAGGGTCCTGGGTCCCAGGGTGTGGCGGATAGGGGGCGGCAGGGTGGAGCCCGACGGCGGGTTTTCGTTCCTGATCCGGTTCCTGGGCCGGGAGCGGAGCGTTACCGGTGAATTGTACCTGCGGCGGGAAGAACCAAAGCTTCCCAGGCCGCCCCCCGCCGGGGATGAAGACGAGGCTGTCCCCGCCGAAACCGGGTCCGTACCCGCGTCCGCCGCCGAAACCGCCCTCGCCTCCCCCGGTGAAACGGAGACCGCCGCCGGGGAGGTGAAACCCGCGGTTCCGGGGGAATCCCCGGTGGTGGGGGAGGGATTTTTTACCGCCCCCCAAACCCTGCCCACGGAACCCTCCGGCGCCGCCGGTAACGCCGCGGCGGCCCCGGGAACCGCCGGCCCGCCGCCGCCGGCCGCCGCCGTTCCCGGGACCGCTCCGCCGGACGCGGCCGCCGGGCCGGTGGAAGCCGCGGCGGTCATCGTTTCCGGGGAAGAGGAAGAGACCCCGCCCCAGTGGAGGGTGGATGATATACTGCTGGAGCCCTCCCGCGGGCTCGCCGGGGGAAAGTTCAGTCCCGGCGGCGCGGACATGACCCCCTATGAGCGGTTTTTTTAGGACACGGTATGGCGACACAGATTGGGCGGGTTGAGAAAGATTTTCTGCTTAAGATCCTCCACGATGAGCAAATACCGGTCGTGTACGTAAACAACCGGACCGAATATCCCCTCCTCATGGAAAAGCCCTCCAAGGCGAAGGTGTTTTTTAAATCCGACAGACCCATAGCCGGGATCAAACCCCATAAAAAGCTTAACCTGCTCTTTGGCTTTTTGGGCAAGGCGCTGGGTTTTAACGTCGAGGTAAGCTCCTTCCGGGACAACCATCTGGTGGCCTCCGCGCCGGAATTCCTTTACAAAAACCTGAACCGGTCCTTTTCCCGGGTAAGCCTTCCACCGGATCTGCGGGTCCAGTTTGTCTTTCGGGGTAAACGGTACTTCCTTCCGTACCCCAAGATCCGGGAGTATGAGAGCGAGGACATCGGGGAGTGGATGGAAAAAACCGGTTCCCAGGACATTCAGGAAGTTATCGATCAAATGGGTTCCTGGATCCATGGTTTCGCCTCGGAGTACAAGATAGTCATTTTTAGGGAGGTAAAGCCCCAGACCACCGAGGAGCGGATCGTGGCGGAAACGGGAAAATCCCTTTATCTGGCCTCCACCACGGGAAACTTTCCCCAGTTCGATCCCTACCCCAAGAAACGGCTGATCACCGAGGAAATGTTCCGCCGTTATCTGGAAACCATCGGGGTGGACCCCCGTAACATGGACAACGTGGTACACCGCTTTATCAAGGAAAAGTTCGACGCGGGCGTTTATTCCGATATTTGGATGCCTATTTTATTTCAGAACTATGTAATCGGCTATATCCATACCTGGAACAGCAAACAGGGCAAGTCTTCCCTGGGTGATAACGAGGTCGAAACCCTCTACCGTTTTACCAAGATGCTGTCCTATTCTTTCAAAATCAACGGTTTCTTTGATTCCGGGCTGATGCGAAACACCCCCTGGGAGGAAGAGATCGTTGATATCAGCGTTTCGGGACTGCTCTTTGCCTGCCCCCATTCCTCGAACCTTTCCCCCTTTTTACTTCCCGGCAGCGAGCTGGTGGCGCGGTTTATCGCGCCGGAGCGGAATATCCAGGTCGTCGCCAAAATAACGCGCCGTCATAAGGAACACGCCGTGGATTACATTGGCTGCCAGTTCATGGATATGGCTTCAGAGGATGAGCGCTTTCTTTTCGAGTACCTTTACGGCAGGCCCTTCGCTGAATCGGGCGTTGGTTTTTTGTCGGGCCGGGTATAGGCCGGGGCGGGGACGCCGGGTAACCGGTATACCGTTTCAGCGCTCCCGGGAAAGGGTAAAACGCCGTCGACGCGGGAACGGCCCGTAAGGACCATGATAAGCCGGTCCACCCCCAGGGCTGTTCCCGAACAGCGGGGAAAACCGCCGGAGCGGCCGGCGTTTTGGCCGGCGCCGTTTTCCTCCCCCCGCCGGGGGAGGAAGATCTTCCAGTACTCCCCGTCGATCCGGTGTTTAACCAGGGCGGTCTTTTCTTTTTCCGCCCCCTCAACCTCAAAGTAGCGGCGGATTGTTTCCGGGTCCCTCTCCTCCGAATAGCAGTTGGCCAGTTCCACCCCGTTTATGTAGAGCTCCCACCGTTCCCTGGTCAGGGGCGTTCCGTTTTGGGCCAGGCACGGGACAAAGGCGGGGTAGTCGATCAGGACGGCGGGCCTGTCCCGGGGCAGAGAAGGTTCCACGGCGTGGATAAAGATCAGGTCATAGAGGGCCGGGACGCTCAGTCCCGGAGGCGGGTCCAGCCCCAGCCGCCGGGCCTCCGCCTCCATGGCCGCGGGTCCCCGGGCGGCGCTTTGGTAAAGGGAAAAGCCCCCCCATCGCTTAAAGGCGTCTTCCACGGCGATCCTCTCGAAGGGGGGCCGGAGCGCCGCCGCCTCGCTTTCGCCCAGCCACGCGCCCGGTCCGTCCAGCAGATCCGCGAAGAGTTCCTCCGTTAAAGCCAGGGAATCCCGGTAATCCGCGTCCACGGTATAGTACTCCAGCATGGTAAATTCCGGGCTGTGGAGACGCCCCCGGGACTCGGTGTTACGGAAGCATTTGCAGATCTGGTACGCGTTTACCCCATGCCGGGCGATGATTTTTTTCATCCAGATCTCCGGGGAAGGGATAAGCCAGAGGGTTTCTTTTTTTTCGCCGCTTCCCCGGGGGGGGAGAAAGGCGGTCTCAAAGACCTCCAGGCAGGTTTCGGGGATCAGGTCCGGGGCCAGAAGGGGGGTATCCAGTTCCAGATAGTTCCGGCGGTCAAAGAAGGCCCGCAGCTTCCGGATGATCCGGGCCCGTTCCCTGAGCAGTTCCAGGTCCATTTACCGTCCGATCACCGCCGCCTTCCAGAGCCGGCCCCGGTCAAATTCGTCGCGGAACATGTCAAAACTGGCGCAGCCCGGGGACAGGACCACCGCGGCCCCGCCGCCCCGGGCGGCCTTTTCCGCCAGTTCCAGGGCTGTCCCCGCGGCCGTGTCTATATCGTCGCAGGGGCCCCGGTACGGGATCCCCGCCTCGTTCAACAGGGGGATGAGCTTGCCGCTCCCCGAGCCCGCCAGGAGAACCACCCCCGCCGCCTTTGCCGCCGCCCTCACCAGGGGGCTAAAGTCAAGTTCCTTGTCCGTGCCCCCGGTAACAAGGATCAGCGGCGGGGCGGCGGCCCCGGAGGGGCTTTCCCCGCCGGTAAGGGTCTCCACCGCGGCGGCGGCGGCTTCGGGAACCGTGGCCGCCGTGTCATTGTAAAAGCGGACGCCCTTTTTTTCGTGGAAGAATTCCAGCCGGTGTTCTATACCGGGAAAATTCCCCAGGGATTTCCGGATAAAGGGGGCGGGAAGCCCCAGGTCGAGCAGGGCCAGGGCCGCCGCGAGGAGGTTCTTTTTTTGATGCCCTCCCGGCACGAGGGGATTCGGGGGCACCACTTCCACCGCCGGGCCGTCCCCGCCGCCCGACGGCCGGGCCAGACCCGCCCCCAGGCCGCCGTCGATCCAGCCGCCGGCGGTCCCCGGGGGAAGGGGACCCGCGGAATACGGGAGGGGGCGGCCGGGACTTTCCGCGAGAAAACCCCGGCCCCAGTCATCATCGGCGCCGGCCACGGTTACGTCCCCCCGGTCCTGTCCCCGGTAGATCACCCGCTTGTCCTCCACATAGGGTTCCATGCTTCCGTAGCGGTCCTGGTGGTCCCTCATAATCGCGGTAAGTACCGCCACCCGGGGCTTAAGGAGGGGGCGGCCGTGATCCGGGTGTTTCCTGCCCCGAAGATCCCCCAACTGCCAGCTTGACAGTTCCAGTACCGCGTCGTCCTCCTCACCAAGCTTGTCCAGAAAAGACAGGGGGGATACGGTGATGTTCCCCCCTAAATAGGCCTTACCGGGAAGGAGGGGGCCGCCGGAAGGGGGATCGCCGTCTTTGGAAAGATTTCGCCCCCGGGCGGGTTTTTCTTCAGCCCCTCCCCCCTGCCGGGCTTTTTCCAGGACCCAGTGGATGGCGCTGGAAACGCTGGATTTTCCCTTGGAACCCGTAACGGCGATAAGCCGGGCGGGGGAGGCGGCGAGGAAGAGGGAAATGTCCGTCTCCACCCGGCGGGCCGCGGCGAGGTAGGGGGAATGGGGCTTGACCGCGGGGTTTTTTATCACCAGATCGGCGCCGGTAAAATCCTCCATCTCGTGGCGGCCCAGCACATAGCGAAAAGGCCGGTGAGGACCCGCGAGGGATTCAAGCTTTTCGATAGACGAAGCCAGGGTTTTCTCGTCTCCCATGTCCGTGACGGTACATTCCGCCCCGCGCAGGGCGAGGTAGCCGGCGGATCCCACCCCTCCCCCGTTACGGCCCAAGCCCATGATCGTTACCTTCATCCCCGCGTAGGATCCTGCCCCGCCGCTTGTCGTGTCCATGATTACTCATTGCTCCTTAACGCGCTTAAATAGTACTATCTTTTTGGATGGAAGGCAATGAAATCACCAGCCCCCTGCCCCTGCTGGACGGGGCGGGGCGGCCCCTTAACTTTGGCTGGGCCCGGGGTCCCTTCTTTGAGTACAATCCCCCGTTTCTGGGGGGGGCTCCCAAAACCAGAATAAACGAGACCGAGCGGTATATCATTTTTTCCCCCACCCACATCCTCATTTTTGAGGTGATAGACGGGGGCTTCCTGGGCCACCTGGGGGTGTCCATTGTTTCCATGAAGGACAAGGGACGGTCGACCCAGAACATCGATTCCCTCTTTCCCCTGGGCCGCTTTAATCTGCCCAACGGTCCCGAACAGGGGGCCGTCAAAATCCGGGAAAAAGGGTGCCTTCTGGATTTTGTCCCCATGGAGGGGGGGGCGCGGATCATCAAGGTTGATATTCCCCGCTTTGGGCGTCACCGCTACCTCCGGGGCGAGGTGGCGCTTTCCCCTCCCCCGGCGGCCCAGTCTATTGTTACCGCCGCGCCCTGGCGGCGGGACAAATGGGCCTTCCGGCTTTTCCGCTGTTCCCCCTGGTATGTTACCGAGGGGGTTATGCAGTTTGGCGCGGTGGACCTTTACTTTACCAAGGATAACGCCTGGGGGATTCACGACTGGAAGCGGGAGGTAAGGCCCCGCCGGGATATACGGTACTGGGCCGCCGCCTGCGGCGCGGCCGGGGGCAGGCGGATCGGCTTTAACGCGGGTTACGGCTCGGCGGATTCCGGGGCCGGAACGGAAAACGCTTTCTTCCTGGACGGGGTGATCCACAAGCTTGATCAGGTGGCCTTTCATATTCCCCCCGCGAACTGGCTTAGGGAATGGGCCCTGACCAGCAACGACAAACGGCTGGAGATGATCTTCACCCCCAACCAGGAAAGGACGGGGCGCGGAAGCGTCCTCCTCCACTCCGTTACCTGCCGCCAGGTGTTTGGAACCTTTTCCGGCCGGGTGATCCTGGACAACGGGGAAACCCTGACCTTCTGGAATATCACCGGCTTCGCGGAACGGCGGAAAACCCGGTTCTAGCGCCCGCCCGCGAAACCGCGGAACGGCGGAGTGTGGAACAAACCGCGTTTCGCGGTTATACTCTACCCTATGTTTAAAGGACTCACCCGGCGGGCCCAGCGGGTCTTCAGCATTGACGCGCAGAATGAGGCCCGCAGGAGCGGCTCGGGGGAACTCCTGCCCGAGCATGTGGTGATATCGCTTCTTAAAGAGGGAAGCGGAACAGCCTGCAAGGCCCTGCTCTTCCTGGGCATCGATCTTCGGGAATTCAGGGACGCCCTGGAATACGAGCTGCCCCGGCTCCGGGTGGGGGGCCGGGGAACCGCCGCGTTGCTGCCCGGGGACGTGCCCCCGGCCAAGCGGACCCAGCAGCTGCTGGAAAACGCCGCGGAGGAAGCCCGGGTATTGGGCAGGGACTACATAGGGACGGAGCATCTTCTCTTCGCCGCCCTGCGGGAACGGGACATGCCGGTGCGGAACTACCTGACTTTCCGGGCGATAGACGCGGAGATGCTTCGGGTGGCGGTGGAAACCACGGTAAACCCCATCAGGACCAGCCGGGAAACGGCGGCCAGGGCCAAGCCCGCGGTCTACCCTCCGCTGACCCCGGCGCTGGACGAATTTTCCCGGGATTTGACCGCCCTGGCCGGGCAGGGAAAGCTGGACCCCGTGATAGGCCGGGAAAAAGAGATACAGCGGGCGGTCCGGATCCTGGCCCGGCGGACCAAGAATAACCCCATCCTGGTGGGAGAAAGCGGGGTGGGAAAAACCGCCATCGTGGAGGGGCTGGCCATTCACTTCGCCGGAAAAGATCCCCGGCGGATCCTCCTTCTGGATGTGGGGGCCCTGGTGGCGGGAACCAAGTACCGGGGGGAATTCGAGGAACGGATAAAGAAAATCATAAAGGAGATCTCCCAAGCGGGGAATATTATTCTTTTTATCGACGAGATTCATACAATTATAGGCGCCGGCGGGGCGGAGGGAGCCCTGGACGCCTCCAATATGCTTAAACCCGCCCTGGCCCGGGGGGAACTCCAGTGTGTGGGGGCTACCACCCTGGCGGAATACCGCCGGTACTTTGAAAGGGACAGCGCCCTGGAACGCCGTTTTCAGCCAATCCAGGTGGAGGAAGCGAACCTGAAGGATACGGTGGCGATCCTCCGGGGGATCCAGCGTAAATACGAGGAACACCACCGGGTGCGGTTCAGTCCCGCCGCGGTGGAAGCCGCCGCTTCCCTGGCCCAGCGGTTTATCTCCGGCAGGTATATGCCCGACAAGGCCATAGATCTGCTGGACGAAACCGGAGCGATGAAAAAGCTGGAATACGCCGTGGAGCCCCAGGAGGCCGCGGCGGTGGAAAAAGAGATCCAGCGGATTTCGGAAAAAAAGAACGCCCTGGCCGCCTCCCAAAACTACGAGGAAGCCGCGGTCCTCCGGGATCAGGTCCGGGGCCTCCGGCGAAGGCTGGAACAGGTCCGTTTTTCCTGGGAAAGCCGGGAACACCCCGCGCCGGTGGAAGAGGCCGACGTGCGGAGGGTGATCTCCGAAATGACCGGCATCCCCCTTACCCGGCTTGACGAGGGCGAATCCCGGCGTTTTCTTCATATTGAGGAGGAACTCCACAAAACCGTGGTGGGCCAGGACGCCGCGATACGCCGGGTGAGCCGCGCGGTGCGGCGCTCCCGGGCGGGAATCGCCAGCCCCGGCCGGCCCCTGGGGTCCTTCATCTTCCTGGGCCCCACCGGGGTAGGAAAGACCCTGCTGGCCAAGGCCCTCGCGGAATACCTCTTTGGTTTCGCCGACGCCCTGGTGAGGATCGACATGTCGGATTACATGGAAAAGCATAACGCCTCCCGGCTTACCGGTTCCCCCCCGGGTTATGTGGGCTACGAGGAGGGGGGCCTCCTCACCGAGCGGATCCGGCGCGATCCCTACCGGGTGGTCCTCTTTGACGAGATTGAAAAGGCCCACCGGGACGTGTTGAACCTTCTGCTGCAAGTGCTGGAGGAGGGGGAACTAAAGGACAACCTGGGCCACACGGTCAGCTTTAGAAACACCGTTATCATTATGACCAGCAACGCCGGGGCGCGGGAAATTTCCCGGGACGCCCCCCTGGGCTTCTCCGCCGGCCAGGGGATCATGGGCGGCGCGGAAATTGAGGCGGCGGCCCTTTCGGAACTGCGGCGGCTCTTTAACCCGGAGTTTATCAACCGGGTGGATGACATTGTGGTTTTTAACTCCCTTTCGGAAAAGGAAATAGAGGCGATCCTGGACCGGCGGCTCGCAGATCTGGCGGAACGCCTGGCGGAACGGAGCTATGGGCTGGCGGTAAGCCCCTCGGCCAGGCGGATCCTCATCGAAAAGGGCTGGGACCCCAAATACGGGGGCCGTCCCCTGCGCCGGGCGGTGCGGATGGAACTGGAGGACCCCCTGTCCCTGCTGATCCTGGAGGAAAACCATCCCGCGGGGACGGTTTTCAGCGCGGGGGGGAGAAAAGGCAGGATCATCCTTAGGGTAAAGCGGCCGGTGGAACCGGGAAAAGCGCCGGAAAGCCGCGAACACCTTGAACAAGTTTTTCTTCCCTGTTAGGATGTTACTAATAGATTTGTTTACTTTTGAGGTATTCATGGGAGCGCTTGGTATTCTGCTTTTGGTCGTTTTTGTTTTGGTGGCGGTTTTGCTGATCCTGCTGGTTCTGGTTCAGAATGAGGAGGGGGACAGCCTGGGGGGCATCTTTGCCGGGGGCTCTTCCTCCGCTTTCGGTTCCCGGTCGGGGAATGTGCTGACCAGGGCCACTTCCATATTAGGGGCCCTGTTCCTGGTCCTCAGCCTGGGACTGGCCTTGTTAAACCGGAGCCCCGGCGGCTCAGGGGTGGAGGCCGCCGGCCGGCGCCTGTCCGGGGAGGGGGATAACGAGTGGTTCATGGACGGCGGCGGGGCCGGCGATGACGGGAACGAGGTTCCCGGCGGGACCGGAGTCCCCCCGGGCGCGAACGGCGCTCCCGCCCCCGCCGCGGAGTAGGCCGCCTATGCTGTTAAGCGAGATCTTTGAGCCGGAGTACATAAAAATCGGCTTGGAGGCGGAAGACAAGGACGAGGCCTTTGAGGAACTGGCCGACGCCTTCTGTCAGGCCGCGAGGCTTAACGCCCGGGAAGATATCCTTGGGGCGATCCGGGAACGGGAACGGAAGATGTCCACGGGCATTCACAAGGGTATCGCCGTGCCCCACGGCAAGACCAGCGTGGTGGACAAGGTCCGCGGGTTTTTGGGGATCTCCAAGCGGGGCATAGACTACGACGCCCTGGATGGGGAGCCGGTGTACCTTTTGTTTATGATCCTGGCCCCCCCGGCGGATACGGAGCGGCACCTGCGGATCCTTAAACGGCTGGCGGAGATGCTTCAAAACCCCCAGTTTTTTACCGATCTGGCGGCCCAGGCCGATTCTTCCTCCGCCGCGGCGGTGATAAAAAAGTACGAGAACATCCTTACGGCTATAGATTAGCGGGGGCTGTTAAAATTATCGTTAACGCGGGTTGTCCGGAAACCCTGGTTTCCGAGCAACCCGGTAATGAGCTGCCCGCCGCGGGACGGCGGGGCGTCGGATTTTTCCACGAAAAATCCGCCGTGTAATAGGAAGTGGTTTGTACTGTGGGATTTACTACCATGTTATCTAAACGCCGCGAAAAAGCGGCCGCCCCAAGGCCCCTCCGCGCGAGCGGGTTCCTGGCGGTAAACCCCGCGACAAATAAAACCGGGGGGACCTATGGAAGATACAGCCCTTCTTCAGCATCTTCTTGAAATAGAGTCTCAGGCCGTTGTCCTGGTGGATGAGGCCCAGGCGGAGGCGGACCGGCGGGTCCGGGAGGCGGAGGAGAAAAACCGCGCCTTCTACGATGAACAGTACCAGGCACTGATCAAGGAGTTGGAGGCGGATTACGAAAAACAGCTGGAGGCGGTTAAGGCCGAATATGAAGCGACCCTGACCGGCTGCCGGCGGGGGCTGGACGACCTGTCCGTGAACCAGGAAGCCTTTTCCGCCCTGGCGGCCTCGCTGCTGTTCGCCCCTTCCGGGACGGGGGACGGGTGATGATCGGGGCGGGGGAACGGGCCTACGCGTACGCCAAGGCCTGCGGAATCATCGGCAAGTCCTTTGTGGGCCGCCGGATCGCCCCCCTCCGCCATGCCGGCCGCCTTTCGGAACTGGACCGGCTTATCTTTGGTTCCCAGGCCAGGGACCTTCCCGAACGGGAACTCCTCCCAAACCTGGAAAAGCGTCTTATCCAGCGTTCCGTGGACTCGATCCTTTCGGTGGTCAACTCCTACCGGCCCCCGCCGGCGTTTTTAATCGCCCTGATCCGGGTCTACGAATACGCGGACCTTAAAACCGCCCTGGCCCTTACCGGCGGGACGGGTCCGGACGCGTCAAAGCCCGCGTTTACCCCCCTGGTCCAAAACCTAAAGTCCTGGGCGAGCCGCTGGGGAACGGTTCATTTTGACGCTTGGCCGGACCCCCGGAAGATGCTGGCCGGCACGGAATTTGAATTCCTCCTGGATTCCGCGGGAAAGCTCCGGGCGGAGTTTGACGGGGTATCCCTGGAAACCGCCCTGGACCGGCATTACTACCAAAAGCTGTGGGAAGCCGCGAGGGGCCTTAAAAAAAGCGACCGCCTAGCGGCGGAAAAAATTACCGCGGAGGAAATTTCCCTGCGGAACTGCGCCTGGACGCTTCGGCTGCGGACCTACTACGGTATGGAGGGGGAGGAAGTCAAGCGGCGGCTTATCGCGCTGGATGATTATCCCCGTTTACGCCAGGACGCCCTCGCGGCCCTGGAATTCCCCCTGGATGACCGGACGCCCTGGGAAAAGTGGCGGCGGGCGGGTTTCCTTAACCTGGAGGGGGCGGCCCGCTTTGAGGGGGGCTGGCGGGCGGATCCCCGGTACTTCCAGAACGCCTGTTCCCGCTACTTGTACAAGCTGGCCCTCCGCCTTTTTAGAAGGCGGCCCTCCTCCCTGGACGCCTGTTTTTGCTTTATCAAGCTCAAGCAGTTTGAGGAGGATCTGTTAATCAGCGACGCCGAGGGTTTAAGTATGGGCATGAGCGGCGCCGACGTGTTTAACGTTTTGGAGAGGGACGCATGATCCGCCCCCGGAAGATGAAGCGGATAGAGATGACCGTCCTTACCCGGGACGTGGACGCGGTAATTGAATACCTGGGCCGCCGGGGGCTTATGCACTTTAGCGAGGAAGCCCTCCCCGCGGAGGAAGGGGCCGGCGCCGGCGATCCCGGCCGGGCGGGGCAAATCCGGGAAAACCTGGACCGCCTCCAATCCGCCGCGGTGTACCTGGGGGTGGAGCTTCCCGGCGAACCCGGCGAGGATACCGCTTTGCCCGGCGAGGCGGAGAACCGCCTGGCGGATACCCTGGTTCAGACGATCCTGGCCCTCTCCGCCTCCGAAAACGAGCGGCTGGAAGAACGGAAAAAGCTGAAAGAGACCCTTAACGAGGCCCAGGCTTTTTCCAAACTCAACGCCCCTTTTTCCGATCTGGACCAGCTTTCCTACCTGACCCTGCGGGTGGGCCGTCTGGACCCCCGCCGCCAGGAGGAACTGCGGAAAGATCTGTCGGATCGCGCGGTGATCATCCCCCTGGACGACGGGGGCCGGGTCCTGGCGGCGGCCTCCCGGAAGGGCCGTTTCGCCCTGGACTCGGCGCTGAAAAAATCGGCCTTTAGCCCCATCGCCATTCCCGAGGGCTACAAGGGGATCCCCGCGGATCTGCTGGAGAGCCTGAACGGGCGGATCGCCGGGGTGGAGGGGGAACTGCGGGCCATGGCGGACAAAAAGGCCGCCTTTAAAATGGAGTACAGCCCCTCCCTGCGAAACCTGACCGCGGCGTACCTTATGGCCCAGGCGGTGGAGGAATTAAAGCGGCGGCTCCGGGGAACCAAAAGCGTGTTTGTCATTTCCGGCTGGGTTCCCGCGGACGAAACCGCCGCCCTGGTGGAGGAAATGGCCCGCCGCGCCGGGGGGCGGACGGCGATCCGCGCCTACGATCCGGAAGAACTGGAGGAGGTGGCGGAGGGCCGGGAAAAAGTGCCCGTGTCCCTTAAGCATGGAAGCTTTGTCAAGGGCTTTGAACCCCTGATCTTTTCCTACGGCTCCCCCCTTTACGGCACCCTGGACCCCACCCCCTTTGTGGCCTTTTTCTTTACCGTCCTCTTTGGAATCATGTTCGGCGACGCCGGCCAGGGGCTGGTACTGCTCCTTTTGGGTTTTGCCGTGGGGGCAAAGGGCGGCGCGGGGTTTTTCGCTTCCTACAGGAAATTCTCCACGCCCCTCAAGGCGGTGGGGGTCTCCTCGATGATCATGGGCTTCCTGAACGGCGAATTTTTTACCAACGAGGAGTTTTTGACCCTTCCCACCAAGGCCGTGGGGGGCTTTTTTATGGGCCTCTTCGGCGTCCCCGGCGAGCCCCCGGAACGCTTCCTCCACCTTATGCCGGAGCGGGGAAACATCACGAAGCTGTTCTACTTTTTTGGCTTCACCATCGCCGTGGGGGTTATTCTTAATTCCATCGGCCTGGTGGTGAACATCGCCAACCAGTTTTCCCTAAAAAAACACGAAAAGGCCCTTTTCGCCAAAACGGGGCTCGCGGGACTTCTCCTTTTCTGGTACGCTCTTTTTATCGTCGCGCGGATCCTCCTGGGGGGGCGTTTTGCCTGGTACGACTATGGGGGGCTCTTTATCCCGGCGGCGTTGATCTTCTTTGGGCCCGCCATTTGGCGGCTTATCACCGGGGAAAGGCCCGCGCTGGAACACGGCCTTATGGTCTTTGTGATGGAGGGATTTGTGGAACTGCTGGAGTCCGCTTCCACTTATATCTCCAATACGGTAAGCTTTTTACGGGTAGGGGCCTTCGCCCTTTCCCACGCGGTACTGTCATTTATCGTCTTTACCCTGTCGGAGATGACGGCAAAACTGGCGGGGGGAGCGGCCTTTTCCCTGTTGATCACGGTCTTTGGCAACGCGGTGATCATCCTTTTGGAGGGGATGATCGTGGCTATCCAGGTGGTGCGGCTCCAGTACTATGAATTTTTCAGTAAATTCTTTACCGAAACGGGGGTACGGTTCGCCCCTTTCCGGTTTAGGAAAGGAATACAGGAGTGAATGATGAGGAATAAAAGGATTTTTTTGGCTGTTTGTTTGTTGTTGATCGCCGGGATGGCGGTCTTTGCCCAGGAGGCCGCCGGGGCGGAAGCGAACGCCGGCGCCTCCTCCACGGCGGGGTGGAAGTACTTTGCCGCCGCCCTGGCGGTGGGGATTTCCTGTATCGCCGGGGGCATCGCCGTGGGACAGATTGGGGCCGCCGCCATGGGGGCCATGAGCGAGAACCCGGAACTTTCCGGTAAAGCCCTGCCCTACGCCGGTCTGGCGGAAGGGATCTGCCTGTGGGGCTTCCTGGTGGCCCTGCTGATCCTGATCTTCTAACGGCGGTAAGGGAGCGCCGGGGGGTTGGATTATTTTTTTATCGGGGACCCGGAACTGGTTACGGCCTTTCGCTTTGTGGGTATCCAGGGTCAGGCCGTGTCCAGCCAGGACGAGGCCGCAGCGGTGTTTCAAAAATTCACCCGGGGATGGGATGAAACCGCCGGAACGGTGCTGCCGGAGGCCATCCCCGGCGCGGAAAACTGCCGGGTGCTGATCCTCACCGAGGAAACCGCCGGCTGGCTGGGGGAAACCCTGACGGAATGGCAGCTTTCCGGTTCCTACCCCCTGGTGGTGGAGATCCCCGGAACCCTGGGCCGTTTGCCGGGGCGGAAGACCCTGGTGGATTCGATTCGGGAGGCCATAGGGGTGCGGGTTTAGGAAGGCGTCAGCTTTCTTAATATTGAAGGACCCTTGCTTTTCAGGTTTAAAGTATGGAAGAGTTACAGTCAACCGAGGGGCTGGACAGGGAAATCCTGGAAGACGCCCGGAAAAAAGCGTTTAAAATCCTCAAGGGGGCGGATGATTCCACCGCCGCTTCCAAAACCGCCTGGGAGCGGAAACTCCAGGACACCCTGGAAAAGGCCCGGGAACAGTACGCCCAAAGGGCGGAAACGTCCCGGCGGGAGATCCTGGCCCGGCTCCCCATAGACAAACGGCGGATTCGTTCGGAAAGGATAGAGTCCCTCCTTAACCGGGCCATGACCGGTTTTCTCGCCTCCCTGGACCGGCCCCGACTTCTCCGTATCCTGGAGCGGGAACTGGCGCGGACCGGCGCCGGTATAGAGCGGAATTCTCCCGACGGGGGCCCTCCGGCGTCCGCCGCCGGGAAAGCCGGGGGCGAGATCAGATACCGGGACCTTTCCGCCGCGGAGCTGGCCGCCCTGATGGAAAAGAACCTGCCGGGCCTCCCCCTCCCCCGCCGGGAGGATCCCCTCTCCATGGTGGACGGCGCTTTTCCCGCACTGGTGATCGATCTGCCCCAACTGCGGATTACCGCCTCGGTGGACCGGGCGGCGGAGGCTTTGCTCCTGGACAAGCGGGCGGAGCTGGTGGAGGCTTTACTCGGTAAAGCGGCTTTACTGGATACCGTTGAGGATGGGGGCGGCCATGATTGAGGGAAGGATAAGCCGTATTTCCGGCCCCATCGTCAGGGCCGGGGGTCTGGGGGGGGCGGGGCTCTTCGACGTGGTAGAGGTGGGGAAGCGCCGCCTCTTGGGAGAGATTGTCCGGCTGGAACGGGACGAGGCGGTGATCCAGGTTTACGAGGATGACACGGGCCTCACCATAGGGGAACCGGCGGTTTCCCTGGGCCGGCCCCTTTCGGTTCTGCTGGGGCCGGGCCTGATCGGCACGATTTATGACGGCATTCAGCGGCCCCTGAAGGCGCTGTACCAAAAAACCGGGGCGTTCATGAGTCCCGGCGTGGAGGCGGACCCCCTGGACATGGAAAAGAAGTGGGCCTTTACGCCGGATCCGGATTTGGCCGCGAAGCTCCCGGAAGTCCCGGCGGGAGGCGGGGGCGCCGCGATTCCGGCGGATGTTTTGCCCGCGGCCCTGCCCGGTATGGTTCTGGGGACGGTAAAAGAAACGGAAAGCGTTACCTGCTCGATTATGGTTCCCCCGGCGGCGGAGACTTCGTCAAGGGCGGGACGAGGCGGGCGGGAAAACCGGGGAAAGCTCACCTGGCTGGCCCCGGCGGGGGATTATACCTGTACGGATGTGATAGCCCGGACCGACGCGGGGCTGGAGATCGCCCTGGCCCAGTGGTGGCCCGTGCGTATCCCCCGGCCCGCCGCGGAACGGCTGGCGGCGGATCAGCCCCTGATTACCGGCCAGCGGGTAATCGACCTGTTCTTCCCCCTTTCCAAGGGGGGAACGGCGGCGATCCCCGGCGGCTTCGGTACCGGTAAAACCATGACCCAGCACGCCGTGGCCAAGTGGTGCGACGCGGATGTCATCGTTTACATCGGCTGCGGCGAGCGGGGTAACGAGATGACCGACGTACTCACCGAGTTTCCCCAGCTGGAGGACCCCCGTACGGGCCGGTCCCTGATGGAGCGGACGATCCTTATCGCCAACACCAGCAATATGCCCGTGGCGGCCCGGGAGGTATCGATCTACACCGGCGTAACCTTGGCGGAATTTTACCGGGACATGGGTCTGCATGTGGCGATCATGGCGGACAGTACCAGCCGCTGGGCGGAGGCCCTGCGGGAACTTTCGGGCCGCATGGAGGAAATGCCCGCGGAAGAGGGCTTTCCCGCGTACCTCCCCACCCGGCTGGCGGAGTTCTACGAGCGGGCGGGCCGGGTCCGCGCCCTGGGGCAAAAGGAAGGTTCCGTGTCAATCATCGGGGCGGTGTCCCCGCCGGGGGGGGATTTTTCCGAGCCCGTAACCCAGCACACCAAACGCTTTACCCGCTGTTTCTGGTCCCTGGACCGGGAACTGGCCAACGCCCGGCACTATCCGGCGATCAGCTGGATCGACAGCTACTCCGAATACGCCGGGGAAGTTCGGGACTGGTGGGAAAAACTCAGCCCCCGGTGGGCGGCGGTCCGGCAGGAAGCCCTGGACCTCCTCAAGAAAGAGCAGCGGCTGGCGGAGATTGTCCGCCTCATCGGTCCCGACGCCCTCCCCGACGGGGAACGGCTGACGCTTTTGGCGGCGGATATTATCAAGAACGGCTTCCTCCAGCAAAACTCTTTTGATCCGGTGGACATGTACTGCGTCCCCGCCAAACAGATCCGGTTGCTGGAACTGATCATGGAATTTTACCGCCGGGCCGGCGGGTGCATCCGTCTGGGGGCCCCGCTTTACAAGATCAGCGCCCTCGCCGCCGGTGAAAGCGCCGGGGCCGCCGCGGAAAAAGGCGGGGACGAGCGCCCTATCCGGGAGCGGCTGGCCCGGCTTAAAAGCGACGTGGAAAACGGCGATGACCGGGGTTTCGCGGATTTTGAGCGGGATATGACCGGTGTCCTGGACGCGCTGGAGCGGAGTTACCGCGGCAAGGAAATCCCCTAGGGAAGCGCCGATCAACTCAACCGGGAATGGATCAGCGCCGCCGTGTTGTCCTATCCCCGCGGTCTTCGCGGAAAACGGGCAAATCACGGGCGGCGAGGATTGGCGGCAAGTTCACCGGGCCGCCATGGAATAAGCGCATGGCAAACCGAAAAGACGTAGCGCGAAAGGCCGGTGTTTCCATCACCGTGGTGTCCCGGGTAATGAGCAACACCGGGTACGTATCCAGGGAAAAGCGGGAAGCGGTATTACGGGCCGCGGGGGAACTCAACTACCGGCCCAGCCCGGTGGCCCGATCCCTGCAAAAAGGCCGGACAGGGCAGGTCCTTTTTTACCGGGGCGATCTGTCAAGCGCCTATTACCTGGAACTCCACCGGGGCATGACGAGGTACGCCGAAAAGCTGGGCTACCTTGTCTGTATTTCGGGGGGCCTGCGCATAGAAAGAATCGGCGAGCTCTTGATGGACGGCATCATCCTTCCCACCGAGGCCTATGCCCGGCCCGAATACCTGCGCTATCTGCGTAAGTACCACATGCCCTATGTCGTCATCGGCTATGGCGATTATGTACCGGAAAACGTGTACTCCGTAACGGTGGATACCGGTCTCGCCATGCGGGAGCTTATCACCTACCTCCAGGAGCGCGGACACCGGCGCATCGCCTTTATCAACGGAAATAATCCCTGGGCCGGCGAGCCCCGGGGCGCGGCCTTTCGCGCGGCGATGGAAGGCTTTTATGGGGATAAAACGGAAGATTACGTCATAAAAGTTCCGCCGGCCAGCGAGGATATACCGACCAATGATTATTATCGAATAGGCTATAACGCGGCGGAAGAATTCACGAGGCGAAAGCTCGACGCCACCGCCGTAATCTGCTTTAATGACGAGACGGCGGTGGGTTTTTACCGCCGCGCCTTACAACTTGGCCGCCGCGTCCCCGAAGACCTTTCGCTGGTCAGCTTTGACGGCCTTGTGTTGGGGGAATATATGACGCCGGCGCTGACCAGCATGGATCTGCATCCCTTTGAGCACGGCAAAAAATGCGCCGGGGTGCTGCTGGACCTGCTGCAGGGTAAAAGGCCTGGCCGCAGCCACCGCGTAGACTTTTCCCTTATTGAACGGGAGAGTGTGCGCCTGGCCGGCGCGTAAAACAGCCGGATCGCCAAAAAATTCTGTTTTTTTTCGCCGAATTCTGTTGACAGCCCGTGAAAGGCGTTTTATAATGACGATATGCACTCGAGTCCATGGCTGATGTACCCTATTATGGACTTGAGTTCACATTATTTCTATATTCAAGGAGAGAAAACATGAGAAAAGCGTTGACGTTATTGGGTATCGCGCTCTGTATCACGGCCCTGGGCTGCGCCAAAAAGGAAGGCTCAGGAGGAGCGAGCGGCAAAGTTACCATCGTTGTCGGCGGCTGGCCTTCGGGGGATGGGGGTTTTAAGGCGGCGCTGGCCGGTTTTAATGAGCGGTATCCCCACATCAATGTTGAGTTTGAGTTCACCGAAACCGGCGCCTATCACCAGGCGCTTCAAACGGCGCTGGCCGCCGGACAGGGCGCGCCCGATGTCGCCATGATAGAGGGCGCTTATATCGCGCAATACCGCGATTCTACCGCGCTGCTCGATCTTTTACCGGCGCCGTATAACGCCGGGCGTTACCAAAACGACTTTGTCAACCTGAAATGGGACCAGGCGTATTCTTCGGACCGAAAGCGTTTTATAGCGGTTCCCTGGGACCTTGGACCCACCTGTTACTTCTATCGCGGCGATATATTCGAGGAAGCGGGGCTTCCCTCAGACCCGGAAGAAGTCGCCAAAAAAATCAGCGCCTGGGACGGAATACTGGATGTCGCCCGGAAGGTGAATATTCCGAATAAGCGATGGCTGCTTCCCGACGCCGTTACGATATATCAGGAATTTTTTATGAACCGCGATTTTTACGATAAACAGTTAAATCTGATGATGGACCGGCCCGGCGACGAGGACTGCCTGCGGATGCTTGTTACGATGCGCGGGGAAAAACTCGACATGAGCGTTAATATGTGGGCAGCGGAAGCCTATGCCGCCCTTGGAACAGGCGCGCTGGTGTCGGTTGTAACCGGCGCGTGGTACGGCGGTTTTTTAAAGTCCGACATTGATCCAAACGGCGCGGGACATTGGCGCGTAACCCTGCTTCCCGGCAATCTTCCGTTCTCGAATGTAGGCGGTTCTTTCTGCGCCGTTCCCGCCCAGAGCAAGCGCAAGGAAGAAGCCTGGGCTTTTATCGAGTATATGCTCGCTTCGCGGAAAGGGCAGAACGACATCTTTAGCGCGGTGGATTATTTTCCGGCCCTGAAAACCGCCTGGGAAGACCCCATCTATGAGGAAAGCGATCCCTATTTCGGCGGGCAGAAGACCAGGGCGCTCTGGAAGCGAATGGCCGCCGAACTTGATAAGCCCGTCTACACGACCATCATGGATACGACGGCGGAAGATGTTATGAACCGTTCGGTGAACGCCTCGCTTGACCAGGGCATAACAGACCCCGGGGCTATCAAAAAACAGGCGGTCTCCGACATAGAAACCGCGACGGCTGAATTAAAACGCCAGCAAATACAGATGCTCCGCGACGCCGGCGTGTGGAACAACTAACGCGAAGGGGGAGATATATGACTAATGAGAAAAAACAAAATGTGGTGGCCTATGTGTATATCTCTCCCTTCTATATATTGTTTTTGATATTCGGCCTCTTTCCGCTGATTTCGGGCTTTTACATCAGTTTTTTTCGCTGGGACGGCCTTTCACCCATGCGGTTTCTGGGGCTTGAAAATTATGTCAACCTTATTCAGGATACGCTTTTCAGAAAGGCCCTGGTCAACACCCTCGTTATCGGCATTATCGCCCATATTCCCATTTTGGGCGGGGGTATGGTTTTGGCATACATTTTGAATTCAAAACTCGCGCGATGGAAAAATGTTTTCAAGACCATTTATTTTATGCCCATGGTTACGAGTTCGGTCGCCATAACGATTATTTTTCAAAGCATCTTTGGCTATAATTTTGGAACAATCAATTATTTTGTACAGCTTTTTGGACACAAGGCGATAAACTGGCTGGGCGGCGACGGTTCCTTGATTAAAGTCGCCGTTATCGCCATGTTCTCGTGGAAGTGGATAGGCTGGAACATGGTAATCTACCTGGCGGGAATGCAGGGAATCAGCGCGGATATTTACGAAGCCGCGACTCTTGACGGCGCGGGACACGCTCGGATATTCTTCCGAATCACCGTTCCGCTGTTAAAACCCATAATCCTCTTTACGATGATCCAGTCCTGCATCGGTATGTTTAACCTATTCACGGAACCGCTGGTACTCACCAGTCCAAGCTGGACGGGCGGCCAAAACAACGGCGGGCTGACACTGATGATGTACCTGTTAAACAAGGCGCCGCAGGGCGGCAACGCCTACGGCTACGCTTCCGCCTGCGCCTATGTAATCACGATTATGATAGTTGTTTTCTCACTTGTGATTACAAACCTGATGGGCGAGCGTGAAACAAAAACGGAGGCGCGTTAATATGAAAAAAGTACTGTTATACGCGGCGCTTTCAGCGCTGGCGCTGGTTATGATTCTTCCGTTTTATATGATGTTTGTGATGTCCACGCTTTCGACAAACACGATTTATTCGTATCCGCCGGTGATGTGGTTTGGAAAAAATCTCGCGGCTAATTTTCAAGCCATGTCCGCGAAGGTTGATATTGTACGGGCCTTTTTAAACAGTTGTACCGTCACCATCCTCAACACCGCGCTTGTTTTACTTTTCTGTTCCATAGGCGGCTACGCGTTCGCGGTGTACCGGTTTCCGTTCAAAAAACAGCTCTTCGGCCTGTTATTGGTGACCATGATGATACCCTGGACGGCGGGCGTTGTCCCCTGGTTTTGGCTGATGTCAAAATTCGGCTGGATAAATTCTTTTAAGGCGTTGATTTTTCCGGGTGCGGCCAACGCCTTTGGCATATTCTGGATGCGGCAATATTGTCAAAAAATTCCCGCCTCGCTGCTGGACGCGGCGCGGATTGACGGCTGCAGCGAATGGACGATCTTTTTCAGGGTTGTCGCGCCGGTTATTTTACCAGCCTACGCCTCCCTTGGGATTATGCAGTTTGTCAACGTGTGGAACGACTTTGTCCAGCCGCTCATGATACTGCGGCGTATCCCGCTTCAAACCCTGCCGGTGCTGTTAAAAACCATGGTGGGCGACCGGGGTACCGACTACGGATCGCTGATGTTGGCCAGTACCTGCGCGATTTTGCCGCTGCTCGCGGTATTTTTACTGGCCTCAAAGTTTTTTATGTCCGGCCTTACCGCGGGCGCGATAAAAGAATAGGAGTGTCTTATGGAAAAAATTTTACAGGGTAACGCCATAACGCTGGGTGTGTGTTACTATCCCGAGCATTGGGATGAAAGCCTCTGGAAGGACGATCTCGCGCGGATGCGGGCCCGGGGAATCAGGGTTATCAGGATTGCCGAGTTTGCCTGGAACAAATTTGAACCCACCGAGGGGCGGTTTACCTTTGACTTTTTTGACCGCTTCATGGAAGCCGCGCGGGAAGCGGACATGGCCGTGATTTTTTGCACGCCGACGGCGACACCTCCCGCGTGGCTGACCAACCAGTACCCCGAAGTGTTGAACGCCGGAAAAGACGGCGTCAAGCTGCGCCACGGCGCGCGGCGTCACTACAATTACAATTCCCCCGTGTACCGCCGCTTTACGGCGCGAATTGTGGAAAAAATCGCGGGGCATTACGGGAAACATCCCAACGTAATAGGCTGGCAAATCGACAATGAGCTGAACTGCGAACGGGACGAATTTTATTCCAAAAGCGACACCACCGCCTTTCGGGAATTTCTGAAGGAAAAATACGCGACCCTTGACGCGCTCAACGCCGCCTGGGGTACGGTTTTCTGGAATCAAACCTACACGGCCTGGGCGGAGATTTACGTGCCGCGGACCGTGATAAGCGATTCCGTTAACCCCCACCAGGTCATGGATTATATCCGTTTTGTTTCACACAGCGCGAGAAGTTATGCGAAACTGCAAAGCGATATTATCCGCAAATACCTCAAGAAAGGCGACTTTATCACGACCAACGGCCTGTTCGCGAATCTGGACAACCACAAACTTCGCGCCGAAAGCCTCGATTTCATCACCTATGATTCCTACCCGAATTTCGCCTACTGCCTGGATAACCAAAACTCGGCCGCGCCCGGCCTCAAAGACCGGAACTGGAGCCGGAAACTGGCGGAAACGCGCTCGGTTTCGGCGAAGTTTGGGATCATGGAACAGCAATCGGGGGCGAACGGCTGGAACACAAGGATGGAAGCGCCCGCGCCCAAACCGGGACAGATGACCCTCTGGGCCATGCAGAGTATCGCCCATGGCGCGGATTTTATCAGCTTTTTCCGCTGGCGGACCTGCGCCATGGGAACCGAAATGTATTGGCACGGCATCCTCGACTATTCCAACCACGACAATCGCAGACTCGCGGAACTGGGGGAAATCCACCAAAAGATCGAGCGCCTCGCGTCGGCGGCGGGCGGAACCTATGAGGCCGCGTTTGCGGTGCTCAAGGACTACGACAACGTGTGGGACGCCAAACTCGACAAATGGCATGAGCGAATCGAGCGCGCGAGCGAGGCCGGGATTTTCGAGGCCGCCCAGCTTTGCCACAGCCCCATGGATTATGTGTACCTCACCGGTTCGACCAGTCTTGACGAGTTACAAAAATACGCGGCGCTGTTCTACCCCCACGCCGTTATTCTGACGGAGGAGCGCGCCGCCCTGCTGGAGCGTTTCGTGGAAAATGGCGGGACCCTGGTGCTGGGCTGTCGTACCGGTTACAAGGACCTGACCGGCAAATGCCCGATGCGTAAACTACCCGGCCTGCTACGAAAACTTTCGGGCGCCGACGTGGTTGACTATACTTTTATATCTCCCGATGACGGGAAAATCATCGTTGACTGGGAAGGAACCGAAATCGAGGCCGCTGTTTTTACCGATGTCCTTGAGGCTCTGGAAAACACCCAAGTGGTTGGAACCTATACCAACAACTACTACGCCGGCAAGGGCGCAATTATCCGCGGCGAATACGGCAAAGGCTCGGTATACTATTTTGGGGCCGCCTTTAATCGCGAAACCGCCGCGGTCTTTCTTGAAAAACTTAAAATTGCCGAGCCTTATCGCGCGATCGTTGAGGCCCCCCCATCCTGCGAGCTTGCCGTTAGGCGGAACAAAAAAGGCCGGTTTCTCTTTTTGCTAAATTACGCCAAGGAACCGGCGGTGGTAACGTTCAAACGGAAAGTCTGGAACCTCGATACAGAACAGCCGGTTACCGGACCGGTGGAACTGCCGCCTTACGGAACCGGGGTTTACCGGATGCCGGAACCAACGCCGGGTATATCAGTTTCAGGGGAGGCTCATCGTCCAGCCGGCTAGCGTCCTAGCCGGCCGCCTGATGGCGCCTTCCGGCCGGTAAAGTTCACCGGCCC
>JAIRPD010000013.1 GCA_031257195.1 Treponema sp. | reverse complement strand
GCCAATACCGCCCACAATCCGCGTCCCCGCGGGCTTGCCTTGGTTACAGCGGCGTCCATGCCGCCCTTCGGCGCGTCTAGCGAGGGGTCTTTCTTTTCCAGGTTAGTTCCGTTCATACGCTTTTACCTCCGTCATACCGATCCCCTGAAGGATAAATATCAGTATATACCTTTTTTGTAATAACGCAAGCTTTTTGAGTAAAAAAAGCGCTTTTTTGGCGGCCGCCCGCCCTTCCCCCGCCTGTTCCCCATATCCTGGAACACGCTCCAGAACTTCTAGAGAGGTTTCCAGAACTTTTAGAACACGCTCTAGAGTTTCTAGAACATGTTCTAGGACTTCTAGAACATGCTCTACGACTTCTAGAACATGTTCTAGGACTTCTAGAACATGCTCTACGACTTCTAGAACATGTTCCAGGACTTCTAGAACATGTTCTACGACTTCTGGAACATGTTCCAGGACTTCTAGAGAGGTTTCCACGGGTTCTAAAAGGCCCGGAACGGGCTCTAGAAAGCCCGGAACGGGCTCCACGACCTCGGGAACAGGCGCGCGGCGTTCTACAAGGGGTTCTAAGAAGCCCGGAACGGGCACGGGTAGAGGAAGGACAGTTTTTCCCGGATAAAGGCGCTTTTTTCCATAAGACCGATATTCCCCGTTTTAAGAAGCACCACATTAGCCGCGCGGGGATCCAGCCGCGCCCGGCCGGGACTCTCCTGAATCAGCCGGAGAAGACGATCCACCTGGATCCGGGAAACCTTGGCGAACTCCACCCGCGCGAAACCATCCTTTTCCCGCAGGGAAGAAACCGCCAAATCCCGGCAGATAATCCGGATCTCCGCCAGAGCCAGAAGACTAGCGGCCTCATCCGGCGGAGGACCAAACCGGTCAACCAACTCCCGGTGAAGCCCCTCCAGCTCATCCCTGGTCCGGACCGCGGCAATCTTCTTGTAAACCTCCATCTTTTCCTGGGACTCCTCCACATAGCCGTCGGGAATAAACCCCGAATACTCCAGCTCCAGAAGAGGGTCGGCCTCGGGCTCGTACCCCGCGTTTTCCAGCCGCCGGATCGCCTGATCCAGCAACGTCAGGTAGAGATCGAAACCCACAGAGCAAATATCCCCGCTCTGCTCCCGGCCCAGCAAATTCCCCGCCCCCCGGATCTCCAGGTCCTTCAGGGCAATCTTAAACCCCGAACCCAGCTCGGTAAAATCGGAAATCACCTGGAGCCGCTTCATCGCCAGCGCCGAAAGCGCCCGGCCCGGAGGGTAAAAAAGGTACGCGTAAGCCACCCGGTCCGAGCGGCCCACCCTGCCCCGGAGCTGGTAAAGCTGGGAAATACCATACCGGTCCGCCCGGTCGATAATAATCGTGTTCACGTTAGGAATATCAATACCATTCTCGATAATCGTGGTAGACACCAGAACATGGAACCCCCGGTGGACAAACCGGCGCATCACATCCTCCAGCTCCCGGCTGTCCATTTGACCATGGGCGGTCTCCACCAGCATCTCCGGGACCAGCCGTTCCAGGGCCAGCCGGGTCTCCCGCAGGGACTCCACCCGGTTGTGAAGGTAGAACACCTGGCCGCCCCGCTCCGCCTCCGCCCGGATCGCCTGGGCAATCCGCCCCTCGTCAAACTCCCCGATAATCGTCTCGATGGGACGCCGGTTTTGGGGCGGGGTAGTAAGAAGACTCATATCCCGGATCTTCAGAAGACTCATGTGCAGCGTCCGGGGAATGGGAGTGGCGCTCAAGGTAAGACAGTCCACGCTGGTCTTCAGCTCCTTAAGCCGCTCCTTGTCCCGGACCCCAAAACGCTGCTCCTCGTCCACCACTAGGAGCCCCAGATTCTTAAAAACCACGTCCTTTTGGATAATCCGGTGGGTCCCCACCAGAATATCCACCTCCCCCCGGGCCAGGGCCTCCAGAACCTTCCGGGCCTCCCGGGGGGGGACAAAGCGGGAAAGCATGGCGATCTTTACGGGAAAGCGGTTGAACCGCTCCTGGAAGGTATCGTAGTGCTGTTCCGCGAGGATCGTGGTGGGGGCCAGGAAGGCCGCCTGCTTCCCCCCCATCACCGCCTTAAAGCAGGAACGAACCGCCACCTCGGTCTTGCCGTAGCCCCCGTCGCCGCAGATCAGGCGGTCCATGGGGTGGGGGCTTTCCATATCCGCCTTAATCTCCTCCACGCAGCGAAGCTGATCCTCCGTCTCCTCGTAGGGAAAAGCCGCCTCGAACAAAAGCTGCCACTCGCTGTCCCGGGGAAAGGCGTAGCCCGGCGCGGCCTTGCGCCGGGAATAGAGGGCGATAAGCCGCTCCGCGATGTCCTCCACGGATTTTTTAACCCGGTTCTTGCGGCTTTCCCAGCTCCTGGAGCCAATCCGGTCCAGCCGGGGGGCGTTCCCCTCGCCGCCAATATAGCGCTGCACTAGGTTAACCTGCTCGATGGGAACCAGGATCGCCTCCTCCTCCTGGTACTCAATTTTCACATAGTCCCGCTCGTGGCCCAGGGCGCGAATCCGCTCAAGCCCCTTAAAGAGACCGATCCCATAGTTCACGTGGACCACGTAGTCCCCGGGGTTAAGTTCCACAAAGGTGTCGATGGGGTTGCTCTTGACCCGGCTCAGGGACGGGGGAATCCGCCGGCGGCGGCCAAAGATCTCGTTCTCCTGGACCACCATCAGTTTGGCGTCCGGCAGGGAAAACCCCGCGCTCAGGGGGGCGTGGATCACGGCGACGCCGGTAAGGCCGCCGCCGCCGCCCAGGGTCCGGCCCGTTTCCCCCTCCCCGCCGGCGGCCCGGCCCTCGGACCGGAACAGTTCCCGGATCCGTTCCCCCTGGACGGCGGACCCCGCGGCCACCACAATGGTCCAGCCCTGGGCGGTCAGGGAGGAAAACTCCTCCTGAAGATAGTCCAGGTTGCCGAAAAAACTCCGGGGGGGATCAAAAGGCGCGGAGAGGCGGTTTTTCCCCTCCCGGTGGATGGACATAAAGGAAACCCCCCGGAGGCCGCCCCCTTCCGCCGCCGCGGCCAGGGCGTTAAACGTAAGGAGGATCCGTTCCGGGGCGGGGGGCGGGACGGTCCCCTCCCCTTCCCGGCCCGGCTCGCCGCGGCGGGCCCGGCGGTAGAGGCCCTGGTATTCCTGGTCCAGCGCTTCCTGGGCGTTTTCCAGCCGTTCCCGGTCCAGGAAAAACACCAGCCCCCGGGGGGAAAGCGCCCCCGGCTCCGGGGGCGCGGGGGGCCGCAGGTAGTCCAGGATGGTATGGGCCCCTTCCTCCCGGGGGGGAAAAGCCAGGGGAAAGAGCAGTTCCTCCCCGGGAAGGCCCCCCTCGCGCTCCAGCCGTTCCAGCGCGTCCTCCCAGGGGCCGCGGGAAGAACCGCCCCGGGGGCCCTCCGGGGGCCGGGCGAATTCCGGCAGGCGGGCCAGGTTTTCCCTGAGGGCGGCCATGGTTTCCCCGGTCCAGACCACTTCCTTCAGGGGCCGCAGGGTTACCGAATCGATCCTTTCCTTAATGGTAGTCTGGTTTGGATCCAGGGGGTCAAAGCGCCGGATCGACTCCACCCGGTGAAAGTCCAGAAGCACCCGGTAGGCCGCGTCGTCCCCGCCCATAAAAACATCCAGCACCTCCCCCCGGAGGGCGAACTCCCCGTGGAGCTGGACCCTGGGCACCCTGGTGTAGCCCCGGCTGACCAGGGCCGCCGCGACGGCGGCGGTGTCGATGGCGTCCCCCTCCCTCAGGGGGACCAGGAGGCGCCGGAAATAATCCGGCGGGGGCAGGGGGCTTAGAAAAGCCCGCTCCGGGGCGATCACCAGGGGCGCCCCGCCGGCCAGGGCCGCGAGGACCCGGGTCCGCTCCCCAAAGACCGCCGCCAGGGGAGCCGCGTCCCGGTAGGGCAGCGCGCCCCACCAGGGAAAGATCAGGGGCGGCTCCGGCGGCCCCCCGCCGCCGGGAACCTGGGGAAGAAAAGTGTTCAGATCGCCGGCTAATTCCGCCGCCTCCCGTTCGGTGGGAACCACCGCCAGGATGGGAACCGGGCCCGCCCGCCCGGCGGCGGAATCTTCCAGCCCCCCCCGGACCAGGGCCAGGATCGCCGCCGCCCCGGCCCCCTCGGGACCCTCCACCTCCAGGGGCGCCGCCCCTTCCTTGAGGGCCGCCAAGAGGGCGGCCACCGGGGGGGCGGAGCGGATCGCCCGGAGGACGGAACCGATAGAACTGGGGGGGGCCGGGTTTAAGGTATTCATGCCGGTATACCGATAACTATATAATAGACGCGTCCCTTATAACAGGAGTTAAACGGTGAGACGAAGGTTGTTTTTCGCGGGTTTCGCGGCGCTTTGCGCCTGTTTCGCCGCCGTTCCGGCCCGGGCGGCGGACGTGGACCTTTCCATACGGTTTTACGATAAAAAGGTGTACCATGTTTCGGGCGCCTCCGGGGAACCCATTTACGTGCAGGTAACCCTGACCAACCGGAGCCCGGGGAGTTACCGCTTTAAACTGGCGGATGAGCGGGTTTTTTCCATTGACTTTGACGTGCGGAGCCTTTCCAATCAAAGTCTGGAACTGGCGGAATATATTATCCGCCGGCGCGGCGAAAGCCGCAATGTGTACTTTAGGGAAATAACCGTGGAACCCGGGGAGTCCTTCTCGTTTGTGGAGGATATCCGGAACTACGCTTCCCTCAAGGAAGCGGGCTCCTTTGTGGTCCAGGCCCGGATCTTCCCCGAACTGTTCCGGGAATCCTCCCTCAATTCCCCCGGGACCTATCCCCTGGAATCCAACCGGCTGAACCTTAACCTGCGGCCCCCGGCCCTGCCCGGTCCCGGGGGCATTCCCTTCCAGATGGACGTGGAAACCAACGCCGTCCTGGCCCGGCTCAGCATGCCCCCGGACGAGGTGGTGGCCTACGTACTCAACGGCAGGATGAAATCCCAGTGGGAAAAGTTCTTCCTCTACCTGGACCTGGAGGCGATGATCGGCAACGACGCCGCCCGCCGCCGGAGCTGGCTCAACGAGTCCGAGGAGGGCAGGCTCAGGATGATCGCCAAATACAAAGAGGACCTCAAGAGCCAGACCGTGGACGAGGACATCGTCATGACCCCCTCGGACTTCCGGGTGGAAAACACCTCCTATTCCGGCGAGACCGGAACGGTGGTGGTAACCGAGTGGTTTCAAATCGGCAGGCTCACCGAGCGGCGGCGCTATACCTACCGTTTACGGCGAATCGATGATGTTTGGCTTATCCAGGACTATACGGTAACTAAACTGGGTACCGAATGAAATTACTGCTGGTCCTGGACTCCGAGGCTACCTACCAAACCCTTTCCCGCCTGTTCCCCCCCCCGGGGTTTGAGCTGATCCGGTACCGCCATGTCCTTAAGGCCATGGACAACCTCGACGAGGCGGACCCGGCGGGGATCATCATCAGCGCCCGGGACTTTCCCCGGCACTGGAAAGCCTTTGTCCGCTTTGCCCGCTACGGGCGGCCGGAAAAGGCCTGCCCCATCGCGGTCCTCCGGGGGGAGGCCTTTCCCCCGGAGGAGGCCGGCAAGGCCGAGGCCCTGGGGATTGACGGGGTGTTTCCCGAACTCCCGGAGGAGGGGGGGGAGGAAGGGGGGGGAATCGAAACTATCCGCGCCCTCTTTAAGCCCCCCGCCGGGGAGGGGGAAAACTGGAGCCGCCTGGGCTTTGTCTTTTCCCGGCCCGGGGACGGGAAGATTATCACCGGTAAGGTAAAAACCCTCTCCTCCCGGGGGCTTTCCTTCGAGGGGGATCGCCCGGAAACGGTGGAACCCCTGAGGGAGGGGACGGAACTGAAAAACTGCTCCCTCCGGGTGGGGAACGCTATCCTCTCCCCCTCCTGCGTCTCCCGGGCCTCTCCCCCGGGCGGTGGGGGTCTCGCTTTGGAGTTCTGTTCCTTTCCGGGGAACGAGCGGGAAACCCTGGAAACTTACCTGGAAAACCTCTCCCCCCTCTAGGCCATGTTTCTTACCACCGGGGAAGACGATGGGGGCCGCCGCCTGGACCGGATCCTCCGCAAAGCCCTGCCGGATCTGCCCCTTTCCGCCCTGCACCGGCTTTTACGCCGGGGCCTGGTACGGGCCGGGGGCCGCCCTCTCCGGGGGGCGGACCGGATTCCCCCGGGGACGACGCTGGAACTGCCGGGGGAAGGCCCTGTTCCCCGTAACCGCCGCCCCCCTTCCCCAAAAAACGGCTCTCGGAAGGACCCCCGGGGCGCGAACCAGGGGCCGCCGGGCCCCACCGGGGTTCCCCTCGGGCTGGACATTCTCTGGGAAGGGGGCGGTCTGGTGGCGGTTAACAAACCTCCGGGGCTGGTGGTTCACGGCGGGGAACGGCGCGGTCCCCGGGGCGGGGAGGAGGACACCCTGGAAAGGAGGGTCCGGGCCTACCTGGCGGACGGGCTGGCTCCTTCCCTTTCCTTCCGGCCCGGCCCTCTCCACCGGCTGGACAGGATGAGCGGCGGCGTGGTGGTTTTCGCGGCGACTCTGGAGGGGGCCCAGCGGTTCAGCGCCCTCCTCCGGGAAGGGAGGATCCGTAAAACTTACCTGGCTATTCTGGAGGGCGCTTTGGCGGGGCCCGAAACCTGGGAGGACGAGTTGTTCCGGGACCGGGGGACGGGAAAAACTTTCCCCCGGGGGGCCTTTCCCGGGGAGCCGCCGCCGGGGGCTGTCCGTCTTGGCGGGGCTCGCGCCAGGGTCCGGCCCCTTCGGTCCCGCCGCCGGGGGAACGGGGTCTACACCCTGGCCCGGCTGGAGATCGAGACTGGCCGGACTCACCAGATCCGGGTCCAGGCGGCCTCCCGGGGACATCCTCTGGCGGGGGACCGGAAATACGGCGGCGGCCCTCTCCCAAACCTGGGCGGCCCCGCCGGGGGGGGCGGCTTTTTTCTTCACGGGGCGGAACTGGAATTGTCCGGGGGACCCCCCGGCTTTCCCCGGCTCCTTACGGCTCCGCCGCCGCCGGCCTTTGTCCGGGCCCTGCGGGAGATTTTCGGCCTCCCGGCCTTTTAGAGCCCGTTCCGGGCCTTTTAGAACCCGTTGTAGAACGCCGCGCGCCTGTTCCCGAGGTCGTGGAGCCCGTTCCGGTGCCCGTTCCGGGCCTTTTAGAACCCGTGGAAACCTCTCTAGAAGTCCTGGAACATGTTCTAGAAGTCCTAGAGCATGTTCTAGAAGTCCTGGAACATGTTCTAGAAGTCGTAGAACATGTTCTAGAAGTCCTAGAGCATGTTCTAGAAGTCGTAGAACATGTTCTAGAAGTCCTGGAACATGTTCTAGAAGTCCTGGAACATGTTCTAGAAGTCCTGGAACATGTTCCAGAAATCCTAGAGCATGTTCTAGAAATCCTAGAGCGTGTTCTAGAAGTTCTGGAAACCTCTCTAGAAGTCCTGGAGCGTGTTCCAGGACACGGGGAACAGGCGGGGGAAGGGCGGGCGGCCGCCAAAAAAGCGTTTTTTTTACTCAAAAAGCTTGCGTTATTACAAAAAGGGTATATACTGATACCTATCCTTCAGAGGATCAGTATGACGGAGGTAAAAGCGTATGAACGGAACTAACAACGGAACTAACTTAGAAAAGAAAGACCCCCGGGCCGGAAAAGCCCAACTAAAGTGTTGGTCGCGCCGCCATCCATGGCGGGTAACCATGGTAACGGCGATTGTCGGGCTTGTGGCCTTAGGCGTCGCCTCCTGCCTGATCCCCCTGGACGGGGACGGCCCCGGGGCCGATGACACCGTCCAGTACGACGCCCAGGGACGCCGCCTCCTCGTCATCAAAACCTCCACGGGGGGGGGGGGGGGGGGGCGGCCCTTCCCGGGCCCAAACCACCCCCCGGGCCCGGGGGGGCGTTGTCTACTTCGAGGCCGGCTTCCAGAGCGCCCCCGGCGTCTACCACCGGGTCGCCTGGCGTAAGGGCGAGACCGCCCGGGTCTGGCTGCCGCCGGAAGACTACGGTACCCTGGACAAGGCGATCCTTTTGGCGGGGCGCTACGACGACCGCACCCTCCTGGCCACGGGAAAGCTCACCGCCGCGGACGGCGGCGGCGGCGTTACCTCCGTTACCGCCGACACCACCCGTATTACCTTTACCCTCACGGCCCTGAACTGCGAGGTCAAGGACGCCGACGACGGCGCCTTTCAAATCACCGCCCCCCCGAGCCACGCCGGCGGCCATGGAACGGCGTCCATCAACGGCCGGAACATCCCCTACTTCAGCGTGCCCAAGGGCTCCGGCGACATCGTGGCGTCCCTCTCCGTGGGGGGCGAGTTCGACCTGGGTACGGCGACCGGGAACCCCCTCAGGCTGAACGGGATCCCCTGGCTGGCCTCCGTGGGCTACGCCACCGAGGGGAACCCCCCCGCGAGGATTGACCCCCGGGCCGGGGGCTACCTCGATTCCGGGGTGCGGCTTTTGGGCGACGGCGGCGCGTCCCTCTACACCCCCCCGGCGGGACAGGCCGACGAGGGTATCACGGCCAAGCTCTACCTGAAAACCATCGGCGTGGACGACGGCTGGTGCGCCCTGGCGGTGGACATCCCCCTCACGGCGTACTATGACGAGGCAAACCCCGAGGCCACCGCCGGCCACGACGTGTGGCGTCTGCGGACCGGGATAAACTACCACCAACTGGACTACGGCCCGGTAAGCGCCGCGAGTTATTCCCCCGGGGGCATGACCCTGCTCCGGGTGGGGAACCCCGCGGGGGGCGGCATCCTGATCACGGGACTAAACCTGACAAGGCCGGTGCTGTTCCGGGGCGCGTCCCGGCTGCCGGTGTACGAGGCGGGGGAAACCCTGGCC
>JAIRPD010000077.1 GCA_031257195.1 Treponema sp. | reverse complement strand
TCGGAGAATTCGATGTTCTGTTTTACAAGGTCTTCTTTGTAACGCTCATCGTTCAGCAGGTCTACTCTGGTTCTGCGTATTAGCACGGGCTGTAAAATATTTCTGATTTTTGATGAAATTGCCGCCGTTTGCCTTTTAAATTCCGCTTCCGTCTTGCCTTTCTTATGCTCTTTTTTCAGTTTCCGGTAATCAATGATGAGCCGTTCCATCGCGGCCCCAAGGTTGTTTACAATCTGAATGGTTGAATGTGCGGGGATTTGAAATAATTTTATCAGCGAAAAAATATCGTCAGGCCGGTTGTTGAACGGCGTCGCGGATAACAGCAATACTTTATTGCCTATGCAGGTCTGGTGCAGCAGGCCGTAGTCAATGGTATTTTCATTGCGGTAACGGTGGGCTTCGTCCACGATGATGAGTTTTTCTTCCGGGCCGGAAGCGATGGTTAATGCGTCTTCAATTTTACCGGAAGATACGATTTTATGGCGCTGTAATCCAAAATCAAAGGCAAAATCTTCCCATTGCGTTTTCAGGTGCGGGGGGCAGATAATAACGGCTGGTATGCCGAGATTGGCGGCGATGGTAACGCCGATGATGCTTTTGCCCAGCCCGACCACATCGGCGATGATACAGCCGGAGTGCCGTTTGATTTTCTCAAGCCCTTCCTTTATGGCGTCGGTTTGATATTCAAGGTTCATGTACTGTGCGTCCCCGGTATGGGTAAGTCCTGCCGGGGTTTTTATCGTTTCCTCGCTGCTCTTAAAATATTCATGTAATACTCTTATATACATCACATACGGCGAGGGAAGTTTTTCTACCCAGGTATGTTTGATAACGGTTTCCAGAAATTCGTCTTTGGTGGAAGCGTCAACCAGGGGAACAGCCTCGTCCCAAAGGCGGTTGAATATTTTTTCGGCATCCTCGTAATCGGCATTGTCTTTTAGCAGTACGTTGAATTCCGCCCGGCCTTCAAGCCCCTGAAAAGAAAGGTTGCTGGAACCGACAATCACCCGGCCCGGTTCCTGGCCGTTATAGGAGTACTCCTCATCATTGGTAAAAATGTAAACCTTTGCATGATTGGGGCCGGCGGTTTTTCGCACTTCCAGAGTACCGCCGTTCAACTTTTCAAGAAAAAACTTGAGGGAATCAAGGCTGTCTTTGGTGTCCAGACTGTCCGCTTTGTTGATAATATCTTTTTGGCTTTCGTACCATGCGCGGCGGATTTTGAGGCGCGAGGCGGCGGGAGACGCGGCGGTTTCAATGCCGGATGAAAGCCTGATGGCGTTGCGGACATCGACATCGGCTTCCATGCCCACGAGGATTCGGAGTTTTTTCCCGCCAATCGCCTTGTAAATACCGAGAAAGCCGGAAAAAAAGAAATACCCCACCAGAAAGTCGAGCTGCTTGGAGTGGGGTATATAGGTTTCCAGCAGGTCTTTGAAAAGTTGATTCTGGTTGGTGATGAATCTGGACATGTTATTTTATTTTACCGGCGTCGAAAGGCCAAAAACAGGCCCGGCTGCTCCATTTCCGCTCCTCCTATGGACAGCATACACATAACGGGACAAGACCGCAAGCCAAACGCGAAACCCCCGCGCTCCCGCCGGTTCCCGCCGCGGAACCTTGAGCGGACCCGTTCAACAATCAGGCCTGATGAAAAAACCGCGATTCCCCGTCATACAAAGCGCTCCGCCTTTCAGCGGCCGCGCTTCCACCCATACCGGCCCAGGTCAACCCATCCCGTTTCCAGCGTCTCTACCCCTTCGGCGCGGAGCAGTTCCGCCTGCGCTTCCTTTCCCCGGCCGCTTTCCAGCGCGATAAAACCATCGGCCCGGACAATCCGGTGCCAGGGCAGCCCGTGTTTTTCCGACATGGAATGCAGTACCCGCGCCACCTGCCGGGCCCCGTTGGGAAACCCCGCCGCCCGGGCGATGTCCCGGTAGCAGGAAACGTTTCCTTTAGGTACGGCCCGGAGGGCCTCGATGATCCGGGCGGTGGAATCGGTCATACCCCATCGTGGACGTTTTTGGGAAAAAGATACAGGGGCCGTTCCGTTTTACGGCGCCGGAACGCCCGTTACGCCGCCCTCCCCGCGCCCCGGGTCTTCCCGCCCGCCGCGGGCCTGCTCCTTAATCAGTTCCGTAAAAGCCCGGCCGTACTTTTCCAGCTTTACCGATCCCACCCCGTTGACCAGGGAGAACCGCTCCAGCGAAACCGGCTTTTTCCGGCACATATCCCGCAGCGCCGTGTCGGAGAACACAATGTACGCCGGAACCCCCTCCTTCGCCGCCAGCTCCTTCCGCAGTTCCCGCAGCTTGACAAAGAGCGCCTCGTCCCAGGGCGCGTCGTCCCGGAAGGCGCCGTCCCGGGGCGTTTCTTTGGAGCGGGCCCCGGCGGCGGGCGGACCCGGCCTGCCGGGGAACGGGCCCATCCCGGTTTCAGAGGAGGCAACGCCCAGGTTCAAGTCGCGGGCTTCGGGCTCTTCTTCCCTGGGCAGCTTGAGGCAGAGCCGCCGTTCCCCCCGCAGCACATCCCCGGCCCGGCCCAGGGCCACCACCGGGTATTCACCGCCCTCCCGGGACAGGCAGCCCTCGTCAATAAGGAAGTCAAGGATCATCCCGATCCGGCGGGCGCTTGTTTCGGCCATGATCCCCCAGGTACTCAGGCTGTCAAGCCCAAAGCGGAGGATCTTCTCGTTTTTGCCGCCCCGCAGGATGTCAACGATCATCCCCTTGCCAAAGGCCCTTCCCCGCTGCTTAAGCCGGTACACGCAGGAGATGATCTTCCGGGCCTCCAGGGTAACGTCGATTTCCTCGAACCCGGTAAGGCAGTTGGAACAGCGGCCGCAATAGGCGGGGGCTTTTTCGCCAAAGTAGGAAAGAAGCCGCCGGCGCAGGCATTCGTGTCCGGCGGCGTAAAAGGTCATCCGCTTTAAAAGCTCCAGGTTATGGGCCCGCAGGGCCGGGTCCGCCGCCTCACGCTCATCGCCCCGGGTGATCAGGAACTCGTTGATCCGCACATCCTGGCCGTTGTACAAAAGGACGCAGTCCGCGGGGGACCCGTCCCGGCCCGCCCGGCCCGCTTCCTGGTAGTAGCTTTCGATGTTCTTGGGCATGTTGTAGTGGATCACAAAACTCACATTGGATTTGTCGATTCCCATGCCAAACGCGTTGGTCGCCACCATCACCGTCCTGCGGTCGTAGAGAAAGTCCTCCTGATTTTCCCGGCGTTCCCTGTCGTCCAGACCGGCGTGGTAACGGGCGGCGGCAAAGCCATGGCGCAGGAGCAGCTCGTACACTTCCTCCACCCCCTTGCGGGTGGCGCAGTACACAATGCCGCTAAGGTCCCTCCGCCTTTCCAGGCACTCCAGCAGGGCGGTCTTTTTGTGCCGGGGCTTTCGCACCTCGAAGTACAGGTTGGGCCGGTCAAAACCGGTGGTGATGGAAAAGGGCTCCCGCAGGTCCAGCAGCCGCTCAATATCAGAACGGACCTGGGGGGTGGCGGTGGCGGTAAAGGCCGCCGCGGCGGGCCGGGGCTCCAGGGCCTGGATAAAATCCGCGATCCGCAGGTAACTGGTCCTGAAGTCGTGCCCCCACTGGGAGACGCAGTGGGCCTCGTCTACCACCACCAGCGGCGAGCCCCCGGCGGCGGACCCCCGCTCCATGAGCCGGGCGGTCTCTTCCCGCCGCAGCCGTTCGGGGGCGATGTAGAGCAGCTTTACCCCGCCCCGGGAAATCCGGTTCATGGTTCCGCTGTATTCGGCGGCGCTGAGGGAGCTGTTAAGAAAGGCCGCCTCGCAGCCCGCTTCCCGGAGGGCGCTGACCTGATCCTTCATCAGCGAGATGAGCGGCGAGATAACCACGGTCATCCCCGGCAGCATCAGCGCCGGTATCTGGTAGCAGAGGGATTTCCCCGCCCCGGTGGGCATCACCGCCAGGACATCCCGCCCGGCGAGGATCGCCTCGATCACCTCCTCCTGGCCGGGACGGAACGAGGGGTAACCGAACTGGTTTTTGAGGACCTCCAGGGGAGCCCCCGCCGCCGTCCCCCGGGGATTGGCTGGAACGCCCGTCATGCCGGCCCGGCATCCCCGCCGTTACCGGGATCCGCCGGGCCGCCGCCGTCCCCCGGACCATAGATGGACCGCGCGCCCCCCCTTACGGGCCCGCCCTGTTTCCCGCTTCCCATGGGCTAAGCTTACCACACGCGCCCTTTGCGGGAAAGGCTGGTTCGCGGCTCCCCGTGGAGCGGGAGCAACTCCCTATACAACGGGAGCGGTTCCCTATACAACGGCAGCCGCGCTCTATATATAGGCAGCGGCTCTCTATATATAGGCAGTAACTCCCTATATATAGAGAGAAACTCCCCGTATATAGGCAGCCGCGTTCTATATATAGGGAACGGCTCCCCATGTATAGGGAGAAACTGCCCGTATATAGGCAGGCGCTCCGTATATATACGGAGCGGTTCCCCGTGGAGCGGTTCCCGCTCTATTACCACCCCGCCGTTACCCCGGCGGTACCGTTTATCGTACCGCCGCCGCTAACCTGGTTGGGCGAATTACTGTGTACGCTGCCCCGCGAGGCGGGGGTGTTGAGGGTGAAGGTCCCTCCGACATACACCCCACCGCCGCTGGTATTGCTGGTGATAGTTCCGCCGTTCATCGTAAAGGTCCCTCCGGCGGTGACATACACCCCGCCGCCGTCGGTAGTGACATTCTGGTTGTTCCGGATGGAGCCGTTTTGCAGGGTGAAGGAACCTCCGCCTTGGATAAATACCAACGGGGCATTGTTGCTGGTTAGTCCCACCAGAGTGGGGCCGTCCAGAATGACGCGCCCGCCGGAGGCGACATTGAGCAGGTTACCCTCTCCGGACAGGGTAATAGTCCCGCTTCCGGTGATGGTGAGGGTATGGCCGCCGTAAACGGGTTCAGTAGCGGGGGGCAGCGATAAATCGCTTCCGATGTCGATGTCGCAGCTGAAGGGGGTGCCGATACCGTTGATGAGGGTGATCGCCGGCCCCCAGGTCGTGGCGTCGACGGGGTCGCTGTACTTCCACCGGGGGGAGAGGGTGGTGTTTGCCTCCGGCCGGTAGGGAAAGCTGACGCGGGAGCCGCTGCCGGTGTACCAGCCGTCGAGGGTAAAGGAGGGGTTGGGAGGGGAGATGGTAACGCTAGGCGCATCCACGGTGTCCCCGTAGTTGACGGGAGAGGACGACGGCGCACTGCCGGCCCAGGCTTCTCCTACCCCGAGGTTAAAGGTAACGGTGTAGGGGCCCCGGACGGTAACCACCGCCTCGGCGCTCTTGCGGGGGTCCCAGGTGGAGACGGCCCGCACGGTGAGCCGGGTCCCCTCGCCTTCGCCGGGGCCCACGGTGAGGACGCCGTCGGGGGTGATGGTGCTGGCGCTGGGGCCGCTCACGCCGCCGGTGACGCTCCAGGTAACGGTGGCAGCGGCGTCGTAGAAGGCCGTTACCGAGGCGGTGAAGAGCCGGGACGCATCCCGGGAAACCCCCGCCTGGGCGGGGCTTACGCTGATGGCCCGGACCTTGGACAGGTTCTCCCTGACGTAGGGTTCCAGGGGCCGGTTGAAGTTGTCGCAGCCGGCGAGGAGAAGCATAAATGTTACGGCGGACAGACACATTACCGCGGGTGGGGTTGTTTTCATGGGGCTAGTATACCACGGGAGGAGGGGGGTTAGTATAGTTGGTTAACCATCCACATCCTTGTGGATGGTTAACCGGGGAGTTCGCACGGAACGCGAACTCCACCCCGTCCGCTTCGCGGACGGCCTGGTAACAGCGCCGTCCATGGCGCGGTTTCCGGCTTTGCCGGAAACCCTGTCCGCGTCCTTGTGGGTGGTTTACCGGGGAGTTCGCGCGGAACGCGAACTCCGGGGCATAGGGTGCGGAGTTTTGCCCTGGGCGCAAACTCCAGCGCAAACCGCAAAGCGGTTTGCGACAGCGCCGGTTACCTTTGCCCGTAATAGGCGTCCGGCCCGTGCTTGCGTTCCCAGTGCTTCCTGATAAGATGTTCCGGGAGCGCCTGTGCATCCCCGTCCAACATAACGGTAAACAGGGCCATTTTGCAGATTTCTTCCAGCACGGCGGCATGGTACAGCGACTGGGCGGCGTTCTTCCCCCAGGTAAAGGGGCCGTGGCCGGCGACCAGAACCATCGGCATGGCGGCGGGGTCTTTGTTTTGATCCCGGAAGGTTTTTACGATAAGGTT
>JAIRPD010000075.1 GCA_031257195.1 Treponema sp. | reverse complement strand
GCGGGTTTTGCCGGGCCGCCGGCCCTTGCCGCGCGTACCGGGGAACCGCCCGCGGGGGGAGTTGTTTTTATGGAGCGGTGTCCGAGGGGTTGACGGAGACGGTTTCGAAAACCGTGGAGCTCGCGCGGGTTCCGGGGGTTCGAATCCCCCCTGCTCCGTGGTAAAGCCCCCCGCGGGGGGCCGCGTTGGGGGAGGGGGCGGCGCGACGGGGGCCGGCCGCGGCCGGCCTTGATTCGCCGGGCGCGGCGGGTTTTGCCGGGCCGCCGGCCCTTGCCGCGCGTACCGGGGAACCGCCCGCGGGGGGAGTTGTTTTTATGGAGCGGTGTCCGAGGGGTTTAAGGAGGCGGTCTTGAAAACCGTTGTGCCGCGAGGTACCGGGGGTTCGAATCCCCCCTGCTCCGTCGCGAAAAACCCGGGTGTGTTTTGTCTGGGGGCCGCCTCGCGCGGTTCCCCGCCGAAGGTGTAGGGGGGGCTTCCCCATACAGCGCGGTTTATGCTAAAGTACGAGGGAACGGCCCGGACGGCTGTTCATGGAGCGGTGACCGAGAGGCCGAAGGTGGCTCCCTGCTAAGGAGTTGTGCCCCTAAAGGGTACCGGGGGTTCGAATCCCCCCTGCTCCGTCGCGAAAAACGCCGTGCGTTTTTTGTTGACCTTGAGAGTAAGTCTTGTTTGCAAGATTTGGAGAGATGACCGAGCGGCCGAAGGTGCACGATTGGAAGTCGTGTGTACCCGTAAGGGTACCGAGGGTTCAAATCCCTCTCTCTCCGGAGAAGACCGCCACGTAAAACTATTGACGTATTTCGCTTTTGCGTGGTACGCTGGTAACTTAAAGAAGATCCCGGTGGGTCCGCCGGATGCTTTAGAAGGGGCAGCCCTTTGTAAAGCCGGCGGTTTCCTAAATTATAGAGGAGTTGTTCCCATGAAACGGACTTATCAGCCCAGTAAGGTTAAGCGAAACCGGAAATTTGGGTTCCGGGCGCGAATGAAAACCAGGGGCGGACGGCTTGTATTAAAGCGCCGCCGGGCCAAGGGGCGGTACAAACTTACCGTTGCGGACGAAAAGAAACCCTATTAGCGATCCCCGCCTGATGAAGGGAGACGGCGAGGGAACTCTTCAAAGCCCCGGTCTGGTTGTGGATCGGCGCTTTAGGCGGCGGGAACACTTAAAGAAAAAGGTTGAAATAGCCGGGGTTTTTAAGAAGGGGCGGGCGGTGAGCTGCTCGGGCGCTAAACTGTTTTTTCTGAATAATGAGCTGCCCCATAACCGGGTGGTAATCACCTTTGCCCGGAAGTATGGAAACGCGGTGGAGCGGAACAGGGCCAGGCGGCTCAACCGGGAAGCTTACCGGCTGATGAGGGAAAACCTTAAAACCGGGTACGATCTGGTTATCCTGATTTACCCCCGCCTGTTTCCCAAAGAAAACGGGAAGGTGGAAGCTAAGCCGGGTTTCGCGGGGAAGGTGAGTTTTTCGGACAGTAACGCCCGGCTAAGAAACCTTTTTACCAAGGCGGGTCTTGAGAAATGACTGGTTATACGATGATACCGCAAACCATTATATTGATGTTAATCCGGTTTTACCAAAAGGCTGTCTCGCCCTATTTTCTTCCTCACTGCCGTTACTATCCAAGCTGTTCCGCCTACGCCAGTGAGGCGGTGCGGAAATACGGCGCGATAAAAGGTTCTTTTTGGGCCTTGAAACGGCTTTTACGCTGCCACCCTTTACACCAGGGAGGCTACGATCCGGTACCCGGCGACTGTCCGGCGCTTGACACTGAAAAAAAGGATCTCCAAAGATGGAAAAACGAACGGTAATAGCCATTATCCTTTCCGGGGTAGTGATTTTTGGGTGGATGTTTATCCAGTATGCCCTGTTCCCCCCCTCTGACCGGCAAGCTCCGCGGACGGAACAAGGTTCCGGCGGTCAAGTCCCGGCGGCCGCTCCGGCGCCGGTGGTCAGCCCCGCCCCGGTTCTAACGGAAACGGAAACAAGCGCCGGGGGGGCAAACGCTGAAACCGCGGCGGCGGGCGCCGGGATCGGGGCAATAGACGGGGGGAAACCTCTGGCCGGCGAGGAAACCGGCGGGACAGCGGAACCGGCGGTTCTTCCCCCGGAACAAGAAGAACGGGTGATCATCGAGACGGAGCTTATCCGGGCGGTGCTGACCAGCGCCGGCGGGGACATGGTTTCCTACCGGCTTAAAGAACACAACGACAAAAACGAAAATGTGGAGATGATCCTTCCTGTCCAGGAAAATGGATCCCCCAGGGAGTCCCACGCTTTTACCCTGGCTTTTGGCGGCCTGGAAGCCGCGGCGTCGCCTATCCAGACCTATTTCCGGGTAACCCGGCCTTCCCCGCTTACGGTGGAATTTTCCCGGGATTTTTCTATTAACTCCGCTAGTTCCACCCGCTCCGGCGGTCCGGGGACCTTTACCCTGACCAAGCGCTACGAATTCAGGCCCGGGGAGTATATGTTTCAACTCACCGTTTCCGTGGACAGCGCTTCCCCTGTTTCGCTGAACTTTAACAACGCCGCCTATACCTTGGCCTTTGGGCCTCAAATTGGTCCCAGCTTCCAAAAGCTTGATCAGCGCTACGAATACCGGCAGTACTACACCCTGATAAACGGTAAACGGAAAACGGAAAAAGTGGGGGAGGGAACCCCCACGATTATCGATACCCGTTTTACCTGGGCGGCCATCGCGGGTAAATACTTTACCGCCATCGTGGTGCCCGATAACACCCTCTATGAACTGGCCTTTTCCGCCCGGCCTGAGCCGGGGCTGTCCGCGGCTTCCCGGATGTACCTGGTTCGTCCGGGGCTTTCTTCCGCCCGGGCCAGCGATGTATACCACTTTTACCTGGGTCCCAAAAACCAGGAAACCCTGGGCCGCTACGACACGGGGGATAACAGCTTTAAGCTTAGGGATCAGGATTTTACCAAAGCCGCCAGTACCAGCGGAATTCTGGCCCCCCTGGAATCACTCCTTAAACTGCTCCTCCAGCTTTTCTACAGGCTGATCCCTAACTACGGGGTGGCGATCATCCTCCTGACCCTCCTGGTTAAGGTCCTCCTTTTTCCTTTAACAAAAAAAAGCTCGGAGATGAGCGTTAAAATGCAGGCCCTGGCCCCGAAGATCAAGGAACTCCAGGAAAAGTACAAGGACAACCCCGCCAAGCTCAACGCCGAAATGGGAGCCCTGTACAAAAAGGAAGGCCACAATCCCTTATCGGGCTGTCTTCCCCTGCTTATCCAGATGCCCATCCTCTTTGCCATGTATAACCTCTTTAGCACCCACTTTGATCTGCGGGGGGCTATGTTCCTTCCCGGCTGGATACCGGATCTGTCCCTGCCCGAGTCGGTATATACCTTCAGTTCCTCCCTCCCCATCCTGGGCTGGGACAATATTAGGCTGCTGCCTTTTATCTATGTGGGCTCCCAGCTTATTTACGGTTTTGTAACCCAAACCCCCGAGCAGCAGGGAAACCCTTCCATGAAGATGATGCTCTACATTATGCCGGTAGTGTTTTTTTTCATCCTCTACAATGTTCCA
Organism: Treponema sp.; assembly: GCA_031257195.1. GTDB lineage: Bacteria > Spirochaetota > Spirochaetia > Treponematales > Breznakiellaceae > JAIRPD01. The sequence goes on along the minus strand of JAIRPD010000075.1, from coordinate 41,553 downwards.
TCGGGTCTTTTGGTGTTCTGGATCATGTCCAACATTTTTACCCTTGTTCAGCAGATAATCCTGAACAAATACCTGGCCCAAAAAAAGGCCGCCCAAATAGCGGCGGAGCCTGAGCCGGTTATCGCCCCCAGGCGGAAAAAGCGCCGCTAGGGTAAACGCGGGCGGCGGTTCCGCCGCTTTAGATAAAAATTTCCATCAACACCCCGTGTTGATGTGAGGAGTTATTATGGTATATGAATTTGAGGGCCGTACTGAAAAAGAGGCCATTAACCGGGCCGCGGCGGAACTGGGCATTGAAAAAGACGAATTCGATGTGGAAATCCTGGAAACCCAGCGTTCCGGGCTCTTCAAAAAGGGCTATGTAAAAATCCGGGTTCACACCGATGAGCCGTCTCCCGGAAAAACCGGGCGGTCCGGGGACAAGGGCAAGGCCGCCGCCGGGGATGAACAGAAACCCCCAAAAATCCGGGAGACCCCCCCGGCGAAAACCGCGGCCCCTGGCCCCGGGAAAACACCTTCCGATCTTGAGGGGGAGGAATTTGAAAACAGCCTCATGGGCTTTATAGAAGGTTTAATTGAGCGAATGGGTTATTCGGGAAAGGTCTCGATCCTTTACCGGGAAGACCGCAAACTGGGGCTCAAAATCGAATCGGAACACTCTTCTATTCTGATAGGAAAAAAGGGTAAAAACCTCGACGCCCTCCAGCTTTTAGCGAACATTTACTCCGGCAGACTGGGACGGGAGGATATGCGGATCATCCTGGACACTGAAAACTACCGGATCCGCCGGGAAGAATCCCTGGTACGGCTGGCCTACACCGTGGCGGACCGGGTCCGGGAAAACCGGGGATCGATTCTACTGGAACCGATGAACCCCTTTGACCGGCGCCTTATCCACACCACCCTGAACGATATTTCTGACATAGAAACCAAAAGCGAGGGCGAGGGTTTATATAAACAGGTGCGGGTTTATTACAGGGGACTACGGTAAAATGCGCCGCCCCCCGTCTTCCGTCCCGCGCGTTTCGGTTCTGCTTGTCCTGGAACTGGCCGCCCTGTTCTGGACCAGCCGGGGGTACGCCCAAACCCAGGATTCCGCGCTGAACGCCCTGGTAAGCCCGGAAAACGCCGCGGTTTTAAGAAGGGGAGAGCGGATCACCAGGGTTCAGACCAAACAGGCCTCTCCCCTCCTGATCCCTCAGGATACCCAGATAAAAAACCTTACCAGCCGGCTGATCCGGGAGCTGGGGCCCAGTTTTTTTGTGGAGGCCCTGACCGTTTACCGTAAGCCCGCCGCCGGACCGCCGGGGGGGGCCTGGACCGCCGGGGAACGGACCGGCCTCTACAACCAATGCCTGGCGCTGAGTACCTTGGCGGGGCTGTTGTACTATTCGGCAAGCCGGAAACAGATGCGGGTTTTTTACGAATCCTCCAGCGTGGTAACCGGCCCGGACGGGGCCACCCCCCGGCCGGACCCCAGCTATACCAGCCCCCCGGCGGAACTGACAATTTACGCCCGGCAAAAAGACCTTTCCTTTGGGGATAACGTCTACCGCTACGACTACTATTCCGGGCCGGGGTCCTTGATTTTTGTTCAGGAAAACATTACCAGTATGAATTACGGCCCAATCCAGGCGGTAGGGCCCGGCAGGCTCCGGTCCCTGGTGGCGGTTTACGACGCCGGGGAATATCTGCTGATTTACATAGCCTCCATGGCCAAAGCGTCGGCCATACCGGGGATGAACGACAGGATAAGCCGGTCTTTCATCAACCGGGCGGACGCGATTCTTAACTGGTTTTCCGCCCGGGCGGACAGAGTTTTTAAAAAAACATAAAAATCCTTGACGTTTTTTGCTCTCCGGTATATAGTAAATCTAAATAAGGCTGTAAAACAGCCAAAAACCGGTTTTATTTTCCGGTAAGGATAGGTATGGCAGGGGAATTGTTACGGGCGGAGCACGTCAATAAGAGTTTTTCCGGGGTTGCGGCCCTGCAGGATGTCCAGTTTGATTTAAAAGCGGGTGAGGTCCACGCTCTTCTGGGAGAGAACGGGGCGGGAAAATCCACCTTGATGAAGATAATTTCCGGGGTATATACCAAAGATACCGGGGATCTTTTTATTAAGGGGGAGAAGATCAGCCACGATCTGACCCCTCATTCGGCCCAAATCATGGGGATCGGTATCATCCACCAGGAATTGAACCTCTGCCCCCACCTGACGGTGGCGGAAAATATCTTCCTTAACAGGGAGTTCGCCAGTACCGTGGGGGTCCTTGACAAAAAGAAACAAAACCAGGAGGCCAGGCAGTACCTGGGCCAGCTTAACCTGGACATAGACCCCGCCACGTTGACCAACAAACTGCCCGTTTCCAAGCAGCAGATGGTGGAAATTTGTAAAACCCTGTCGATGAACGCCAATATCGTTATCATGGATGAGCCCACCTCGGCGCTGACGGAAAAGGAGATAGAGGACCTTTTTAACGTAATCGCCATGCTTAAGCAAAAGGGCAAAGGTATTATTTACATTTCCCACCGGCTGGAAGAACTTTCCCGGATCGTTGACCGGGTTACCATACTTCGGGATGGCAGGTACGTAAAAACCCTGAATTTCGCCGACACCAGCCTGCCGGAAATTATCAGTCTTATGGTGGGCCGGACTTTAACGGAAAAATTTCCCCGGATTGAGGTTGCCCGGGGTGAAAAGGTGCTGGAGGTAAAGAACCTGTCTTCCCTCCATGGGGTAGGGGTTAAGGATGTGTCCTTCGACCTCTACAAGGGGGAGCTTCTCGCCTTTGCGGGACTTATGGGGGCGGGCCGTACCGAAACCATGCGGGCCATTTCCGGCGCGGATAAAATGAGCGCCGGGGAAGTGCGCCTTAACGGAAAGCCTATCCAGATAAAGTCCCCCAAAGACGCCATACGACAGGGGCTTTTTTGCGCCCCGGAAGACCGCAAACGGGACGGCCTTTGTGTGCGGATGAGCCTGGCGGAAAACATCACCCTGCCCAGCCTGGACATTGTTTCCAAGTTTGGGGTAATTCTCAATACGCTTGAAACCGTAAAATCCAGCGAAATGGTAAAAAACCTTAAAATTAAAACCCCCAGTGTAACCCAGTACTGCAAAAACCTTTCCGGTGGCAACCAGCAGAAGGTGGTGGTGGGCAAATGGCTTATGCGGGACGCCCAGGTGGTTATTTTTGACGAACCCACCCGGGGCATAGACGTGGCTTCCAAGATCGAGATATACAATATCATCAACGACTTAAAAAAGAACGGTATTGGGGTAATGTTTGTCTCTTCGGAACTGCCGGAAGTGCTGGGTATGTCGGATCGTATCATTGTTATGTGTAATGGAAGGATAACTAAAGAGCTTATCACCAAAAACACGAACCAGGAAGAAATTTTGCATTATGCGACACAATACTAGAAACGGGGGTTATTGATGGCCGGTCCAAAACTGTTAAAACTCAATTTATCGGGAAGCCAGCAGCAGATTCTTTCCACACTTATAGGGCTTGCCCTTTTGTGTACGTTTTTTACGATTTTCTCACCCTATTTTTTTAATGTGGATAATCTGTTTACCGTGGCCCAGCAGACCACGGTTATCGCCATCATCGCCCTGGGACAGACGTATGTGCTTATTACCGGCGGTATAGACCTTTCCATTGGTTCCAACATAGCCCTTAGCGCCATGGTGGCCGCCATGCTGATGCCCCATGAGGAATTTGTGGGCATCCACCCGGACCTGCCTGTGTTTATCGCCCTCTTTGTTGGGCTTTTAACCGGCATAGTGGCGGGGGCCTTAAGCGGGGCTTTAATCGCCTTTGGGAGGATTCCCCCCTTTATCGCCACCCTGGGTACCATGACCATAGTCCGGGGCCTGGCCCTGGTGATGACCCAGGGTTACCCGATCAGCGGTATGCCCAATTCCTTTGTGGCCATTGGAACGGGTTACAACTTTGGGCTGGGGAACCGTTTCGATTCGGACATGGGGGGCTACTATGTACCGGAGGGCTTGCCAAAAATCCCCAATATTGTAATGATCATGGTAGTCGCGGTGTTTATCTTTGGTTTTATTTTACAGAAAACCAAACTGGGCAGGCATGTATACGCCGTGGGGAGCAATTTTGAGGCGGCCAGGCTTTCCGGGGTAAACACCAAGCGGACGATCATGATGGTTTACATGTTTTCCGGGTTTCTCGCGGCCTTGGCGGGAATTCTTATGGCGGCCCGGATTTATTCCGCCCCCCCCACCGCGGGGGACGGCTACGAGCTGGACGCGGTAGCCTCCTCGGTTATCGGGGGAACCAGTACCATGGGAGGTGAAGGTACAGCCATAGGGACTTTTATTGGGGCCTTTATTATCGGCGTGCTGCGCAATGGGCTAAACCTGATCGGCGTTAATCCCTTCCTTCAGAAGATCGTCATCGGGTTAGTTATTGTGGCGTCCGTGTTCCTGGATCGGGTACGAAACCGGGAACAATAGGGTTTTCTGGAAACCGCGGTTTCCAGAAAGTTTACTAATGGGATTTTGGCGTTCGTTTGGACGCCTAAAAAATAAGAAGAGAGGAGAAGCGAAATGAAGAAAAGAGTACTGTTTGCGGCGGTTTGCCTTATTCTGGCGCTGCTGACTATCCCCGCGTTCGCTCAGGTAAAGAGTACCTTAAATGCGGGCCAGAACGCCAAGGTGATTTTTATCGCCATGGACTCCAATGACCTGCATTGGCAGAAACTCAAGGCGGGCGCCGACGCGCAGGCTAAAAAGGCAAAGATCACCTTTGACTTTAACGCCCCCGCGACCAAGAACGACGCCGCCCAGCAGACCGCCATGGTGGAAGACGCCATCACCAAAAAGTACGACGTGATCATGCTGGCCCCCCTGAACGCTCAGGCCCTTACCCCCGTGGTAAACAAGGCTAAAGCCGCCGGGATCAAGGTGGTTCTGGTTGATACCGGCCTTGCCAACAACGCCAACTATGACACCCTGATCGCCACCGACAACGCCGCCGCCGCCAAGCTTGCCGCGGATACCCTGGCTAAAGCTATTGGCAACACGGGAAAGATCGCCATTGTCAACGCTCAGGCCGGCGCGGGAACCACCATGACCCGGGAAAGCGCGTTCAAAGACCAGATCAAGGCTAAGTATCCCAATATTACGATTGTGGGTACCCAGTACAGTGACGGCGACGCCACCAAGGCCCAGAATCAGGCCAGGGACTTTATGACCGCCAACCCCGATCTGGTCGGCATCTACGCTTGTAACGAGGGCTCCACCGTTGGTGTGGCCACCGCGGTAAAGCAGGCCCAAAAAGCCGGAAAGGTCTTTGTGGTGGGCTGGGATTTGACCGACGCCATCAAGGCTCTGGTAAATGACGGTACCGTGCTGGCTACCATCGTCCAGAACCCCGGCGCCATGGGTACGAAGGGTATTGACGCCGCCGTGGCCCTGCTCCAGAGCAGGCCCGTGCAGAAGTCAGTAGACTCCGGTATCACCGTGGGAACCAAGGCCAATATCGCTAAACTTTAGCGGTCCATGTTTTTCAAAAGCCCGGCTTTTATGAGGCCGGGCTTTTTTTACCCCCCGCGGCCGGCGGGGCTTGCTTGAAGAAAAAAGAACCCTTGAGTACATTATAACTATGTATTTTTCTTCCACGGTACACAAAAACCCGCCGGTTCTTTTTAAGGACGCAATCCTCCGCTGTTTGCCGGAGGAGGGGGGGCTCTATGTCCCCGAAACGCTGGCGGATCTAAGGCCTTTTTTTCTTCACATGGGGGAGGAAACCACTTACCAGGAGATGGCCGCGGCGGTGGCGCCTCTGCTCTTTGAGGGAGATCTGAACCCCCTTTCCGCCGCCCGGGTGGCGAAAAGCGCCTTCACCTTTGATCCGGAATTGATCCAGCTGGACGAAACTTTTTCGGTCTTGAACCTCTACAATGGTCCCACGGGAATCTTTAAGGACTTTGGCGCCGCTTTTCTGGCGGCTCTTTTGGAAGAGTTACTCCGGGGCGGCAAAACTGGTAAAACCAGCGAAGCCATGGTTATTTCCGCCGCCCGGGGAAACAGCGGGGTAAGCATCGCCAGGGCTTTTGAAAACCGGGAGGGCATTGTTACGGCCCTGCTGTACCCCAATGAGCCTATCCTGGGGCTGAAAAAGGCCGGCTACCTGTCCCAGGGAGGGAACGTAATCCCCATCCGGGTAAGGGGCGGTCTGGACGACTGCCAAAAACTCATAGGGGAGGTGATCTATGACCGGCCCTTCGCCGAACGCTACCAGGTAACCAGCGCCAACGCGATTAACCCCGGCCGGCTTTTACCCCAGTCTTTTTACTTCCTGTACAGTTTTATTAAACTAAAAAAACGGATCTCCGGTGAGCTGATGTTCAGTATTCCTTCGGGGAATTTTGGGAACCTTATCGCGGGCCTCTACGCCTGGAAATTTGGCATGCCCGTAAATGGCTATATCGTGGCCATGAACATGAACAATTCTTTCAGCGAATTCCTTAAAGGGGAAGCCCCGGCGGATATTAAACCAAGGGCCCTTGTTCCCACGGTTTCCCCCGCCCTGGACGTAATCCGCCCCTCAAACCGGGAACGGCTTATGGCTTTTTACGAATCGGCCCCGGCGGTGATGCGGAACATGGTGTTTCCCGAAAGTGTGGACGATGAAACCACCATCGCGGCCATGGAAAAAGCGTGGATCCGCTATGGTATTCACCTGGATCCCCATGGGGCGGTGGCCTACGCCGCGGCGGAACGGATGGCCGCCAACAGGGACTTTAACGGCCATATCGTGATTCTTGCCACGGGACATCCGGCAAAGTACTCTGACCTGGCCGCCAGGGTTTCCGGGGAACGTCTGGTAACGCCGGAACGACTCGCCTCCCTTGGCCAGGAAGCGGAACCGGCGGCGGAAATCGAACCGGATCTGGAGGGACTGGAAAGCGCCATCGCCGCCTGTTTTTAAACCGTCGCCCCGTAAATTGACAAATTTTCGGTTATCCCGTATTATGACACCCTAGTATGAAGCTATGGAATAATTTAAAGAACCTTATTTCCGGGGACGCCTCTCAATTCAACCTGACCCTTCGGCTTTGTTTGGCGGCGGTGTTCGCCGTCATCCAAATTGTCCTGATCTGGCTCTCATTGATTTTTTTCCGCTGGATTCAAAAAAAAGTAACCCTGCTGGTAAAAAAACACATTCCGTCCCTGACCATTAAAAAATTCCGCGTCCTGGAATCCGATCAAATTCTGGCTTTCTTTTATATCGTTCTTAAGATCCTCAAGTACGCGGTGATTTTGCTTCAGCTTTTCCTGATCATCCCTCTGATATTCAGCCTTTTTGAACCCACCCAGAATTTGGCGGCCACTCTTTTTGATCTGGTCCTGACTCCCCTCAAACAGATACTGATCAGCCTGCTGGAATACATCCCTAATCTGATCACCATCGTAATATTTATCCTGGTGGCCAAATATACCATCCGGTCCCTTAAATTTTTCGCCAGCCGGATTGAAAAGGAAAAGCTTGTCATTCCGGGCTTTTATCCCGATTGGGCTCAGCCTACTTTCAACATCCTCCGTTTTTTGATTTACGCCTTTACGGTGGCGGTGATCTATCCCTACCTGCCGGGATCAAGCTCGCGGGTCTTCCAGGGGGTATCGGTGTTTGTGGGTATTATTATTTCCTTTGGGTCAGGATCGGCCATAAGCAACCTGGTAGCGGGGGTAGTGCTGACCTATATGCGTCCCTTTAAGCTTGGGGACCGGATTCAGATCCAGAATGTAACGGGTTTTGTGGTGGAAAAGTCCCCGGTTATCATCCGCCTTAGGACCCACAAAAACGAGTATGTTACTTTTCCCAACAGCATGGTCCTTACATCCAGCATCATTAACTACCACACTTCCACCGCCGGCGATGAAGACGGCCTAATCCTCTACGCGGAAATCACCTTTGGATACGCCACCCCCTGGCAAAAGGTACACGAGCTTTTAATTGAGGGGGCGCTCAGGACAAGCAGCGTACTCAAGGATCCAAAACCTTTTGTGCTTCAGCTTTCTCTCGAGGATTTTTACGCCCGTTACCAAATTAACGCCTATACCAAAGACGCCGACCGGATACCGGCGATCTATTCAGAGTTGTTTGAAAATATACAGAACTGTTTCCGGGAAGCGGGCCTCGATATGACCGCTTCACATTTTAGCGTTTATATTCCCCAGGAAGCCGCCAAAGGAAAACCCCTGGATAAACGGCGGGGCATTAAGCCGGAGGCTTGAATAAACAGGCCGCCGCTTGCGGCCCCGGTTTTAGGTCCTGGCGGGTTTTTTGGCGGCGCCGGCCAGAATGTCAACCAGCGCCCCCAGTCTGTAGCCAGACTTCGCCTCGGCCTCGCGTAATTCCCTGGCCGTTTCTTTTGTCAAGGCAAAGTTACCATTTTCCATGGCCGCGAAAACAGCGCCGTAATACAGGGCCCGGTCAAAGGCCTCCTTATTAAACCAGACAACATCGTTAAAGATATTGATCCCCAAAATCCGGCGGAAGTCATCGTCCCCGTAGTTTTCCAGGATGACGGCTTGAGCCAACTCCCGGGCGGACGTTTTTCCGGCGGCGGTTTTGGCAGGATCGGCCCCGCCGCCTGAACGAATCAGCGCGGCCTTCATTATCTCCACCGCGTGCCAGGCGGTATCGTTGTCAATACCCAGGCGGACCAAAATTTCCCGCGCCTTTCTGTCAAGCTGCCAGTGGTTTACCAGGGAAAGAGCGTCCGCCCCATCCCCGCCGGCAACCAGCCTGAGCAGCGCCAGGGTGGCGTAAGCGTAGGATAACGCCGCCAGCTTACTTTCTTCCAACGGCGTTTCCTTATCCTCAAATTCGGCGGGGATGGAAATCATCCGTTCAAGGTACAGGGTAAACCCGTCCCATACCGCCTCCTGGTCAGGAAGGTCGGTCCCGCCGGAATCCCCGGCGGCTTTTGCCGGAGCCGGGGTTTTGGCGGTCTTTTTCTTTTTGGACGCCGCGCCTTTACCCGTCCGCCCGCTGTCCGCCGTTCCCCCGTCATTCACCTCCGGCCCGGCGGGGATTTTTTTGGTCCCCTCCCAGGGGGTGTATACGCCGGCGCCGTCCAGGTACTTCCGGGCGGTCTCAACCCAGGCAATGACCAGGGGCTTTAATTCCTCCGGGGCGATGCCGGGCTTGAAGATCTCGCCATAGCGGTAGTAAAGCTCGCCCAGCACAATATTCATTTTGGCGGCGCTAATATCCGGCACACCCCGGCCATTAAGGTCATGGTTAAGCCGGGCCCAGGAACCCCGCTCATCGTCCTGGACTTCGTGGATATCCAGGAAAACCTGGGCCTCGTAACCGTTAAGGGCCGCGAAAAGGCCCTGTTCGGCAATGGCCTTGGAGGAACGGATAAACCAGAGGCCGCTCCGCTGTTCCCGGAAGACCGCGAACCGGTCCCCCTCGCACCGGAGGCCCAGGGCGGCGCAAAGGCTGTCCTGGCGGTATCCGCCGTCTTTTTGGGGAATGTTTACCGCCCCTTCCTTGATCCACCCCGATGTCTGGCTGTAGCTGTTGTTGTAAAGGACCAGGGCGGCCTCGTTTCCCGCCCGGTTGGAGTAGGCAAAAACATTCTCGTTCACGCCGTCGCTGGCAAAAAAGTCATAAAGACAGAAGCCGGCGCTGCCGGAAAAAAGCCAGCGTTTTTTCATTAAAGGAAAGATTTCCCGTTCGTGACGGTCCACCAGGTATTGATCGGCCGTCTCATCCCGGTAGGAACGGCGGTACTCCATGCCGTACTTTTCCTCAAAGCCCTCGATTTGGCCATGGCCGAACATGGGAAGCCCCGGCATGGTTACCAGCAGAGTACAAATACCGAAGTATTTGTCTCCCTTGCCAAACTGGGCCACGGCGGTTTCCTCGTCGGGGTTATTCATAAAATTCACAAAGCGCTTGAGGATCTCCGGATCGAATTCCAGGGTATTCTTGATCGTGGCCCGGTACTTGGCGTTGTCTTCCATCTTGAGCATGTTCATAAACGCCGAATTGTACACCCGGTGCATCCCCAGGGTACGCACAAAGTAGCCTTCCATCATCCAGAAGGCTTCCGCCAAAAGCAGGGTATGGGGAGCCTCCGCGGCGCAGCGGTCCACCACTTCCCGCCAAAATTCATTGGGGATCCGGCGGTTAAATTCCTCGGTACTGATGGCGTGTTCCGCCCGGCTGGCTATGTCGCCGCCCCGGCCCGGCTCGGGATACCAGAGCCGCTGGATATGGCGCTTGGCTAAGGTCATGGCGGCGTCGAAGCGGACAATGGGGAACTGCTGGCAGACCCCCACAATGGTGCGGATCACCGCCTCCCGGGCTTCGGGGTTGAGGAAATCAATTTGCGCCGTATCGTTCCAGGGCATGGAGGTGCCATCGTTGCCGTGGTAGATATACCGGGCCTCACCCGAGCGGTTGTCAATCCGGCGAAACACCACGGCGGCGTCGGTGCGGGTAAAATAATGTTCCTCGATTTGAACGGTAACGTCGTCCCGGCCCGAAAGATTCCCGCAGTTGAAGGTGTAGCCCGGGAAGGGCGAGTAGGACAACTGAAGAAAGCGGTCCGGGTGTTCAAGCATCCAGCGGCTGTCTATGCCGGTGTGGTTGGGAACCATGTCGCTCCCCAGCCGGATACCCCGGCGGAAGGCCCGCTCCCGGAGGCTCGCCAGGGCTCCCCAGCCTCCCAGTTCCCCGGCAATATCATAGTCGTAAAGGCTGTAGGCCGACGCCGCCGCTTCGGGATTGCCGGTCCACTGTTTGATTGTCTTGGAAGCCTGGCTCCGTTCCCAAAGACCGATAAGCCAAAGCCCCGTAAAGCCCCGGCGGGCCAGCTCGTCCAGTTCCTCATCGGGGATCTGGTCCAGCCGGGTAATTTCCCGGCCATACTTCCGGGAAAGCTGAAAAAGCCATACCAGCGTACTTTTCGCCATCAGCACTGTCCGGGGCATCCATTCCTGGTCGGGGCTGAACCGTTCGTATTCATTTTCCAGAGAACCGTAGGTGTAGGCTTCGCTGGGACCGGGGCCAAAGAAAACGGGCTTTTCCTCCTCTTTGATAACGTCCAGGCCCATAAGGAGCCGGGCCATGTACTTGCCCAAAAGGAGGCCCCAGCGCTTCCGCATCCACTCAAGCTGCCCCGCCAGGGAATCCGGCGAAGCCAGGGCCGGGGCGCGAAGAAGGTCCCAGAGGTTTTGACCATCCGGCCCAAAGGGAGGAAGCTCGGCGAAGAAAACCTGCAGTTCCTGAATCGCCGCGGGGTATACCGTTTCCCGGGCCATATCCTTGTCATCAAACATAAAGAGGAAGGGCTTAAAGGCGGGGTTAAGGTTCGCCAGGGCCAGCAAGAGCATCTCTTCCAGGGAAAGGGCCCGGTGGCTTTCGCCCCCCTCGCTGGATTTAAGGTACGCCTCCACCGAAGTCCGCCCGGCGTAGACCGCCTGGGGGGGGAATTGACTCCCAAAACTCTGGAACATATCCCCGGTTCGGCCCGCGCCCAGCCGTTCTTCCAGCCGGGCGGCGGCCTGCTCAAAAGCGTCGCTTTGGACCTGTTCCCGGTACAGGGCCACCATGTAATGAAGAATTTCGTCAATAAGCCCCATGGCGTTAAGCTGTCCAGCCTTGACGATCCGGTCCGGGTTCTTAACCGGATCCACCCCGGAATTAAGCCTGGCCGTAAGGTCCCTAACCTGTTTCAGATCGGTGAGGACCACATTACCGGTAAGGGAAAAAATCGCCGCCTCAATACCGTGCTGTTCCCTGACCTCCCGGCGGATGTGGAATTCCATGACGGCGGAACGGGAAGCGGCCCGAAACCCGGTCCCCGCCGGCTTCACCGGACATACCCGGCGGTTCTCAAATCGGGTAAGGCGGATCGTGATTTTATTCATATATTCCTCCGGGTTCCTCAAGTATAACGCATAAAAACCAATTTGTACACAACAAAATAAAATTAAGGAGGAAAGTGTTGAACCATGCTGGTCGCGGTCCTCTCCAGCGCGCCTAACAAAGCGGCCTAAAGGGAACGTCGTAACCAAAGTGTTTGGGACCAAACACCTCCAATCCCCGGGGAGTGGTCCACGCCTTCGGGGCGGGAAGGACAAACACGGTAAGCTCAGAGCCCTTTTCCACAAAGGGGGTAAGGATCGAATTACCCGCCCGGTCCATAAGGCAGATAAGCTCCGGCGCGGTGGCGTGGATTTTTCCGTCAAGCCAGCTGATAAGAAATTCGTTCTTGAACCAGATCGTACAGGTGTGGCCGGCATGGGTACCCCGGCCTTCCAGTTCCACGGTTCCCAGGGTAAAGCCACCGGAAAACTCCCACTCAAAGGCGCTGACCACGCCGGAAAAGATCGTTTTTCCGCCCCCGGCGGCGGTAACGGCGTCCACAGGGTTAAGGCCCTGTTCTTTGGCCTCCCGCAGGGCCTTGCCTATTTCCAGGGCGTAGGAAATTGCCCCCTCAATCACCTTGCCCCGGATATTTTTAACCTGGGCAGGATGATCCAGCACCCCCACGGAATTTCCCGAGGCCACCGCCAAAGCCCGGGCCCAGGCCTCGGCCCGCTCATCGCTGGCGGCGGCGGTGAATATCGCCGTATTGCCCCAGGCGTCGGCCACGGCCATGGGGGTAATGGGAACCCCATGAAGGAAAAAGGTGGAGTGCTGCAGTTCCGGCACCGAACGGCCCGCCGGGTCCGCGTCGGCGATAACCCGGTCCAAAACGGCGGCGGTGTAAAGGGCCTCCGCGGTGTTGCCGCCCCCCAGTTCCGTGGACATCAGGGCGTAAAAGGGTTTTCCCTGGTAGGCTTCCATAGCCCGGGCGGCCAGCACCCCCAGGGGTTCGTCCAGGCGCGTAAGTCCCGGCGGCCCCTTGTCCTCGCCGGCGCCAGTGGCCCCGCAGCCGTAGGGCACCCCCATAAGGGCGTCATCGGGGATGGCGGCAAGGCTTTCCAGACGAAAGCTTTTCCCCGCCGCCAGGGCCTTGTCTATCAGGAAGAGCCCCTTTTCCAGACTACCGCCCCCGCCGGTTCCCAGTACGGCGCAGCCGTAGAGAATGTCGTACAGTTCCTGCTTATTCAGCGTTTTCATAGCCGGTTACTCCTTTGCGGCGCCCGTTACTCTTTACCCGCGGCGCGGGCCAGCTCTTTCAGGCTGGAGCTGGTAAAGCTCCCCCTATCCATGATTTGCGTTCCGTCCAGCCACACCGACGAGTTAAGGCAGAGACCGTCGCAGTGGCTGGGGGCGTCAAAGTGTTCCTCTGGAGCGTCGGCGGCGGAAAGATAGCCAATGCCCCATTCGGTGGCCCCCCAAACCCGCTCATCCTCCAAAACATTTCCCCCCAGCTTTGCGCCAGGGTTAAGGCCGTAACAGCCGTGGGCCAGGCGGAACATCGCCGGATCATGAAAACGCTCCAGCCAGGCCCGGAATTCCGCCGCCGCACGGCCTCCCCGTATATCCTGGATCACCCCCTTTTCCACGGTCATGGTTACGATTTCGCCGATAGAACCCGGTACAGGGGAAATGGAACCCTCAAAGACCAGCGTACCGTTGACGCTGGAAAGTTTGGGGATAAAGCAGATCTGCCCCGCCAGCATGAACATCCCCGGCGTTTTGGCCTGGCCGTCGTCGCAGGAAAGCTTGTTCGCCGGGTTTATCTCGAAGGAAAGATCACAGCCCGAAGGGGTGGTGATCCGCATAGTCCTGGCCCGGCCCGTCATATCCGCGACGGTATGGAGCAGCTGGGCCAGCTTTACCTGATCCACCCTGCCGATAAGGCGGACCATCATATCGGCGTCCATGCCCACCAGGCAGAGGTAACGGAGCTTTTTGTTCGCCGCCATGGCCCGTTCAAAGGGAGTGGAGTACAGCAGCCACTGGTTGTTGAACTCCACCCAGGCGTCGGCCTTTTCCAGCGCCCCCGTCAGGGCCTCCACGGGAAGGAGCGGGTCCGCCGCCTTACCCACCCCCAGCGGGGCCGGCAGGGTAATCACCATGGGCTTGGCCCCGGCGGCAAAAAAGGCCGCCGCCGCGGCGTTTACCACATCCATGTCGCTTTCCGTGTCGGCGGTGATCACCGCGGTTTCCCCCGGTTTAAGGCCAAACATATCCTCCGCCAGACGCCGGGCCGCCAGGGTTAATTCATAAAAGTACTTTGCCATTGCCGCTCCTTAAGGGGCCCCTGCCCCTATGACGATGTTTTGCGTGTCCACCCCCGGGGAAAAGTATAGCACAGTTTTGGGAAACCGTGAATGATTTTTTGCGGGTAACACGGGCGGAACCGGAGCCGACGGGCGGGTAAAACCGGGGTCCATATCCCGCTGGGTTTTTCACACCGGCGGAATAGTGTGTTACCCTGGGACAGCTATTTCAGATGAGCCTTGGCTGTGGATTATCAGCCAATAAGGCTGAGAATTCTCAGCTAACAAGGCTGGGGATCGCCAACCAATAAGGTTGAGGATCCCCAGCTAACAAGGTTGAGAATCGTCAGCTAATAAAGGAAATTTGACGGCGGAACCCGCGCCGGCAGACATAACCCGGGACCTGCCAGAATAGTCTATATCAGCGTGATGGTGTAGGCCTTACCCAGGGGATAAAAGGCGCCGCAAAGCAGGGGGGGGCCGCGCCGGGTCTCCGCCGCTTCGGCGTTGGTCGTTGTTTTCGCGCGGTCCGCGGCGTCCGGCGTAAAGAGCCGGGTTTCCCTTCCGTCCCCATGGCGGATCACCATCCCGTTCAGGGCGCCCGCCGCGGCCCGGAGCTGTTCCCCGCTGGAAAGATCATCGCCGCTTAAAAGGGGGGCGAATTCCAGGGAACTGTGGAGGGTCCGCATGATCGAGAGCAGCAGGGGGCCGGCGCTTTTACAGACATAGAAAGGCCCCGCCCTCAGGTAGGAGCCGGCGATGAGGGCCCGGACCTTTTCCCGGTCCATCTTAAAGGCTTTCGTAAAAAAGGGTTCATCAAAATCCTCAAGGCCCTGATCAAAAAGAAGAAGGAACTCGGCGGCCTCAATTTTCTTGTACAGGGAGAAATCAATCTGGCTAAAGACAAAGTCCTCAAAACTTCGCGGGGCGTTTTGGCCCCCCGCCGCGAAAAATTCCGCCCCCGGCCCGTTCCGTTTCGCCTTCGCGGCGGCGGCGTCCAGTTTTGCCAGTTCCTGGTGGACAAAAAGGATTCTGCGGTATCTGCTTTCAACCCGCCGTTTAACCAAAGCCACCAGGGCTTCGGCGGCGGCATGAGGGGCCGAGGCGGCGCTCCCCGCCTCCGGAGCGGACCCGGCCGGCCCTTTACCGGTCATACAGTTCCTGTAAAAACAGCGCCGCCGCCTGGGCTGCGTTAAGGCTTTCTATGGCGCCGATTCCCGGAATCCGGACCAGCAGGGAACATTGATCTTTTACTTCCCGGGACAGCCCCGTTTCCTCGTTACCCACCGCGAGGATCACCCCCGGTTTGCCGCCGGTTTTACTAAGCGCCGCCCCCCGGTCCGCGACAAGCCTGGGCAGATCCCGAATCCGAAGCCGGGCCCGGGGATCGGTCCCGATGGTTACCAAGCCCCTCGACGCGCTCCGCAAAAAGGCGGAGGGACTGTGGACGGAGCGAAATTCCACATGCTCCATCCCCCCTTCCGCGGTCCGGTAAGCGCCGGTACTCAGGCGCCTGCCGCCTGGCTGCCCATCTTCCTCTTCGTCCTCCGGACCGCCGCCGGCCAGGACAATCGGGGAGGCGTCAAAAAAAGCGGCGGCCCGGGTTATCGCCCCCAGGTTAAGATCGTTCCCCACATCGCAGAGGAGCAGTCCCGTCTTTCCCCCCGCGGCCCAGGCGTCCAGGTCCTCCGGCGAGGCGGGTTCTATCATGGGTTCGTAGATCATCGCCACAATCCCCTGGTGATGGGGACTTTTGCAGATCCGCTCCAGTTCCTCGTTCTCGCAGATCTTGTAAGGCCGTTTCCGTTCCGCCAGGTTTTTACACACCCTGGTAAAAAGAGGCAGCCGCTCTTCCCGCAGAAAGAGGCGGTTGATTTTTTCGGGGTGGATTTCCCCCAGGGCTTTAACCGTGTTAAACCCGCAGACGGCAAGTTCGTCGGTCAGCTTGTTCCGCATGGATCAAGTATAACGGAAATGGTATGCTCCTTCTATGGCGGTTCAACGGGATTACTATGACGTGGATCTTTATGGCGGCGGGGTGTATCAGGCGCGGCTTGTGGAGCGGCGGCCTCATAACGGCGGGGCCGCTGTTATCCTGGACAGGACGGTGTTTTATCCCGAAGGGGGCGGACAGCCTGGCGACCGGGGAACGATCAATGGCCGGAACCTGATTGATGTAAAAGAAGAAGGAGGGGAGATCCTCCACATCGTCGGGGAGGGGGACGGCCTCGTCCCGGGTCCGGTGGAGCTTGTTCTTGATCTGCCCCGGCGGCGGGACTTTACGGTACAGCACAGCGCCCAGCATCTTCTTTCGGGGACCATCCTGAGGATCACCGGTTTTCCCACGGTGTCCATGCATTTGGGGGAGGTTTACAATACCATCGACGTGGACGGGAAGGATCTGAGCCGCGAGACCTTGATGCGGGCGGAGGATGAGGCGGCCCAGGCTATCGAGGAAGATGTCCCCCTGATCATCCATCATTGTCCCCCGGAAAGGGTTGAGGATTTTCCCCTGCGTAAGACGCCGCCCCGGGGAGAGGAGGTGATCCGGGTTGTCGAGATTAGGGGACGCGACTTTTCCCCCTGCTGCGGAACCCATGTAAAGAGCGCGGGACAGCTGGGGGCGCTCCGTATCCTGGGCGCGGAAAAGTACAAGGGCATGACCCGGATCACCTTTATCGCCGGGGGGCGCTGCCTTAGGGAGGCCCGCGTACTCAGGGAAAACGCGGAAACCATTTCCCGGGCCCTGAAGGTTCCTGTGGAAGAAACCGGCCGGGCGGCGCTGGCTCTGCTGGAAAGGACCGCCGCCCTGGAGGAACGGCTTAAGGCTTACGAGGAGGAAGCGGCCCGGACCCAGGCCCGGTCTATCATTGAGGAGGCGGAGCTTGCGGAAGCCGGTCCCGGTACCTGGCATGTCAGGTTTTTCCCCGGCGCGGGCATGGAAGAGGTAACGCGCCTGGGCAGGCATTTGCGGGAACTTTCCGGCGCCGTGTTTGTTTTGGGTGCGGAAAGGGACGCCAAATTCGCCGCCCTCTGTTCCACCAGGAATACGGACCTCCGGCCCCGGCTGAAGGAAGCCCTGGAAAAAGCCGCCGCTTCCGGCGGAAGTGGCAGGGGCGGCGGCGGGCCGGATTTTTTTCAAGGCCAGTTCGCCTCCGCGGAAGAACTCAAGGCTTTTCTCGCGGAATTGTGAGCGGCTACAATCCCCCCGCTCCGCCCATCATCTGCCGCGTCATCCGCTGAACCTGGGCGGGATTCTTCCCCATCTTGGCCATCTTCTTCATCATGGTCCGCATCTTTTCGAATTTTTTGATCAGCCGGCCCACCTCCGCCACGGAGGTACCGGAACCTTTGGCGACGCGGCTTCTGCGGGAAGGACCGATGATAAGGTAGTTGGCCCGTTCTTTGCGGGTCATAGAGGAAAGGATCGCCTCCTGGCTTTTCAGGTCTTCTTTGTCGATATCCTCTTCGCTGATCTGCCCCGCCATGCCGGGGATCATTTCCAGCAGTTTCTGGAGGGAGCCCATCTTCTTTACCGCCCGAAGCTGGTTGAGCCAGTCATCCAACGTAAAGTTTTCCTTCTCCATTTTTTTCTGGAGTTCCAGGGCTTCTTTTTGATCGATCACCTCCTGGGCTTTTTCCACTAGGCTTACCACATCCCCCATGCCCAGGATACGGCCCGCGATTCTGTCCGGGTGAAAGCCCTCAAAGTCTTCCGGCCTTTCACCGGTACCCACGAACTTCAGGGCCTTGCCGGTTACGGTCTTAAGGGAAAGGGCCGCGCCTCCCCGGGTGTCGGAATCGAACTTGGTCAGCACCACCCCGGTAAGGCCGATCCTTTCGTCAAAGACCTTGGCGATGTCCGCCGCGGACTGGCCGGTCATGGAGTCCGCCACCAGGAGAAGCTCATCGGGCCTGGACGCGTCCCTGAGCCGCCGCAGTTCCTCCATCATCGGCTCGTCAATTTGGAGCCGCCCCGTGGTATCGATAATCAGCGTATCGTGAAGGTTCCGCTTTGCCTGGGCCAGCGCTCCCCTGTACACCGCCGTTGGGTCCCTGGCCCCCTCTTCCCGGTAAACCGGAACGCCAATCTGCGCCCCCAGCACGGAAAGCTGTTCCACCGCGGCGGGGCGGACCAGGTCGCAGGCGGCCAAAAGGGGCTTCCTGCCCTCTTTCTTTAAGCGCAGGGCAAGTTTGGCGGAAGTGGTGGTTTTTCCCGAACCTTGCAGGCCCAGCATCAGAATTGTGGAAAGGGCGTCCGGCCCCTTGAGTTTAAGGCCCTCGCCGTCCCCCCCCAAAAACGAAACAAGCTTATCGTGAACGATTTTAACGAACTGCTGGCCCGGATCCACGGAACGCAGCACCTTTTCGCCTTTGGCTTCCTCCACAGTGGAGTTGACAAAGCGGCGGACCACCCGTAAGTTTACGTCCGCCTCAAGGAGGGCTATTTTAATGGCCTCCACCGCGTCATCTATGTTTTTTTCGGTGATGGCCGCTTTTCCGGAAATTACCCGGAGGGCGTCGGAAAATTTTTGAGTCAGTTTATCGAGCATGCTTTTTCTTCTCCGCTTTATGCTGGTACATCAGGGAGTCAATGTGGGCCAAAAAATCCTTCATCGGCTGGCCCGAAGCGGGATCATACACATCCCAGCCGTAGCTCATCTCAAGCTTATAGGGCCGCTTGTTCATCCGGTTCTGGTTGTCCATGGCCTCCCTGATCCGTTCCAGAAGTTTCTCTATGCCGTCCTCCGTCCTGGCGGCCAGGATAAATTCGTCGCCCCCGTAGCGGGCGGCAAAGTCCGTTTTACGGATATGGCCCTTAATGATCGAGGCCATGTCCCGCAGGGCGTTGTCCCCCTCTAAATGTCCCAGGGTGTCGTTGATTTTCTTGAAGCGATCCATGTCGATCATCGCGATGGAATAGGGTTCCTTGGAACCGGAACGGCTTAGTTTGGCGGCGAACTCATTAAAGCTGTAACGGTTCCCTATCCCCGTAAGGGTATCCAGTTTTGATTCACCGCGGATAATAAAAAAGTACTGATAAAGCAGGGCCGCGGCAAAGCAGGGCCAGGTAACGCTGCCCGACCTGAGGATAATGTCCAGGGTGGCGCCGGTACTGGTGAGCGCGCCAAAGAAAACAAGGCAGTAGAACTGGGAGGGCTTAAAGCGATTGGCCGAAACGGCGATATCCACAATACCCACGGCCAGGGGAAAGTAACTGATAAAAAGCCTCAGCAGGTAAAGCTTTCCCACCGTATAAAGGTTGGCCTCCGGTATGTAAAAGAAAAAGCCGTACTTTAAATTGGCGGCAAGCGCCACGGCGTACAGCACCAGCAGCACAGAGAGGATCCTAAGGATGATTTGGGAACGCTTTTTGTCCTGGTACGCGAAGTAATCGATAAAAACAACCATCACATAATAGGTGATGTTTTGGGCCGCGAGAAAAAGGGTCAGGACCGCGTAAAGGGCGGCGTTTACCGCCCCGCCGGGCCTGCCCGCGAGAAAATGGTGGGCAAAATCAAAGAGAACGGCGAAAAAGGTTCCCCCCAAAACAATCAAAAAGAGAAAACGCTGGAATGGGTCAGTGTTGTACCGGCGGGCGTAGTCAATCCCAATAAGAATCACGATGAGGCCCGTACCAATCATGATATTCAGATAAACGAGGAGGGGCATCAGTGGATTTCTCCCTTTTGATCTTCCGCCCTGCGCCGGTCGTTCTTGTTCCGGTACATCAGGGCGTCTATGTGGCCAAGGAAATCGTGTATCGATTTTCCCGAACCGGGAGTGTACACATCGTGGCCGTAGCTTATCCGCAGCTGGTAAGGCCGTCCCCGCGATTCGTTAAGGGCCTCCATTTCCCGCTGGATCTGTTCCATGATCCGATCGATATCTTCGGGTTTCGCGGCCAGGACAAATTCATCCCCGCCGTAGCGGGCCGCGAAGTCATGGTCGCCGCCGGTACAGGCTTTGATAATACCCGCCATGTCTTTAAGGGCGTTATCCCCCTCGGCGTGGCCCAGGGTGTCGTTGATTTTCTTGAAGCGATCCATGTCAATCATCACAATGGAATAGGGCTCCTTGATCCGCTTTGAACGCTCAAGCTTGTCGATAAATTCATCAAAACTGTGCCGGTTTCCCAGCCCTGTCAGAATGTCGATCTTGGATTCGTGGTGGACGATAAAAAAATACGCGTAGAGCATGCCCGCGGTCAGACAGGGCCATATCAGCGTGGCTGTTCCCCTAAACCGGTTCACCGTTGATCCGGCGGCGATAAAAACAACAAAAGCCAGGGTCATTACAAGCTGCCGCTTTGCGAAACGCCCCCGGGCGGAAATTAACTCATAAACCATAAAGGCCGCGGGCAGGCATCCGGTGATAAAAAAGATAAAGTAATAATCGCCATGGCAAAAGCGGTTTTCCTCGTCCAGGTAAAAATAAAAGCCCCCGTTTATGTTGAGGAAAAGGATCAGGAGGGTTAAAACCCAGATAAGCCAGGTGATGGTGTGGATAATCCGGGTTCTTTTGGAGTCCTCAAAAACGGTAAAATCCACAAAGATAAAAAAATGGTAAAAAGCCAAAATAAGGGAAGCGTAGTACACCATCAGGACGGTGTGAAGCGCCGTCCGCTCCGTTTCGCTCCCCCCGGCGCCGTTGAAAAAACAAAAGATAAAATCCGCGAGCATGGCCGTAAAAATAAGGGCGAGCAGCCGGAGAAACAGGCCCCGCCGGCGGGCGTCGGTATTGTACTTGCGGGCATAGTCCGCGAATATCAGGATAATAACAAGGATCGAGCCGAAGATGTAATTCAGGGCCACGGTAAACCGCATTTTTCCATTATAACAGGGATCCCTCGATAAATCTAGACTTGTCCCGCCCAGGCGGTTATGATGGTAAAGAAAACGGAGGAACAGATGGAACAGCGTAAACGGACCACCCACTGCGGGGCCCTGCGGAAGGCCGACGCGGGAAAAAGGGTTATTTTAAACGGCTGGGTCAACCGCAAGCGGGATCACGGGGGTATCACCTTTATCAACCTCCGGGACCGCTATGGCGTTACCCAGGCGGTGATTGACCCGGACGCCCCCGGCGCGGCGGAACTGACCGCCCTGGCGGCGGAACTTCGTAACGAGTACTGCGTCGCCCTGGAGGGCCTGGTCCGCCCCAGGCCGGACTCAATGGTAAACCCCGAAATGGCCACCGGGGAAATAGAGGTGGCCGTAACGGCTTTGTCGATACTGAACAGGTGCGAGATCCTTCCCTTCCAGATTGAGGAGGAAACCAGGGCCGGCGAGGACCTGCGGCTCACCTACCGCTACCTGGACCTCCGTTCCGGGGGGATGCAGCGGCGGATCCGGCTGCGCCACGAAACAGCCTTTGCCGTCCGGGAGTGGATGTACGCCCAGGGCTTTTACGAAATTGAAACCCCCACCTTTATCCGTTCCACCCCCGAGGGCGCCAGGGATTACCTGGTCCCCTCCCGGCTTTATCCGGGGAAATTTTACGCTCTCCCCCAATCCCCCCAGCTCTACAAACAGCTCCTTATGGCTTCGGGCTTTGACAAGTACTTCCAAATCGCCCGCTGTTACCGGGACGAGGACGCCCGGGGGGACCGTCAGCCGGAATTTACCCAGATCGATATTGAGATGAGTTTTGTGAGCCGGGACGACGTCCTCGCCATGACCGAGGGCCTGATGGGCCATGTGTTTAAAAAAACCCTGGGGCTGGAACTTGCCGCCCCCTTTAAGCGCCTTACCTACGATGAGGCCATGGAACGTTACGGTACGGACAAGCCGGACCTGCGTTTCGACCTGCCCCTGCGGGACTTTGGCCCCTACGCCGAAAAGGGGACCTTCCAGGCCTTTAAAGACGCCCTGGTTTCCGGACCCGGCGGTTCCGCCGCCGGCGCGGTAAAGGCCCTGGTGGTTCCCGCCGGGCTGATGAAAACCCCCTACTCCCGGAAACAAATAGAGGACCTGGAGGCCCACGCCAGGATCTACAAGGCCAAGGGCCTGGCCTGGATGAAGGTGTCCGCCGCCGGCGATACCCTGGAAGGGGGGGTATCCAGGTTTTTCACCGCCCCGGAGGACAATCAGGCCGGGGCGATAATCCGGGGCCTTGAGGCCGGTCCGGGGGACCTGATCCTTATCGCCGCGGACCGCCGGCGGAAGACGGCCAACACGGCCCTGGGGGCGGTCCGGAGCAGACTGGGCAAAGATTTGGGGTTAACCGCCTCCAGCCCGGGAACTTCCGGCCCCTTCGAGTTTGTGTGGATCGTCGATTTCCCCCTCTTTGAGTACAACGATGAGGAGGGGCGCTGGGAGGCGGCGCACCACCTGTTCTCCTGCCCCCAGGAACGTTACCACGCCGTCCTGGAATCGGACCCCGGATCGGTCAAGGGAGACCTCTACGACCTGGTCCTCAACGGCTATGAGCTGGCTTCGGGGTCTATACGAATCCACGACCCGGCGCTGCAAAAACGGGTCTTTGCCATCGTGGGCATAGGCGAGGAAGAGGCGGAAGCCAAGTTTGGCTTCCTGACGAACGCCTTCAAGTACGGAGCCCCTCCCCATGGCGGCATAGCCCCCGGCCTGGACCGGCTGGTGATGCTCATGGCGGGGGAAAGCTCAATCAAGGAGGTCATCGCCTTCCCCAAGAATTCCTTCGCCGTCAGCCCCATGGACAACTGTCCCGGCGAGGTGGAACAGAAACAGCTGGACGAGCTTCACCTGCGGGTGATTCCGCCGCCGGACGCGCGGTAGGTGCGCCATGGGGGAGTACCTGGATCTAATCTGGACCTTTATCAGAATAGGGGCGTCCACCTTTGGCGGCGGCTACGCCATGATTCCCGTCCTGGACCGGGAACTGATCCGGGGAAAGGGCTGGATCACCATGGAGGAGGTGATGGACTACTACACCATCGCCCAGGTAACGCCGGGAATCATCGCCGTGAATGTGTCCACCTTTGTGGGCTATAAGCGCAAGGGGCTCCTGGGGGGCCTCCTTGCCACCCTGGGCCTTATCCTGCCCGGGGTAACGCTGGTAACGGTGGTTTCCCTTTTCATCAGCCGCTTCGCCGAATACCCCCTGGTCCAGCGCGTCTTCGCGGGAATCCGGGTAGCCGTGGGGGCCCTGATTCTTGACGCGGCGATAAAGCTTATCCGGGGCCTCTTTAAAAACGGGAAAAGCGTAGTCCTCTTCGCCGCCGCGTTCGCCCTTTCCGCGCTATTCACCGTTTCCCCGGTGTACATCATCCTTGGGGCGGGGCTCCTGGGCTGGCTCCTGTTCCGTCCGCCCGCGGCCGCCGGACCCAAAGGAGGCGCCCCGTGAGCCTCCTTCTCCTCTACGCGGAATTCCTCAAGATAGGGCTTTTTTCCGTGGGCGGGGGACTGGCGACCCTGCCGTTCCTCTATAACATGGCCGCCCGCTATGACTGGCTGAGCCCGGCGGACATTGGCAATTTTTTGGCCATCGCCCAATCTTCCCCGGGGGCGATTGGGGTAAATGTCTCCGCCCAGGTTGGTTTCCTTGCCGGGGGCCTTCCCGGCGCGTTCCTGGCTCCCCTGGGTCTGGTAACGGCGCCCATCATTGCCATCCTGATCACAGCCCGGGTTCTTACGGCCTTTAAAGAAAACGCCGTGGTCCGGGCGGTCTTTAACGGCCTCCGCCCCGCCGCCGCGGGGCTGATCGCCGCCGCCGGATTTGGGGTAATCGCCCTTTCGCTTCACGCCGGCGGGGGAACCGCCGCGCCCGGCGCCTGGTTCGCGGGCCTGCGCTGGAAGGAAACGGCGCTGTTCGCGGCGCTGTTCTTCCTTATCTGGCGGTTTAAAAAACACCCCATCCTGTACATCGCCCTGGCGGGGCTTGCGGGGGCGCTGTTGGGGCTGCGTTAGGGGGCGCCTCTCCCCACAAGGAATACGATCCTCTTCCAATAAGGAAGCGGATCATATTCCAATAAGGAAGCGGATCGTATTCTAATAAGGAAGCGGGTCGTATTCCAGTAAGGAAGCGGACCCTATTCCAGTAAGGAATGGGGGCCGCATTCTAGTAAGGAATAGGGTCCTATTCCAACAAGGAAGAGGGTTGTATTCTAGTAGGGGTGGAAATTCGGTCCTGTGGGACTGAAAATTCAGTTATAAAGAAGGAGAAAACAAGGTGATGAATCTGAAAAAAGCGTTTCTTTGGTGCCTGCTGTGCGCGGCGGTGGCGGCGCTGCCGGCCCAGCCCGCGGGGAAAGGTTCCGCCGGGTCGATCCAGCCGGAGATACGGCATTTTACGACGGAGGAAGCGGACGGAAAGCTTACCGTTACCGGAATTGACAGGACGGCGGTTCTCTTTTTCGTGCCCGGGAGTGTCGCCCGTATACCGGCGGTTATTAACGGAAAGCCCGTTACCGCCATCGGTAACAAGGCGTTCCTCGATAAAAAGCTGGCCGGCGTTATCCTGCCGGAGGGTCTTGTCTCCATCGGGGAGTGGACCTTTGCCGACAACAATCTAACCAGCGTTACCATACCAAACAGTGTGGTTTCCATCGGGGAGGGGGCGTTCCACGACAACCACCTGAGCAGCGTTACCCTGTCGGAGGGCGTTACTTCCATCGGGGCCGGGGCGTTTTACTGGAACCGGCTGACCAGCGTTACCCTGCCGGACAGCGTGGTTTCCATTGGGGAAGGGGCGTTTTCCTGGAATCAATTAAACAGCGTTACCCTGCCCCGGGGTGTTACCGCTGTCGGCACGGCGGCGTTTGCCCAGAATCCCGCGTTGAAAAGCATAGACGCCGTCGAGGACAACCCGGCGTATACCAGTATAGACGGCGTGTTGTTTACCAAAGACCGGCAAACCCTGGTGGTGTACCCCGCGGGCAAAGGCGATGTCTACGCTGTTCCCCGGGGCGTGGTTTCCATCGCGGATTACGCGTTTGTCTACGCCCGGCTGGCCAGGGTTACCCTGCCGGAGGGGGTGGTTTCCATTGGGGACGGCGCGTTTGCCTGGAACCTGCTGACCAGCGTTATCATACCGGAGGGCGTGGTCTCTATTGGGAAATGGGCGTTTTACTGCCCCGAACTGACCGATGTTACCATCGGGGCGAATGTCAGGCTTGGCCTGGAGGCCCTGTCCATCGGTTTTACGGAGTACTACGAGACCGGGAAAAGGCAGGCGGGGACCTATACGCTGCGGGGCGAGGAGTGGAACGGGCCCTGAACGTCCGGGGATGATGTACGCGTCGTCCGGGAACCGGCGGGGCGGCGCTAGTCCCGCCGCGGTTCCCGCAGTTTTTCCGGCGCCGTCAGGGCGATGAGCCGCCGGGCGGTAAGCTCCCCCGGATCGATGACGGGGACGGAAAAATCCCCGGCGCTTACCGCCAGGGGCAGCTCCGTGCAGCCCAGGATCACCGCCTGGGCTCCCCGGTCCACCAGCCGGTATATCTCGTAGATAATGTGGTTCCGCGCCTGGGGTTTTACCGGATGGGAGTGGGCCTTAATGCCAAACCGTTCGTTGTAGATCGCCTCGTGGATCTTCTCCCGCCCCGGCTGTTCCGGCTCCAGCAGGGTAAAGCCCTCGTCCTCCCGCAGGTACTCATGGTACACCCGGCTCTGGTGGGTCCCCTTGGTGGCCAGCAGCCCAATCCGGGTACACCGGGGGGATTCCTCCTTTATATGGAGGGCGCAGGTTTCCAGCATATTCACCATCTGAAGGTCCGGCAGGGATTCGGCGGCCCTGGCGCGGAAGGGGCCAAAGATCCGTTCCGAATGGGCGGTGTTGCAGGCCACTACGGCGCAGCGGGCCCCGGCGCGGCAGAGCATCGCGGCGCTTTCAAAGAGGCCCTGGGCGGGATTTTCCCCGCCGGAAAGCAGGTAGCCGGTGCGGTCGGGAATGAGGGAAGGGCAGGAAACGAGCATACAGTTCAGGTGATCCTGATCCTTTACGGCCCGGGTGTTATTGAAGATATACCTGATAAATTCAAGCCCCGCGTAGGGGCCGACGCCGCCGATCACGCCGATCACCGGGGCGGTTCCGCTTTCCATTAAAGTTCCTTTGACTGCTGGATAAAAACGCCGTTCCATTCCGGGGGCGGCGGATTCCGTTTGTAGCGCAGGCACCGTTCCAGCAGGATCTTGCTGGGGGTATCGTTGGGCCGGTATTTCAATACGGAGCTGAAGTACCTCAGGCCCTCGTCCCATTTTTTGTCAAAATAGTACCCCAGACCGGTTTCGTAATACTGGTAGAGCTTTTTGAGAGAATTACCAAGCAGGTCCTTCAGCGAGAGGAGCTCATAGATATCAAAGGCCTCCTTGCGTCCGGTTACCGCGACCCGGTCCAGGAGGCGGAATTCAAAGGAATCCTGGCACTGGTTCCGGGTAAAGTCGCTGACAATAATCGTTGTGCCGTAGACTTTGTTCAACCCCTCCAGGCGGCTGGAGACGTTCACCGAATCCCCCAGGACCGTATAGTTGAGCCGTTCTTGATAGCCCACGTTGCCCACGATAACTTCCCCGGTATGGATGCCCATGCGGGTATGGAAGGGGGATCTGCCCTGGATTACCCATTGCTGAAAAAGGGTATAGAGGTTGTTCCGGATCATCAGGGCGGATTGGCAGGCGCGATCCGCGTGATCTTCCATCGGCACCGGCGCGCCCCAGAAGGCCATCACCGAATCACCGATGTATTTGTCGATGGTTCCCTGGTTTTCCAGGATGGCCTTTGAGGCGGTTTCAAAGTAGGTGCGGAGGTCCTGCACCAGCACTTCCGGTTTTAGCTGCTCCGCGATGGAGGTAAAGTTGGCGATGTCGCTGAATAAGATGGTCAGCTCCCGTTTTTCGCCCCCCAGGTCGGCGTTGATTTCCCCTTTCACCAGCTGCGCCACCAGCTCCGCGGGAACATAGCGCTTAAAATTCCGCAGGCCCCCGCGCATGCTTTCAAAGGAGTCCCGCATATTTATGATTTCCAGGAAGGCGGTTTTGATGCTCACTTCCGAGTCAAGATCAAAGGATTTTATCTTCATCATTTCTTTGGCGAGCCGGCGCATGGGGGTGGCGATCGCGCTGGAAAGCAGGCCGCTGACAACCATGATGAGGATAAGAATACCGATGGAAAAGAGGGTAACGATTTTCAGGTTTTTCCGCACATGGCCGGTAATATCGTCTTCGGGGATAACAATGCCGATGTTCAGTTCCAGGCCGGCCCCCGCGGAGATAGGGGTGAGGATCGCCTGATAGTTTTTGTTTCCCTGCTTGATCCGGGTTAGCTTCCCCGGTTCCTGTATCAGCTGCTGTAAAACGGAACGCAGGGACTCATCACGAAAGGCGTCCAGGCCGGATATATCATAGGTGGTATTTCCGCCGCTGTCCTGGCCCGTGACAAAGAGCGCTTGTAAATCCTCATCCCGCCGCGCCTGAATAGCCACAAGGTTGTTCTGCTTGTCCAGGATAACAATTTTTGTGCCCGGCGTTGGCCGGAGGGTTCCCAGGAAGCGGGATAATTCGTCCACCGCTATATCGACGCAGCTTACCCCGATAGTTTTCCCATCGGTGTCAAAGATGGGTACCGTGCAGGTAAAGCCGGGGAGATGGCCCGTAGCGAACAGGTATACCGGGGTCCAGGCTATCGATTTCGCGGTCTCCGCCAGCGTGTACCAGGAACGCTTGCGGGGATCGTATCCGGTTTCCGGGGGTTCATCGACATTGGGGTGGGTTCCGTAATAACTGGGATTGACATGGTCATACCTGATTTGTATCTGGGAACCCGTGTTATGGACGTATCGCTTGGAAAAACTCCCGTCCTCCATCCTGAGCAGCATCACCAGGTCTCCCCGGGTATCCGCGTAGTAAACCATCTTGAACTGGGGGTGGAGCTTTTGGATTTCCTCGTAGTAATCGAACAACTGATCCCGGTTGACCTGGTTGTTGATGGGGTCCTCAAAGTACCGGTAGATGAGGAAAGCCAGGCTGTGATTGGCCGTTTGAGCGGGATAAAAGTAGTTGGTCGTCCGGTAGCTGACCGAATTCTGTATTTCCGCGATCAGGGCTTCGGACAGCTCCCGGGCGGTCCGCTCCGAGTTATTCCACATGGAAACAAGGATAATCACCGCGGCGACGACAAGGAAAAAGGAATTGACGAAAATAATTCCCCAGGAAACCCGCAGATGAGTGATTTTTTTGTTCATGGCCGTATTTTTTATAATCCTCTCCCCGTAATTATTTACTTTCCCGCTGTCCGCGGCGCTTTATTTTATAAACTCCTCCGTTTTGGCGCGAATCCATTGAAAACTGTTGTTAGTTTAGACCATAAATTTTCGTTTATCAATAGTTCTCCCCTGCTATTTTCAATAAACCCCCGGGCGTTTCGCCTAACCTATTTTCCGTGATTTGAGGAACCGCTCCCCGTTGAGGGTTTTGAGTATCCCGTCAATCAAGGCCGCGGCGGGACTTTCCGCGGGAAGCAGAAAACACAGCTCCTTTTTTGTCCCCTGCTGCCCGTTGACCATCGCCCAGGGTCTGGAAAAAACAAAGCCCGGGGGGGCTTCCTGGTCTTTAACGATAAGCCCCGCCAGCAGGTCCGCTCGCCCCTGCGGCCATCTCTCTTCTCCATAATCAAGGGCCGCCGCGTCTTCAAGGATCAGCGACCGGCCAAGCCGCCGGGCCATTTCCCCCAGCAGGTCAATTTCCAAACCCTGGAACGTTCCGTCCCGGCGGTAAAGAAAAGGCGGGCGGTCCCGGGATTCCCGGACACAGACCCTAAGGGTTGCGGCTTCCCGCGTATCCGGGTTTGTACAGTCCCGGCTGGCGATAAGGCTCGTGGCGGCCATATTCACGTAAACGATCAGGAAGGTCCTGAAGGGATCGATGATGGGGTCGATGGCCATGAAGATCACCAACACCGCCTCCACCGGCAGTCCCAGGGGATTGAGGATTATGCTGATCATCGACAGGGTAACGATCCCCGTGGCCCCGGCGGTGGCGGTGCCGCCAAAGATGACCCCGATAAAGATGATAAGGTAGTGTATCAACCCCAGGGGGGTGTTGTATATCTGGGCCACAAAAAAAGCCGCTACGGCAAAGTAGAAGATGTTCCCGAACCGTCCCAGGGTCATGCCCAGGGGCAAAGTTAGGTTTACCGAGGTGGAGTTGAACCCCATCTTTTTGTCCAGGGCGGTAATAGCGCTGGGCAGGACCGCCATGGAATTCCGGGTAGCGAAAGCCAGGAGTATGGGCTCAAAGAGGAATCCCAGGACCCGGAAGGGATTGGCGATCCCCGACCGGAACCATATTACCGCGGTGGCGGCGATAAAAATAATAACGGTCCCGGCGGTGTAGAGGATAATAAATTTCGACATGGCCATGAATATCTGGGGACCCATCTCAGCGACCTGGGCGGCCATGAGACAGACCAGGCCAAAGGGGAGGAGGTACAGGGACCAGTTAATGATTTTTTGGAAGGCCTCAAAAATCGCGGACAGGAGGCTGATGAGCAGGGACGCGGATTCTTCCTTTAAGATGCCAATGGCTACCCCGAAGATAATAGAAAAAAACACAATCGCCATGGTACTGCCCATGGTCAGGGCGTGGAATATGTTGGAGGGAACCAGGTCCCGAAAAAAATTCCCCAGGCTCGGCCCTGACACCGGAAGATTGATCTGCCGCCCCGCCCGCAGGCTGATCTCCAGGACGCCGCTTGTCCCTTCCTTATCCTGGGAGGAGATGAGTTTTGAGAGGAGGGACCGGGTATTTTCGTCCAGCCCCGCGCCCGGCTTGCCGGTTATCCCCAGGATCATGCCGGTCAGGGCCATGACCATGACGCAGAGCGCCAAAACCATCGCGATCCTTTTGATAAGGCCGGCGCTGCTCCTGCTCCGCATAAGCCTGCCCAGGCTGGAGGCGATGGCGGTAATAATGATGGGAATCACCGTCATCTGGAGGTAGAAAAGGTAGAGCTGTCCCGGGACGGCGACAATCTGGGCGAAGCTGCCTATCCCCAGCCGGGCGGACAGGGGAGCGTCGTAAAGGCCAAGCAGTACCCCCAGGGCCACGCCGGCCAGGATCGCCAGGGGATGTTTTAAGAAGGCGCTTTTCACATTATCGTTCCTTTATTTATGGGGCGCCGGCGCCGAAATGACGCCGCACAATCCTGGCTGTGATAAATTCCTCGGGTTTTTGCGGCAAATATTCCTCAAGGAACACGTTCAGCCACTCCTGCAAAAACGGCGCGTCCGCGTTAACCGCCATGGCGATGGGGTCCTGCTGATCGTTGATAAAAACCGTCTTCATCAGCATGGCGGCGTCTTTTCTGATGGCGTTGACGATGAGGATCTCCCCCTCGTCCCGGTATACCGCCAGCACCTTCCCGGCAAACAGGGCGTCCACCGTTTCGCCCCAGGTGTCAAAGGCCTCAATGGCGGCGGCGGGAAAATTCACCGCCGCGTAATTCTCGTAGGAAGAATTTTTTATCACCCCCAGGGAGCCCTGGAAATTCTTGATATACCCCGGAAGCTGGTCTTCCGGGCCTATCTTGGCAAATTCCAGCCGGTTTACCAGCAGGGCCTGGCGGAACACAATATAGGGCTTGGTATACCGGACCAGCTCGGCCCGGCGCATGGTCCTTGAAAGCTTGCTCAGGGCAATATCCGCTTCCTTGTTGACCACCTTCGTCACCACGCCGTCAAAACTCGCCGCGTCCCGGTTAAAAACCGCCCGGACCCCCAGCCGGTTGGCGATCTCGTAGGCAATCTCCACATCCAGGCCGATAAGTTCCCCCGTGGTTTCTTCCTGGTAAAAAAAAGGCTTTTGATCCGCGGCGGTCATGGCAAAAATAACAGAGCCCCGGCTTAAAATCGACCGGATTTCCCGGGGATAGGCCCTGGTATCCGCCAGGGAAACGTCCAGCCGGCTGTTGGCCGCTTCCAGGCTCCGTACCGTCTCCAGCGGGGATAGTTCTTCCGGCGGGGAAACCGTTCCGGCGCCCTTCTCCCGGCCGCAGGAAACAGCCAGGACGGCGAAAAGCGGGAGCCACCACCGCGTAACCCCGCGCCAGCGTTCCCTAACCGCTCTTTTTTTGAAAAACCCAGTGGACATACGTATTACTATCGGCGGAAAACCGGCCAAACTCAAGGATAAACAGGGCCTGGGGTCCTGTTCCCGTCCGTGGTAAAGCTGAGCTTTGTGGGGTCTAATGTTGCGTAATATCATACCAAAGGAACGTAACCAGGGCTGGTAAAATACGCCGGAGCAGCGGTGCGGGAAGGAGCGCGGCGACTGATTGCGGCAGCATGGCCGCCGAAGCCAGACGGAACCCCGAAGGCGGCGTAGCGCATACAAGCGTGTTATGCGAAATGCCCTCTAAACTTTCTTGTCATCGCTTTAGTCATAAGAACTCAGCCATCATCGCATCATATTCCGCGGCATAACGCGATAAATTATTCGCCACATCCTCTATCGTAAATCCTGTTTCTTTAAGAACTTCTTCACGGAGAGACTTAGTAAGCGTAGAGTGATATTCTCCGGTATCTCTTGCGATTTTCCATGTTATGGCATGACCGATTTCGTGAGTCAAAATACTGCGGTAGTCAGTATTAACAGGATGATCACCTTTCGTTACACCCTGTTCATATATTTCTTTCAGTTTCGTGATGTTCTTGTATAATGTATCCTCGCAATCGAAAATCTCTTTTCCGGTTTCATCAGAAACGCCATTAAACTTCACCCATTGAATACCCAGCATCCTGTTTCTCTGCCCATCTATAAGGATTTATCCCAGCAACATTGCGAATTTCCTTTTTACGCAACTTTTCCGGTATATCCCAAAAGGCATCATCATTCTGCTTTACGGCAGCCATCCAGAGTTCCACTGTTCGTAATTTTTGCGGTACACATTGAAGCGCCATACCATCGTGTTCAACAGCCACATGACATAGTTCTACCGTCAGTTGCTCTTTCGGTACAAAAATAAGATTACACCAGCTCTGTTTTGCTTTATCCAATAATTTTTCTATTTCAGCATCCATTGCTTCCTGCCATAATATACTGCCATTTAATCTCTCGGTATTTTTTGTCAAGTCCCCGCGGTGAGCCATCGAAAAAATAACCGAAAAGGGAGGTTTGAGACAGAATGAAAAAGTAACCCAAATCATACTGAGGACGCCGACTGAAGGGCGTCCGAATGGGGTTTCGGATAAAAGAAAAACAGGCGGTAGCGCGGGAAACCAGGGGGAGTACTAAAAAGCGGGGAAAAGAAAGCGCGGCTCAAAAGCAGGCTGGGCAAACCCGTCTGCACCAGGAAAACCGCCACCTGCCTTGAGTGCTTGCGGCATTTCTACCGGTATAAACTCAGGTCTTACCTTTTCTCGCTCATCAGGGAACACATAGACGCTCTTACCGCAAGCTGCGAGCCGAACTTCTCCATCACTCCTGAAATCAAGTCCTAGCTCCTCCACATATCGGGCCGCCAGATAGACCGGCCACCGAGACCCACCAAGCGCCCTACGCATCCGGGGCATACCCGGCGTCAAAGCCGCCGCCCGCGCCCTCCTCAGATAGGTCCCGCTCCGTACCCGCTACCTGGATACCGGGCGCCTAACCTCCGGTTTCTGTCAAACCGGTACAGCGGACTTTAGTCCGAGGCCTCACCGGAACCCTCCTCCTCATCCATAGCCGCTCCTATCAAAAAAACGATACCGCCAACTTTGTTGGCGATGTTTCCCGGGCGAAAAAACAACACCTCCGCCCCGAGGTCTCCCGTTTCCAGCCATTTCCTCCCGTTTCTCGCTTAACCCGGTTCAGTCGCGGCGTAACCTTAACCGGCTATCGATAACCAGCTGGCCGTCTATGGGGCCAAGGTTGCTTTTATAATAGCGCGCCACGGGCGGCGCAGGCGGCCGGGGAAATAACGGCTGGACATCCACCGGACCTTACGCTATAGTGTTAGACATGGAAAAACTTATGGAAAAACACGTTTGCAACCTGTGCGGGTATGTCTATGATCCCGTCCAGGGAGACCCCGGCGGGGGCGTTAAACCCGGCACAGCCTTTAAGGACATCCCTGATACCTGGGTGTGCCCCTTTTGCGGAGCCCCCAAAAAGGATTTCTCCCCCGCTGGTTAAAGGCGGGGGCCGTCCCCTTAATCCGGTTTACCCGTGGTTAACGCCCGGTAGGTCTTTTCGTCCAGAGGGTAGAACTGTACCAGGATCAGGGCCCCCAGGAAAATCAGGGCGGGGATGGGACCAATGAGCAGCCGAATAGCCAGCTTGGCCCCCTCCCCCTGGACGGCGTTAGCCCTGTAGCCCCCCCAATCCAGGATCTGCCCGGAAAGGAAAACCGCCAGGGCCGAGCCGGTCTTGGAGATAAAGGTCCACATACCGTAGTAGGCCCCCTCCTTCCGTTCCCCGGTCAGCACCGCGTCGTACTCCACCGCGTCCGGCACCATGGCGAAGGGAGCCACATAGCTGAACCCTACCCCCAGGCCGGCAAAGACCATCAAGGCCAGGAACCGCCCCGGCGGCAGCAGATGCCCCGCCCCGGCCACCAGCGCGCAGGCCGCGCCGATCACCACAAAACAGATCTGGTAGGTCCGCTTCTTCCCAATCAGCCGGGAAACCCCCACGGACACGGGGATAAAAACCATAGCCGTCAGGAGGAGCATCATCATGGAAAGGGTAGTCAAAGTCTCCCTGAGGGCGGGAACCGTCGCGGCGGGGTTTCCAATCAGGGGGAAATCCCGCAGGAGGAGGACAAACCGTTCCGGGTAAAGATACCCCGTGTAATAGGAAAGAATAGTCTGAAGAAAAGTAATGGCCATCAGGTGAAGGGCGTAGGTAACAAAGAGAATCACGTAGGGCCGGTT
This sequence comes from Treponema sp., assembly GCA_031257195.1. GTDB lineage: Bacteria > Spirochaetota > Spirochaetia > Treponematales > Breznakiellaceae > JAIRPD01. The sequence goes on along the minus strand of JAIRPD010000075.1, from coordinate 7,549 downwards.
GGTAAAAACCACCCGGTAGGTAGCGAAAAATCCCCGCGTGGGAAGATCCGCCCTGGTGTGGGGCCGCTCCCTGGTACCCAGGAAGGTAAGGAGGGAGACAACCATGATCACCGCCCCCAGGATAAGGCCCATCATGGACCAGCCGGCCTTTTCGCCGCCGGACCCGCCGGAGAAGGCCCCCGCCAGGGGCAGCACCGCGGCGGCCCCCAGGATCGTGCCGAACACGGCGCAGCCAAAACGGTAGCCGTTCAGACTGGTCCGCTCGTGGTAATCATCGGTCAATTCCGGGGTGAGGGAGGAATAGGGGATATTGATCACCGTGGCGGCGGTGTTGACCAGCATCAAGGTTCCCCCGGCCCAGAGGGCCAGGACAATCTGGTTCTGTATTCCCGGGGCGGTAAAGAAGAGCCACAGGCAGAGCATCATGGGAAGAGCCCCGGCCAGGATATAAGGTCGCCGCCTGCCCAGGGGGCTCAGGGTCCTGTCGGAGATATAGCCCATCAGAGGGTCGGTAACTGCGTCCCAGGCTTTGCTGACCATCACCGCGGTCCCCGCCAAAGCCGCAGCCAGACCCGCCACATCGGTTAGGTACTTGAGGCACCAGAACCCCATGAGGGTGAAGAACAGGTTCCCCCCCAGGTCAAAAATACCAAACCCCAGTTTTTGTCCCACGCTTAATTTCTTGCCATCCATAGTGAATCTCCCCCTCCACTATACGCCCCGGAAACAGGGCTGTAAAGCCGTTTACCGCCAGGGCGCCCCGGCCCCGGATCCCCCCCTTGGCCCGCGGCGCCGCGCATACCCTAACCGCCCCGCCCGGGCGAGGGGCGCCCAAGGACCGCGCCCTTTGGCGGGACCATCCTTGTTAGGTGGCGATCGCCACTGAATATAAGTGGCGATCCACATCTAACAAGGGTGGCGATTCCCACTCAATAAGGATGGTAATCGCCACCTAATATAGATGGCAAGTCTCATCTAACAAGGATGGAGATTCCCACTGAATAAGGGTGGGGTTCCTCGGCCTTGTTTGCTGGGGATCACCGGCTTATGGTGTGGATTACCTTGAAGGAAGGTTCCGGCTGACGGGAACCGTCGCGGGGGCGTTACAAGCGGGTCGTGATTGCCCGGCGGATACGGGCGTTTTCGGAAGGGGGGGATTTGAACCCCCGACATCGAGTTCCCAAAACTCGCGGCTTAACCACTGGCCTACCCTCCGGTAGGTTGAGTATACCAGGTTTCTCCGGTTTTGTCCCGCCGCAGGCTAGGCTTTCCCCGGGGCCGCCGCCTTTTTCCGGTCATGCCGGGAGTTAAGCAGGGAGTACATCACCGGGGTAAGGAACAGGGTCATCAGGGAGGAAACCCCCAGGCCGCCGACAAAAGTTTTGCCGATGGGTTGAATCGTCTCCGCCCCCTGGCCGGGGATGAAGGCGATGGGGGCCATGCCCAGGATCGTGGTGAGGGTGGTCATCAAGATAGGGCGGAGGCGGCTGCGGCCCGCTTCCAGGCAGGCCTCCCGGACCTTGAGGCCCCGGGCCCGGAGGGTGTTGGCGTAGTCCACCAGGACAATCCCATTGTTCACCACCACCCCCACCAGGGCGATAACCCCCACCACGGAAAAGAGGCTCATGGGCTGGTTCCCGATTTTATAGATCCAGATTACCCCGATAAAGAGCAGGGGAATGGAAAAGAAGATGATCAGCGGGTCCACAAAGGACTCAAACTGACTGGCCATAACCCCAAAAACCAGGAACACCGCCACGGCGATGATCATTCCGTAGCGTTTCATAAAGGACTGAACCTCCGCCGCCTCTCCCAGGTACCGGACCGTTACCCCCTCCCGGTAGACGAGGTTTTCGCCGATAACCGCCTCCAGCGTTTTTTGAAAGTCCGTGGCGGCTATTCCCGGGGCCAGGTCGCCGGTGATCCGCACCACCCGGGCCCGGTCTTCCCGGCGGATAGAAGAGGGGGCGCGGCCTTCGGCAATCACCGCCAGGTTGGAAAGGGGCACCCGGACGCCGCTCCGGCTCATCACAAAAATCGCGTTCAGATTGGGAAGCCCCCGCTGGTCCTCCTTCCTGAGCATCACGTCGATGTCCGTAAGCCGGTCGCCGGTCGTCATGGTGGCGGCGGTGGTTCCGTTCATGGCGGTCTTGATCTCCGCCGCCGCGGCGGACACGGATACCCCCAAGGCCGCCGCCCGGTCCCGGTCAATCGTGATGGTAAGCTGGGGGGCCCCCTCATCCAGGTTGATCGCCGGGTTTTCCACCTCCGGCAGGCGGCGGGTGATGATCCCCAGGATGTCGTTGGCGGTTTCCATGAGGGCGGTATAGTTCCTGGAGGAAACGGCAATTTCCACGGCGCTGGTGCTGCCCATACTCCGGCCCGCCCTGAAGGCGAAGCTGGCCCCCGGCACCGATGAGGTATAGGGGGCAAGTTTGGCCTGGATCGTGGTGGGAGTGTCGATCTGCCGGGCCGGGGGTGGGAGGGTTATCTGGATCGACCCCTGGGTGGCGTTAAAGCCCCCGCCCCCGGCGCTGCGCCGGGCGGTAAGGACGATGTTGTTGTAGCCCTCCACTTCCTTTTTGATCAGATCCTCCAGTTCCCGCAGGATCTTTTCGGTGCTGTCGATGGTGGTTCCCCGGGGCAGGGTTACGTTGATGCTCACGTTGTCGTCGGTCCTCATGCGGACAAACATGTTCATCCCCAGGCCGGAAAACTGCATCAGCGAAAAAACGAGGATCAGCGTTACCAGCAGGAGGACCAGAAGCCGGTGGTTCAGGCAGTAATCCAGGGCCCCCCGGTAACTTTCGTCCAGGACCTTAAAAAACCTTTCCATGCCGTTGTCGACGGCCCGGAGCAGCCGGTTTTTCAGGGGCTTTTGCTTCCTGGTGTCCAGGCGCAGTATGGGGCCGCAGAGGGCCGGCACCAGGGTTACCGCCACCACCAGGGAGCAGACGAGGGAAATGATCACCGTAAAGATCAGATCGTTGAACATCTGGCCCATCATCTCCAGATCGTTTTTGTAGATCAGAAGGGGGATAAACACGCAGAGGGTGGTGGCGGTGGAGGCGATGATGGCCCGGAGCATCTCCCGGCTTCCCAGGATCGCCGCTATCTGGGGCTTGGCCCCCCGTTCCCGGTAATTGTGGACATTTTCCAGAATGACGATGGAGGCGTCCACGGTCATTCCCAGCCCCATGATCAGCCCCGTCATGGTGAGGAGGTTCAGGGTAAAGCCAAAGGCCGCCATGCACATCAGGGTAAGCAGAATCGAGATGGGGATGGAGAGCCCTATGATCAGAGTGCCCTTGATGTTCCGCAGGAATAGAAAGAGAATCGCCACCGCCAGAAGCACCCCCTGAATCGCGTTGGTGTAGACCTGGCCCAGGGTGGCGTCGATCATGGTGGTGTCGTCGGACAGCACCGCCAGGGTGATTCCCTGGGGGAGGTTTTCGTTGATTCCTTCGATGGCGGAACGGACCCGCCGGGCCACCTGCACCTGGTTACTGTCGCTTTCGCTGGTTATCTGGATGTACACCCCGCTCTGACCGTTCACGTAGACCCGGGCGGTGTTTTCGTTGTACCCCAGGGAAATTTCCGCGATATCCTCCAGACGCGTCGTTTGCGTCCGCTGTCCGCCGGAAGCGGCGTTTTCCGTGGAATCCGTTACGTTCACGGTCTTAACCACAATCCGCTTGACCTTGGAAATATCCGACAGTTCCTGGGTGGTCATAAGCTGGTATTCCCGGACGCCCCGGGTCAGGCTGCCCCCGGAGCTGAGTACGTTCTGGCCCTTGAGGGCGGCGGTAACGTCGCCCAGGGTGAGGTTAAAAGCCGCCAGCCGGTTCAAGGATACCTCCACCTTGACGATCTGCGCCGCCCCGCCGGTAACGTCCGTGGAGGCCACCCCCTCTATCCGTTCCAGTTCCGCCTGAATCTCGTCCTCGGCGAAACGGCGGAGCTGGTCCGGCGGATAGCTGCCCCGGACCACCAGCCGCATGATCGGCATGGCGGACATGTCAAAGCGCCGTACCGTGGGGGTCCCCGCCTCGTCGGGGAGGGAATTGGCCAGCCGGTTCACCAGGGTTTGGGCGTCCGTAAGGGCCTCGTCCATATCGGTACCGTAGGCGAATTCAAGGTTGATGCGGCTTGATTCAAACTGGGAGTCGCTGGTGATCGTTTTAAGGCCCTTGGAGGCGGCCAGGGCTTTTTCCAGGGGATCGGTAAGATTCCGCTCCACATCCTGGGGCCCCGCGCCGGGGAAGGAAGTAAACACCGACAATACCGGCCGGGAAATGGAAGGATAGAGGTCCACGGCAATCCGGGGTACCAGGGTGGCGGCGATTCCCAGGGCCAGGGCGTAGAGGACCGTAACTGTTACCGGTTGTTTAACCGAATACTCCGAAATGTGCATCGTTACTCCCTCGTTATTAGGCCGTTATTCCACCACCCGGACCGGGTCCCCATCGCTCAAGAAATTCTGCCCCGCGCTGACCACAATTTCCCCCAGTTCCAGGCCGGCGATGATTTCCACCAGGTCCTCGCTTTCAAGTCCCAGGGCCACCTCCCGGCGCCGGGCCGCGCCGGAACCGGAGGGAACCACAAACACAATCCAGGAGCCATAGGTATTGATGAGCGACACCCGGGGGATCACGGGAACCTCGGTCCGGGAATTGGTAACCAGGCTTATCGTGGCGTACATCCCCGCCAGGATCCGGGGGTCTATGCGGCCAGTCCGGTCCGGCACCAGAACCAGGGTGATCCGCCGGGTCCGGCTGGCGGGGTCCAGTACGGGGCTCATCTCGTCCACCTCCGCGGCGAAGGTTTCGCCGGGCATGGCCTCGAAGGAAAGCTGAGCCGGCAGGCCCCGGCGGATGTTTACCACGTAGCGTTCGGGCACATGGGTTTCCACTTTAAGGGTCGAAAGGTTTCCCACCACGCAGATCACCGTACCGGTCTGGGCGGTTTCCCCCAGGTTGACCGGCACAGAAAGGATCACCCCGGAAACGGTGGAGGTAACGGGGCTGGCGTAAAAGGAATCCCCCGGCCTGGAGGGGTCCACCATGGCGATGGTCTGCCCCCGGCTGACCCGGTCCCCGGCTTTGACCCGCAGGGCGGTGATCTTGCCCGCCATGACGGGGTATATCGACACCTGGGAGGAGGAAAGCACGTCGCCGCTCAAAATAACGGAATTTTCCACCGTCCCCAGGATAACCGGCGTAACCCGGATCGCCGTTCCCGTCCGCTGGCCGCCCCCTTGGCCGCCGCCGGACCGTTCCCCCCGTGCGCCGGCTGGAGCGGCGGCCGAACCGCCGGAAGCGGCCCCCGACCCGGACTGCCGCGGCGCTCCCCCCTGACCAGTGGCCGCGTCCCCGCCCGGGGCCGGTTCCCCGGCTCTTCCCTGCCGCTGGGTCTGGGCGTCCTGACCGCCGCCGCCGGACTGCCGTCCCTCCGCTCGGGACGGAACCGCCGCCGTCGCGCCCCCCGCCGCCCGCCTCGCCCCCTGGAAGCTTTTGGCCAAGTGGAAGACGATCAGAATCGCCGTGACGATAATAATAAAAGTCAAAGCCACCGTTACCTTGTTTTTTGCGTCCCTCACACTGTTTCCCTTCACGCCATTCCCCTTCTCCCGTTATTCCGAAAACCGCCGCAGTTCCGCCTCATCCATATCAAGAGAAGCGGCCAGATCCAGGATCAGGACCTGATAGTTTAGCTCGCTTTGAAGCCGCTGCTGCCGGGCCTCGGTAAGCCGGTTTCGCACGGTCTCAAAGTTCAAAAAATTCATCGTCCCCATCCGGTATCCCTGCTCCGCCAGTTCAAAGGAGCGCTGGGCGTAGCTTACCTGAAGCCGGGCGATCTCTACCTCCCGCCAGGCGTTGGCGGTATTCTCCACATAGGAGCGGATCTCCCGCCGGGCGCTGTCCTCCATATCCCGCAGATCCAACAAAGCCTTTTCGTACTCCCCCTGGGCCCGCCGGACCGCTTGATCCTTCTGGCTCCGGGGTATCCAGGGATCGATGGGGATGCTGACCGAGACGCCCGCGCTGGCGGTATCGTCCAGGCCCTTCGCCAGGGAAGCCCCCAGGGAGGCGGAAAAGTTCAGCGACGGGGCTTTGGCGGAGAGGAAAGATTCCATCCGGGCGTTTTTAAGCCGTTCCACCTCATTACGCTGAACCGCCAGGCTGGGCCGCTGGGGGAGGCGGGCGGCGATGAGAGCTTCCGGATCAAGCTTAAGGGGGGAGATTTCCACCTCCCCTTCCAGGACCGCGTTCCCCGCCGTTCCGCCGGCCCGGTCCAGGCCCAGAACGGCCAGAAAATCCCCCAGGGCGCTCCGGTACTCCGATAAGGCCCGGGTATAACTGAGTTTGGCCCGTTCGGCGCTGAGGCTGGAGGAAAGAAAATCCACCTCCCCCAGGTAACCGTTTTGCCGGGCGGCGCGGTCCCGGACCAATTGTTCTTCCGCCAGCCGGGTGGAACCTTCCAGGACGAGGAGGCTGTCCTTCTGGGCCAGGAGGGAGTAAAAGGTCTTGGAGGTTTGGAACCGGAGCTGCCGCCGGGCCTGTTCATAGTTGAGGAGGCCGTTCTTGTAGGCCAGGGAGATATTCGCCAGGGTATAGGGAAGCCCGGCGCTAAGACCCAGGGAAAGGCTGAGCCGGGCGGTATAGGAAGGGTCCGTTTCCTTGACGTTACTATTCAGGGGAATCGTATAATTCGCTCCCCCGCTGATGTTTATGGAAGGAAACACCTGGGCCCAAAGGCTTTTGGCCTTGACCCGGTCCAGGTCCAGGTCCAGAGCCCGCTTTTGCAGGGCGACGCTGTTCTGTTCCGCCAGTTCCCAGGCCCGTTCCAGGGTCAGGATAAGGCCCGCCGCCGGGGCGGTTTCCGCCACAACGGCCTCCGCCCGACTTGCCCCTTCGGGGGCGGCGGGGACAGGAACCCCTTGAGCGCGAAGGGGCGCTCTTCCCATCGAGAAGAAAAGGGAAAGGCTTAGCAGGAAAAACGCGATTGCTCCCATGACTTCTATATATTAGCAAGAATCATGCCAACTGTGTAGGGTGGCAGCAAAGGGCGGTTTTTAAGCGCGCCGGGGATTCCGGCGGGAAAAAAGTACCCGGCTAGGAGCGGGGGTGGGTAAAAAGTATCTTTCCTCCTTGAAGGGCGCGCTAACCCTCCGCCGCGAAGAAGAAGCCGCCGCCCCGGGGAGGAGGGAGAGGCGAACGTCATATAACGGGGCTGTCTATGTTGTGCCGTTTAATAGCTGATTGGCCTACGAAACCCTGATAATCCGCCCGTCCTTGCGGGGCTTTGCCGTGGGTGTTGCGGTATCGGCGGGATAGTCTAAAACCACATGGATTTTCGCCTCGTAAGTTTCTTCAATGCCCCACTCTTTTTGAAGCCGCTGTCCCAATTCGCTTGAGAAGGTATTTTCGGCGCGGGCAACCATACAGGAACCAACGCCGAGCGAATGGGCGGCAAGCATTATGTTTTGAGCGGCAACACAGCAGTCGGCGGCGGAATACAGAAAATTCTTCGGCGCGAACAAGGTCAA
>JAIRPD010000025.1 GCA_031257195.1 Treponema sp. | reverse complement strand
GCGGGCGTCTCCATTGGAACCGTAGACCGGGTCCTGCACAAGCGGGGCAGGGTGTCGGCGGCCACCAGGGAAACAATCGAGGCGATTATCGAGGAATACCAGTTTACCCCCAACCCGATAGCCCGCCGCCTCAAGCGGGGGCGGGCCTACCGCTTTTGCGCCGTCCTTCCCCGCCGCGATCAGGACGCCGGCTACTGGGAACAGGTAATTGGCGGCGTTAAGGCGGGCGCGGCGGGGCTTGTTCCCCTGGGCGCGGAAACGGACATCGTTGAGTACGACCGCTACAACCGTAACGAGGCGCGGGAAAAAATGGAACAGGCCCTGGCGGAAACCCCCGACGGCATGATCTTCGCCCCCATTGTGCTGGTCAAACAACTCCTCCCCGCCGCCGCGGAACGGGGAATCCCCTTCGTTTTTCTGGATTCGGCGTACCCCGAAATGGAGCCGGTCTGCACCATTTGCCAAGACCCGGCGCGCGGCGGGCGGCTCGCGGGGCGGCTGATGAGCCTCTTCGCCGGCGAGGTGCGCCAACCCATCGCCGTGCTGGACGTTCACTGCCAGGATTACCACATCATCCAGCGCCGGGAAGGTTTTTTGCGGTACGCCGGGGAGCGGGGCTTTCCCGTTATCCTGCGGGAATACTCGGAGGAAACCGAGCTGACCGCCGAAGAACTTGACCGCTTCCTCCGGGAACATTCCGGCCTCACCGGGGTTTTTGTTACCAACTGCATGTCCCACCGGCTGGCCCGGATGTTCAGGGAAGGCGGCCGGCGCAAGGATTTTTTTATCATCGGCTACGACCTTATCCCCGCCAACCGGGAACTGTTGCGGGAAGGTCTGATAGACGCGATCATCTCCCAGCGCCCCGAGGAACAGGGACGCCTGGCCGTGGTCAACCTCTACCGGCATATCGCGCTGGAAGAAACGATTGAGCGGACGGTGGAAATCCCCCTGGACATCTACCTCAGGGAAAACACGCCCTAACGCCCCCGCCCTCCCCGGGGATCGCGCGCCGCTCCCCGCCCCGGAACCCGCCGCCGGCCGCCGCCACTCCGCGGTCGACTACCAGACTTCCGGCGTCGACGGCCCGGGCTCTACCGGGGACCGCCGGGGGCCAAAAAAACAGCCGGCCCCGTCCGGGGAGGACGGGACCGGCCGCGCGCGCCTGTTTTGGGGCGGGTCAGCCTTTGTAGGCCGGCACAACCCCGATGGAGCGCATCGTCTCCAGGGCCTCCAGGATTTCCGGGGCCGCCCGGGTGCCGATCAACTCGGCCCCGGCCATGAGGAAGATGTAGGCGTTCTGGGGCCGGGGGAACTTAACCCCCGACACCTTGACCTTGGTGTTGGTCCCTTTAAGGGTATCCACCATGAGGATCACCTGTTCCACCGTGGGGCCTTCGTACTGGCCGCTGGAGGTTTTTGCCCAGTCGATACCCGCCCCGGCGATGAGCTTGCAGGCGGTAACGATTTCCTCGTTGGTGAGGTAGCAGGTTTCCAGGATCATCTTGGTCATCACCCCGCCCGCGGCCTGGACGTAGTCCTTGAACTCCTGTTCGATCTCCTTGTACTTCTTGTCCTTGAGGGCCCCCACGTTCATCACGTTGTCCAGCACCGTGGCCCCCATCCGCACCGCTTCCTCGGTCTCGAAGGCCTTGACGGCGCTGGTCTGCTGGCCAAAGGGAAAGCCGATGCCGGCCCCCACCAGAATGTCCGTGCCCTTAAGTTCCTCCGCCACCACCGGGGTCCAATAGGAGGAAGAAAAGCAGAACGCCTTGAAGTTGTATTTGATCGCCACCTTGCATTCCTTGCGGATCACCGCTTCCGTGGTTTCCTTGGGGAGAATGGCGTAGTCAAACAACTTTCCTGCGTTGTCCCTGGTAATCTTGGTAAAGTCAATCATCGCGTTCCTCCTTAGGTTAAAACACTTTCTTGTCCAGGGCGTCGTAGACTTCCCCGAACCGGGCATAAGCCTTGTCGTAGGCCGCGTAGCGGGAGGGGTCGGGGTCGTAGGTTTTCCTGATCCGCACCACCGACGCCGCTTCCTCGCAGTTCTTGTAGGCCCCCACACCGATCCCGGCGTAGAGGGCCGCCCCCAGGCAGCCGGTTTCCGCCGCTTCCAGCACATGGATGGGCTGTTTAAAGATGTCCGCCATCATCTGGCACCACAGGGGGGACTTGGCGGCCCCGCCGGAAAGGCGGATGCCGTTGAAGGTGATCCCCGCGGCCATCTCCGCCTGGACAATGTCGTTCATCTCGTAGCAGATTCCTTCCATAACCGCCCGAGCCATGTCGCCCTTTTTGGTCCCCAGGGTCATGCCCACAAAGGTTCCCCGGGCGTTGGCGTTGATCCGCGCCCCGGCGGCACCCTGGAGGAAGGAGAGGAAGGTAATTCCGTTGGCCCCAATGGGGGTGGCGGCGATCTGCTCGTTGATAATGTCGTAGGGGTCTACCCCGTCTTTGGCGGCTTTGGCCTTTTCAAAGTCGCAGAAGATGTCCCGGTACCAGCGGTAACTGGACGCGGCGGTATTGGAAAAGGCCTCGATGGTGTAGTTCCCCACCCCGTGGTTGCCCTTGACCACGAGCCGTTCCTTGGGGTCCCGGATGGGCTTGTCGGACACCACAAAGCAGGAGCCGAAGGTTCCCATGACCATCACGGCGGTTCCGTCCTTGACCGCCCCCGCGCCGAAGGTACAGCAGTTCTGGTCGTGGGCGCCCACGCAGATTGGGGTGCCCTCCGCGAGGCCTGTTTTTTCGGCGATGTCCTTTTTGATATGGCCCACCACCGCGCCCGGTTCGGTGGTGATCTTGGCCCGTTTATCCATGGAGACCCCGCAGATGTCGTGGATCTCCTTGGACCAGCGCCAGTTGTCCACGTCCATCATCCCTTCCCGGCTGGCGCTGGACACGTCGGTAAAGTAGCCCTCCGCGCCGAATTCCTTGAGGAAGAAATCCTGGTGGGTGGAAAACAGGGCGGTTTTGGCGAAGTTTTCCGGTTCCTTCAGCTTAAGCCAGACCAGTTTGGTGTTGCTGAAGCAGGCGCCCACGGGATCGCCGGTTATCTTGTAGATGTCGCTCCGGGGCATCCGCTGGATCATGTAGTCGTAGCCCTCCGGTATTCCCCGAATATCCTGCCAGCCCACAAAGGGGCGGATCAGGGCGCCCTTTTCATCCAGCAGGCCGATAACGCTGCCCTGGCTGGAAAAGCCAAAGGCGATAATATCCCTGGGATCCACCTTGGAATTTCTGATGGCGCATTTAACGCTGTCAAAAAAATTGGGCAGCAGATCCTCCACCGTTTGCTCCACCCAGCCGGGATTGGGGTAGTAACAAGGATATTCCCGGTAATCGGATCCGATAACCTTGCCTTCAAGATCAAAAACGCACGCTTTACAGCCGGTAGTGCCTCCGTCCAGTCCTAATAGGTACTTAGGCATAAGTTCCCCCTTCAGAAAATATACATGATTGTACAAGCGCTTTTTCCCGCCGTCAAGTTTTTTTTTTACCCTCCGATAATCGTTATGATGAATCGTCGTTTTTTTCATCCCTTTTTTTTCCTTGTCGTGGGCCCCGTTTTTCTGGCCGCCCAAACCGGCTCCGCGCCGGACGATCCCTCCCTGGCCATAGAACAGGGGGACCTTCGGTTTGAGCAGCGGGTGGACGGGGGGTTTCATCTTTTTATACGGAAAAAGCCCGGAATCTCCTCGGTCCTGATCACCGAGTCCACCAGGGACCCGGAGTTCCGGGAGGCCAACTACGCCTACCGGGCTGCGGAATGGAACGAGGTAAACGGAGACGAAATCCGCCTTCTTGACGGCGAGCCGATTCCCCAATCTTCCCGGGTCTGGTCGCTTATCGATTCCACCCCCGAACCTCACCCGGAACTGGGGCAGGCGTTCCACATATATATCCCCTACATCCTTTACTATGGCTACGAAAATTCCCGGCACGGCGAGGTTTACGTGGTGGACGGGGCCTTCTTTAATGTCCGGGCCTTCGCCCGGCCCTACGCCGATTACCGGGGGCCCTTTAGGGACAATCCCTTTGTCCTGGAGGTTGCCCAGCAGCAGCCCCTGGAAGGGTCCCCGGAGGGCAACTACATGAAGGAAACGGTGGACAGCTTTACCGAGATCGCCGCCTGGGGGGGAGGGACGCCGGTCCGTTCCCGGGGACCCGCGGACATTATGGACCGGATCAGGGACGCCCTGGAAAGAGGCCGGGCCAGGACCATGGATATGGTGATCTGCCTGGACACCACCGGTTCCATGAAGGACGATATCGCCGAGATCCGTAAAAACCTGGTCCCTCTGATCGAGGAAACGCTGGAAGGGACTTCCCAGTACCGGCTGGGGATGGTCCTCTACAAGGATTATTACGAGGAGTACCTGACCAAGATCGTCCCCTTTACCAGCGACCCGCGGCGGATCCAGCGGAGCCTGGACGGTATAACCGTCTGGGGGGGCAAGGACATACCGGAGGCGGTCCATGAAGCCCTGTACGACGGAATCACGAAATTCGAGTGGGAAGCCGAATCCCGGCTTATTATCCTTATTGGCGACGCCCCGCCCCACCTCCGGCAGCGGGGACAGGTTTCCCCGGAGATGGTCCAGGCGGCGGCGGAAGAGCGGAAGGTTACCCTGGATACGATTATTCTGCCCCAGTAGGGCCTAATGCCCCAATTCGGTAATCCGGGCCAGGACCTTTTCGGAAAGGATCTTGAACTGCGGCGGGAGCCGCGTTCCCGCCGCCTCCGCCCGGCTGTACAGGCTTAAAAGACTCTCAAACAAAGAACGGGCCTCGTTGTATCTTCTTTGCTTGTAACGGATAAAGGCGATTTCGTACTCCGCGGTACAGAGGTATTCCGCCGAATCGCCGTACCATTCCAGCAGGGTCTGGTAGTACCGGAGGGCTGTCTTGTATTTATTGGTATCCGACGCTTCCTGGGCCTTTTGGATGAGTTTCGCCGGGGGCGTATCCTCGGGAATTTCCACCTTGGTGGAGGCGCAGGCGGCCAAAAGCAGAACCGCCGGGATCCAGATGACTGCTTTCATGCCCTAAGTATACCGCGGTTTTCCGGTCTGGGAAAGGGGAATCGGCGGAACCGCCCGCGCCGCGGCCGCCATGGACGGCGTCGTTACCGCGGCCCCGGCCCAAACCGGGGGATGGGGTTTTCGCGAAGCGAAAATCCCGGACGTAAAATCCGCGAAGCGGCGGATTGCCTAAGGGGGAAAAAAAGCGTATAAAGAGTAATGGTATGCGCTCCCAGGGGATTTAAGGCCGCGGGGCTCTGGACCGGCATCAAAGCCGGCGCGGTAAAGCGGGATTTGGCCCTGATCTGTTCGGAACGGCCCTGTACGGCCGCGGCGGTATTCACCACCAACCGGGTCAAGGCGGCGAGTATTATCGTCAGCCGGGAACATTTGGAACAAAGCGGGGGCCGCGTCCGGGCGGTGATCGCCAATTCGGGGAACGCCAACGCCTGTACCGGGGCGGCGGGACTGGCGGCGGCCCGGCGCATGGCGGCCCTGGCGGCGGAACAGCTGGGCATTGACCCAAAGGAAGTGGCCGTGGCCTCCACGGGGGTTATCGGCGTTCCCCTGCCCATCGAAAAGATCGAGGCGAGGGCCGCGGATTTGATCGCCGGCCTCAGCCTTAGCCATGATAACGCCCTGGAGGCGATTATGACCACCGACACCCGGAAAAAGACCGCGGCCGCGGGTGTTACGCTGCCCTCCATGGCAAGTCAGAAGCCGGGACCCGCCGCGGGAACCCCGGACCGCCAAACATCCGCCGGCCCGGACGCCGCGATCCAGATGGGGGCCATGGCCAAGGGCTCGGGGATGATCCATCCCAACATGGCCACGATGATCTGTATTATCACCACCGACGCCGCCATCACCGCGCCCTTGCTGGACAGGGCCCTGCGCCGGGCGGTAAACCGCTCCTTTAACCGCCTCACCGTGGACGGGGATATGTCCACCAACGACATAGCCCTGATCATGGCCAATGGCGCGGCGGGGAACGCCCCCATTGAAAGCGAGGGGCCGGATTACGAGGCCTTCGCCGCCGCCCTGGAGGGGCTCTGCGTTAACCTTACCCGGCAGATGGCCCGGGACGGGGAGGGGGCCGGCCGGCTTCTAACCGTGACGGTACAGGGCGCCGCCCGGGAAGAGGACGCCGCCCTCCTGGCCCGGACCGTGGCGGGCTCAAACCTGGTCAAGGCGGCGTGCTTTGGCGCGGACGCCAACTGGGGCAGGGTTCTCTGCGCCCTGGGTTACGCGAAGCCCGGGGGAGCCGGGGACGCGCTCTTTGAGCCCGAGGCGGTCTCCGTGGTCTTTGCCAGCGCCGCCGGGGCTATCCAGGTGTGCGGGAACGGCGAGTCCTTTCTTTTTTCGGAGAGGGAGGCGAAGAGAATCCTCATGGAAGAGGAAATAGACATTGACGTTACGGTGGGAACCGGCCCCGGAAGGGCGCAAGCCTGGGGCTGCGACCTGACCTATGACTATGTGAGGATCAACGGGGATTACCGGTCCTAGGAGCCGCTAACCGGACGCCGCGCGAGCGGAACCTCCCCGGCTCAATACCGCACCTCCACGGGGCTTCTGGTTTTGGCGGATTCCATGATGGCCAGAATCGCCAGGCTGGTGTTCGCCGCGTCGCGGATCGAGACCTTGAATTCCTCCCCCGAAAGGATACAGTCCACAAAGGAACGGATACTCTCAAAGGCAAAACCCTTGGGGAAACCGAAAACCGAATGTTGTACCACAACGTCGGGGACCGTAACTTTTTCGTCGGTGTATTTCTGGATCAGGTTGTGGTGGCTCAGGTCCAGGCTTATCATGCCCTTGTCCCCCAGGATGTTGAATTTGATGTCGTTGACGCAGGGGTTCGCGTCAGGCGTAATCCAGCCGTTCTCCATCTGGGCAATGCCGCCGTTGTTGAATTCCAGGGTAGTAAGGTAGACATCAACCGTGTCCACCCCCTTGCCTTTCAGAATTCCTTCCCGGCTCACCGAATAGACCCGCTTCACGTCGTCATTAAAAAACCAGCGCAGGGTGTCCAGGCTGTGGCTGCCCAGGAACCAGAGGATCGAAGACCGCGCCGCCCAGGGAAGCATATCGGTGGCCACCCACTTGATGTCATTGAGGCGCATATACGCCTGGTAAGGGGTCCCCAGTTCGCCCCTTTCCACGCTCTGATGGGCCACGTTAAAGGCGGGGCTCCAGCGGTTATGCAGGTCCACCATGGCCCGGACCCGGTGCTTTTCAAAAGCCTCCACCATGGCGTACACATCTTCCCTGGTGGTGGCCAGGGGCTTTTCCACCAGCACGTGCTTTTTGTGTTCCGCCGCCTTTATGGCGATTCGCGCGTGGGCGAAATCGGGGGTAACAATCGCCACCGCGTCGCAGCCGCTGTCGCGGAACATCTCCTCGTAATTTTCATAACTCCGGGGTATACCCAGTTTATCCGCCATGTTTTTGGCCTTCCCCGGCTTTTCATCGCAGACCGCCGCCACCTCGCAAAAAGGGTGGGCCTGGTAAATTTTCGCGTGATTCTCTCCCCAAATCCCCGC
The DNA here is from genome assembly GCA_031257195.1 of Treponema sp. Lineage (GTDB taxonomy): Bacteria > Spirochaetota > Spirochaetia > Treponematales > Breznakiellaceae > JAIRPD01. The sequence continues at coordinate 3,656 of JAIRPD010000025.1, read as the reverse complement.
GCCGACAATCGCCATTTTCAGTTTACTGTTCATTGATTTCCTCCGAATAGGGTGGTCCGGGAACTTCGGTTTCCAGACCGCTCCCAACTAAAACGATCTACCCTTTAACCGCCCCAAAGGTGAGCCCCCGGATCATGTATTTCTGCACGGCGATGGCGAAGACCAGCACCGGCAGCACCGCCAGCACCCCGGTGGCCGCCATTTCGCCCCACTTCACGCCGGAAACCGAAAGGTACATCATCACCGAAGTGGGAACCGTCTTGGAATGAATGCTGGTCAGAAAATTGGCGAAGACAAATTCGTTCCATGAATTGATGACGCAGAAAATAGCCGTCGCCGCCATACCGGGCAGCACCAGGGGGAACACAATACGGATCATGGTCTGCGCCCTGGTACAGCCGTCCACAAAGGCGGCCTCCTCAAGTTCCACCGGCAGGTCCTCAATAAACCCCCGCATCATCCAGATGGTGAAGGGGATGTTGAAGGTGGTGTAGCAGATGATCAGCACCAGGGTTGTGTCCAGCAGCCCCGCCAGGGAGGCCATGAGAAAATAGGGGATCACCACCGCCATGGCGGGCAGGAACCGCTGGCTGAGGATCCAGAAAGCCCGGTCCTCCCGCTTTTTCCAGTGGTACCGCGCGAAACCGTAGGCCGCGAGACTCCCCAGGACCAGGGCGATAACCGTGGTACACACCGCCGTAATCGCGCTGTTTTTAAAAAACTCCAGGATACCCCCGTAGCCAAAGAGGGCCCGGTAATTTTCCAGCGTTACCGGCGCGAAGATCTTCCCCGGCTGGATCACATCCACCCGCCTGCGCAGGCTCACCAGGAGCATCCAGATAAAGGGAAAGAGAAAGGCCAGGCTGATAAGCGCCAGCAGCGCGATCCGAAAGGGGCGGCCGGCTTTTCCGCCCCGGTTTAAAGGCCCGCCCATCAATCCGTCCCCCGCCGCTGCTGTTTAATGAGCGCCGCGCTGATCACGCTGACCACCGCCAGGAGGACCAGCGCCACCCCGGCGGCCCTGCCGATAAGCCCGTTCTGGGCGTTGGCCAGGCGGTACACGTGGAGGCTCAAAAATTCGGTGGCGTTCCCCGGCCCGCCCTGGGTAAGCACAAAGGCGGTGTCAAACAGTTTAAGACAATCAATGGACCGCAGCAGAAGGGTCAGAAAGAGCAGCTTCCGCAGCATAGGCAGGGTAATGTAGCGGAGCGTCTGCAGCCGGCCCGCCCCGTCGATCGCCGCGGACTCATAGGGCTCCGCGGGCATGGAGCGCAGCCCCGCGTACATAATCAGCGCGACAAAGGGGGTAAACATCCACAGGTCCACCAGCAGCACCGACCAGAAGGCAAACCGGGGGGAAAGCCACACCACCTTGATATGAAACAGGGACCACAGAATATGGTTGACAACGCCGTATTCGGCGTTCAGCATCAACTTCCACATCTGGGCCGCGATGGAAGGGGTCATGGCCAGGGGAATGATCAGGATACCCACCACCAGCGGCTTCAGGCGGAACTCGGTATTATTCAGCAGGGAGGCGATACAAAACCCCAGGACCATCTCGATCCCCGTCGCCAGCAGCATAAAGGCCAGGCTGATCCACACCGAGTGCCAGAAATCCGCGTCCGCCCCGGTGAAGAGGCGGATAAAGTTATCAAGGCCCGTGAACCGGGCCCGGCTGAACTCCCAGCCAAGCTGGTAATTGGTAAAGGAGATGATCACCAGGAACAGGGTGGGGATGATGGAAAGCAGCGCCATCACCCCCATGGCGGGGGCGATGTACTTAATGTGCGGATTCCGCTTAAAGTAGCCGCCCATACCCGGCCCTCCCCCGTCCATGGACCCCTACTTTACCAGGTCCTCGCACTCCGCCTGGATCGCCCGGGCCGCGGCGTCGACGGTTTCCGTCCCCGCCAGCGCGGCGGAACCGTGGGCCCCCGCGATGTCCAGGATCTGCCCAATCTGATCCGACTGGGGAATCCAGGAAAGCCCCTTCTCCACCAGGCCGTTAGCGCTGATCAACGCCGCCCGCTGGGCCGGGTACGAAGGATTAAGGGCCGCGAGATCGGCGTTGCTGAACACCGAGTCCCGGGTAGCCACCCCGCCGCCCTTAACGTAGTCCACCGATTTTTCCCTGCTGGCCATGAAGGCGATAAAGGCCCAAGCCTCGTTCTTGTGGGAGGACTTCCGGGAAATAGCCAGGTTCCAGCCCGCCAGGGCCGCGCCGTCCCCCGCGGGACCCGTGGGGGTAGGCACAAAGGCCACCTGGCCGGCCACCGTGGAGGTGTCGGGGTTGGTGATCTGGTTCGCCAGGGCGGTGGCGTCCAGCCACATGGCGGTCTTACCGGAAAGGAACGCGCCCAGGGCCTCCTCGTGGGTATAGGTCCCCACGTCGGGGGGGGCGTTCTTCAGCAGGTCCACGTAGAACTGGAGGGACTCGATGGTCTGGGGGGTGGTAACGGTAATCACGTTCCGCCCCTGGGCCAGGGCCGCCTGATCCATGAAGCCGCCGCCAAAGTTGTACATCAGGCTCATCCAGCCCGAGGCGAAGTGGATACCCCGCTGGGCCCGCATGGAAACGCCGTACACCCCATCCTTGCCGTTAAAGAACCGGGCCAGTTCCAGGTATTCCGCCATGGTTTTGGGGGGCTCCTTGCCGTACTTTTCAAAAAGGTCCGTACGGTAGGCGATGAACCGGGTTTCGCCGGCGGTGGGAATCCCGTAATTGACGCCGTTAGCCCCGGCGATACCGTTGCGGTAGGCGGGCATGATGTCGTTGTAATCGAACCAGGGCGGGGTTACCTGGGGATTGTCCGCGTAGGGCTGGATCGGCTCCAGCACGTTTTTGGAGGCGTATTCGCTCATCCAGAAAGCGTCCACCATAAGGACGTCGTAGCTGCCCGCGCCCTGCGCGTCCAGGAGCTGCTTGTTTTTCAGGCTGGTCTCCTCCACCACGTCCCACACCACCTTGATCCCCGTAAGGCCGGTGAAATCCCGCTCCATTTTGCGGAAGGAGTCGGTGGACGGGTGGGAAGCCATGGCGACGGTGATCGTCTGGCCGCCAAAGACCTCGTTGACCGCCGCGCCCCACTTGGTAAGGGTGGAAATATCCTTTCCCTCCAGCGATCCGGTACTGGCGGCCTGTTTTGCCCCCCCGCATCCCAAAAAGCACCCGCCGCCCACCAGGACGGCCAGCGCCGCCATCGCGCCGCGGCGAAGGCCGCTCCGTTTCTTTATGTTTCCTTTGGTCATACCTATTCCTCCTTACGGTTGGTCCCAAACTTTTTTGATGATATAACGTATTGTAGTATATCCCGCCGGGGTAAAAGCCGTCAAGCCCCCCGGGGAAGGACCCCGGGCCGGGAGGCTCCCAGGGGCTTGGGAGGGGTTCCCGGTTCATTCGGGGAGGCCCCCGGAACCTTCTGGAACATGTTCCGGATCGTTTGGAACGTTCCCCGGATCATTTGGGGACCTCCCCGATTTGTCGCGGATTGCGACGCCCCGCATCCATACCGCCCTTCCGCCCCACATCCGCCCTCCGCGGCGGATGTGGGGCTGGGAGTTTCCGGCTCCGCCGGAAACTCCATTCGTCCGGCTTCGCCGGGCGCGTTGGTCACAACCGCGTCCATGCGGCGCAAGCCAAAGGGCCTCACGGA
>JAIRPD010000109.1 GCA_031257195.1 Treponema sp. | reverse complement strand
CCAATTTTGACGCTTTCTATATTAATGGGTACTTTTTTATGAATCCATATTATAGGTTTGAAAAACCGCGCCGCGGCCTCCTTCCGGTTATTTGGAATGGTATGGCGGCCTGTAAAAGTACCCCTAAACGGGCGCCTCAAACTGCAGCCGGTACAGGCCGGCGTAAAGGCCGTTCCGGGCGATCAGATCCTCGTGGCGTCCCTCCTCCACCAGACGGCCGCCGGAAAGAACCAGAATCCGGTCGGCGTGGCGGATCGTGGAAAGCCGGTGGGCTATGACAATGGAAGTCCGGCCCGCCAGGATTCGTTCCACCCCCAGCTGGATCAGCCGTTCCGTTTCCGTGTCAATGGAACTGGTGGCCTCGTCAAGGATCACCAGGGCGGGGTTGTGGGCGATCACCCGGGCAAAACTTAAAAGCTGCCGCTGGCCGGAGGAAATATTCGCCGCCCCCTCGGACAACGCCGTGTCGTAGCCGCCGGGCAGACGGGAAATAAATTCATGGGCGTGTACCGCCTTGGCGGCGGCGATGATTTCCTCCCGGCCCAGGGGAAGCCCCAGGGAGATATTCTCCGCCACCGTGCCGGAAAAGAGAAACACCTCCTGCAGCACCGGCAGGGCGGCCCGGCGCAGTTCCTCCAGGGGAATATCGGCCACGGGAATTCCATCCAGGGTAACGCTCCCCCTGGGGGTGTCCCAAAGCCGGGTAAGCGCGTTGATGATCGTGGTTTTTCCCGCCCCGGTATAACCCACAATGGCCGCCATTTCCCCGGGGTGGACGGTAAAACTCAGGTCCTTCAGGACCTCCTCTCCCTCCTTGTAGGCGAAGGATACATGGTTGAATTCAACCCGGCCCCTTACCTTTTCAATCCGCCTTGTCCCCCGGTCGGGAATCCGTTCCTCCGTGTCCAGCAGGGCAAAAACCCGCTCCCCCCCCGCCATGGCGGACTGCAGCAGGGTGTACTTTTCCGCGATGTCCATAACCGGGGAATAAAAGAGGGCCGTCAGGTTGATAAAGGCGATGAGCACCCCCAACGACAGGGACAAGGACAGCGCGAAGTGGGCCCCTACGGCGATTACCGTGGCGGTGGTCAGGGTGGAAAGAAAGTCGATGATGGGCCGGAAGGTGGCGTAAACATACATCTCCGCCATGTTGGCCTTCAGGTACTCCCGGTTTCGCGAGGCGAATTCTTTTACGCTCCGCCTCTCCCCCAGAAAAAGCTGAACCACCTGTATCCCCGAAAGCCGTTCCGAAAGATAGGAGTTGACCCGGGACGAGGCGGTCCGCTGCCGCCTAAAGGCGTCCCTGGCTTTGACCCGGGAAAAAACGGTAAGCGCCAGCACCGGAGGCAGGGTAAGGATAGTTACTACCGCCAGCCGGGGCGAAAGGATAAAAAGGGTGATCAGGGCCCCGGCCATAACGGAGAAATCCTTTAAGAAGGCGATAAGCACGTTGGTAAAAAACTCGTTGATCGTCTCCACATCCCCCGTCAGGCGGGTTACGATACGCCCCACGGGGTGCCGGGAAAGAAAGGCCGTGGACTGGGAGGCGGTCTTTTTAAAGAGTTCCAGCCTGATGTCCTTCATCACCCGCTGGCCTATCAGGACGGAAGTCCAGGTTTCGATAAAGGTAAAAATGAGGACCCCCGCCAGGATGGCGAGGAGGAGGCACACAATCCGGGTAATAAGGGCCAGGTCCCCGGCGCGGATAAGGCCCCGTTCTTCCGGGCTCAGTTCCGCCAGGCGTTCCACGGGAATCGCCGCCGCGGTTCCCGGCGCGGGGCCGCCGGTAAAAAGAGCGGGGTGGGCCTCCATTACCCGCGCGGCGTTTTCCGTTACGGTAAAGGCGTACCACTGGCCGCCGTCAAGTATTCCCCCGGCCCGCAGTTCCCCCTCCACCCGGCGGGAAAAGCGGATGTTTTGATCCTGGGGAATAAAGAGAACCTCCCCCGCCAGGAGCGCCCCCCCGGCGGCCTCCAGGCCCTCCAGGGTCTTGGCCGCCTCCGGGCTCAGCGCCGCCCTCCGGGCGGCGGAGGGCCGCAGCGCGAGGAACCGGGATATCACCGCCCGGTCAATAAGGCGCTGCTGCAAAACCGGCACAAGCAGTTCTCCCAGGGTGGAAAAAACCAGGGCGGCGAAGGCCAAAAAGGCCAGAGCCCGGTAGGGTTTAAGGTAGGAAAGGATGCGGGCGGTGATTTTGGAATCGTACTCCTTTACCACCTCCTCGGTCTCAAAGTAATCGGCCACTATTCCCTCCCCCGACGGACTCCGGGCCCGCCTCTCCCAGCCGCTGAAGCTCCGCCATGCGGGCAAAGAAACGGCCCTGAGCCAAAAGTTCCTCCGGGCTGCCCCACTCGCTGAGTTTCCCCTCCTCCAAAACCAGCACCTTATCGGCGCGGCTCAGCGTGGACACCCGCTGGGAAACGATGATCGTCGTTTTGGGCCCCCTCTCGTCCTTGTGGCGTTCCTTGAGGATCCCCGTCAATATCCGCTTTTCCGTCTCCGCGTCCACCGCGGAAAAGGCGTCATCCAGGGCCAGAATCTCCGGGGCCGACACTATGGCCCTGGCTATGGCCACCCGCTGTTTCTGCCCCCCCGAAAGGGTCAGGCCCCGCTCGCCGATCAGGGTGTCCCAGCCCCGGGAAAATCCCTCCAGGTCCCGGTCCAGGGCGGAAAGCCGGGCCGTCCGGGACAAAAGCTCGCCGGGCAGACCGCCGTTCGGGGAAATTCCGTTTTCGCGATCCCTCCCCTCCTCTTCCATCCCGGCGTCCCCGTCTTTGATTCCGTAGGCGATATTGTTTTTTATCGTATCCGAAAAGAGGTAACTGTCCTGGGGACTCATCCCAAAAAGGCGGCGCAGCTCCCCAAGATCCCAGTCTTTGATATCGGCCCCCTCCACAAAAACGGTCCCCGCCGGAGGATCCGCCATACGGGCCAGGATCTTAAGCAGGGTCGATTTTCCCGAACCGGTCCTGCCCAAAACGCCCAATACCATCCCCCGGTAGATGGAGAGGGAAACGCCGCTGAGTACCGGCGGACCCTCCTTTTCCTCCGCGGGGTAACGGAAATCCAGGTTCCGCAGCTCAATCAGGGGGGCGCCTTTTTCCGCCGGGCCGGGCCGGGACCGCCGGGGTTCCGCCGGGCCGCTTATGGAGGGCTTGGCCGTTAACAGCTCGTTAATCCGGCCCATGCTGGCCGCCCCCCGCTGGATCATGTTTACCATAAAGCCCGCCCCCATAAGAGGCCAGATCAGCATTTGCAGATAGCTAAAGAACGCCGCCAGCTCACCGGGACTCAGGTAGCCCATTACCACCCGGCGGCCCCCCGCGAAAAGGAGGATGATCGTGGTCAGGCCGGCGAGGAAACTCACAAAGGGGAAAAAGGCCCCGTAGAGCTTTACCAGGTCCATGTTGGCGTCCCGGTAGTCGTCATTGGTCTTCTCGAATTTTTTTATGAACCACCATTCCTTGACAAAGGATTTTACCACCCGGATGCCGGCGAAGGTTTCCTGGGCCGTATCGCTCATGGCGGAATAGGTTTCCTGGGCCCGGTGAAAGCGGCGGCCCATGGCCTTGCCGAAGGCGAGCATCGCGATGGTGATGAGGGGCAGGGGGATCACGCAAAAGGCCGCGGTCCGGGGGTCCTGGATAAAGATGATCACCAAAATGGCGGCGGCCATCACCGTCCCGTCCACCAGGGTAACTATTCCCCAGCCCAGGGCGTTCCGTACCGCCCCCATGTCGTTGATCGACCGGGCCATAAGGTCGCCGATCTTGTGTTTCTGGTAAAAATCGTAGGACAAGGAAAGCAGGTGGGCAAAGAGCGCGTCCCGCAGCTCGGTCTCGATAAGCCGGGAAGAGCCATGGATAAAGTAACGCCACAAAAAACGGCCCGCGGCGATAAAGGCCATTACCCCCAGCATGGCCAAACAGAGCCGGAACACCGCTATCCAGAGAAAATCCCCCCCGCTGATCAGGTCCACCGCCCGCTTTATAAACTGGGGGATCACCACCTGGGCGGCGTCCACCGCGGCGAGGCAGAAAAAACCCAGGGCGTACTGAACCCGGTACCGCTTAAGGTAGGGTAAAAGGGTCTTGTATTCCTCCAGTCCCGGTTGTTTCACTTTTGATTCCATTTACCCGTTTTCACCCGCCGGACTTTCCGCCGGCTTCGCCTATTTACGCGATTCCGCCCGCTTTATATCGGTTTCCAGTTTCACCGACCAGATGTCCAGTTTCTTTTTTATCGTCTCCACCTCATCCTTGTCACCCATAAGCGCGTGGATCCGTTTTAAGGCGTTCAGAAAGTTGATCCCCTCCTTAAAGTCATCAATGCGGTTGGTGGAAAGTTCGTATCGTTCCCGGTACCTGTCCGCGGTCTGGGTAAGGAGTTTTTTAATCAGTCGCAAATGGTATACCGTGGGCTCGTAATGGGGGGACCGGGGATCGGTATTGGAAACGGCGCTTTTCAAATCGAGGATATTCTTCGCCACCGCGGCGAAACGGCCCTCAAGCTCCACAAAGGACCATTTCCACTTGGAGTTATCCCCGTAGGCGTTTTCCAGCAGGCTGATCCCCAGGCCTATTTTCCGTACCAGCCGGTACCGTTCGGCGGCGTCCATAAAGGCTATCCCGGCGAGTTTTTCCTCATAATCGGAGAAGGGGACGTCCACATAGTCGGAAACCAGATTTTCCAGGTAGATCACGCTCTTGTAAAGGGATTTCCTGCCGTCGTTAAGGGAATTCTCTTCCTTCACTTTAAGGCGGACCTGGGATACCAGGCTGATAAGGATCTGATACGAAGCGAGATTAGCCATGTTTTCCGCCAGGATGATCTTCTTTTGGGCGGCGGTGCCGGGTTCTTTTTGTATAAGCGCGAGAATGTTTTTTTCTCTGCCGTTTATCTCAACAATTTTATCCTGGTAAGGTTTTATTCTTACCTGGTACTGATGCCGCTCATCCAGAGAAAAATTTGTCATACCTAATTCCGCTTATCCTTTTCGGAAACGCCGTTAAATCAGCGTTTCTTTCCATATTTAGACAACAAATCTCCGGCGTGAGCGAGGGCCGCGTCCCCCGCCGAATCTCCCGCCAACATCCGGGCTATTTCCTCCCGCCGCTCTTTTCCGGAAAGAAGGCGGACCGTGGTTTGGGTACGCCCCGCGGCTTCCTTCTTCTCCACCTTTATATGATTATCGGCCCGAACGGCGATACTTGCCAGATGGGTAACGCAAAAGATCTGCTTAAATTCCCCTATTTTTTCCAGGTACTCCCCCACCGCCAGGGCCACCTCGCCCCCAATCCCCGCGTCAATCTCGTCAAAAACCAGGGTTTCAATGGCGTCCGACCGGGCCAGCGCGGTTTTAATGGCCAGCATAACCCGGGAAAGCTCCCCCCCGCTGGCGACCCGGGCCAGCTCCTTCAGCGGTTCCCCGGGATTGGGGGAAATGAGAAATTCCACATCGTCCGCCCCCCAGGGGCCGCAGATAAGGTTCCCCCCTGGCCCCCGGCCCTTGGAGGCCGCGTTCACCGCGAACCGGGACTTGGGCATCCCCAGCCTTTGAAGGATGGCGTTGACCTCCGCCCCCAGCCTCAGGGACGCCTCTTCCCGCCGGGCGCTGAGTTCCGCCGCCTTTCCGGCCATTTCTTTTTCCAGACCGGCTATTTCGGCCTTAAGTTTTTCCCGGTTTTCCTCGGATTGGGAAAGGACCTCTATCTCCCGTTCCGCCTCCGCCTTGTAAGCCAGGATCGCCTCCTCGTCCCCCCGGCTTCCCCCGGTTTCCGCGCCCCCGGACCCGGCCTCGGCGGCCCTGGCGCCGTATTTTTTCTTAAGCCGGTACAGAAGGCCCAGCCGGTCCTCCACCTCCTCCAGCCTCCCCGGCTCGTAGGAAAGGCCGTCCCGGTATTCCCGCAGTTCCCCGGACAGGTCCTCCGCCTCGTAGTAAAGGTCTTCCAGGCGCTTGCCAATTCCCGCGAGGCTTTCGTCCATCGCCGCCGCGGCGTCCAGGGAAGCGCGGGTTTTCCGGGTCAGGCTCAGTACCGAGGCCTCCCCCTCAAAGAGAAAGGCCGCCGCCGCCGCGGCTTCCCGGCTGAGTTTTTCAAAGGACGCCAGACGCTGGGCCTCCGCTTCCAGTTCCCTGGTTTCCCCGGGCCGGGGGGCGGCCCGGGCGATCTCCTCCACGGCGTAGGAAAGCAATTCTATCCGTTCCTCCCGGTTCCGCTGGGAATCCAGGGAAAATTCCAGGGCCTTTTTCTTTTCCGCCAGGGAAAGGAAAAGGCCGTTAAAGGCCGCCGCGGCCTCTTCCAGGCCGGCAAAACGGTCCAGGCACCGGCGGTGGGTATCCCGGCGCATCAGGGACTCATGATCATGCTGGCCGTGGAGGTCAAAGAGCATTCCCATAAGTTCCGCCAATTCCCCCCGGGTAAGGGGAACGTTCTGGGCGTAGATCGAGGAACGGCCGGATTGTTTAAGGCTCCGGCGGACCACGACGGCTCCGTCCTCCGCCGCCATGTCCCGGGCGGTCAGCCAGTCAAGGACGTCGGCGTTGCCTTTCCCAATGGCGATAACCGCCGAAACGCTGGCTTCGTCGCTGCCGGTACGAATCACCCCCGCGTCGGCCTTGCCCCCCAGAAGAAAACTCAACGAACCCACAATTATCGACTTCCCCGCCCCGGTCTCCCCGGTCAGGATATTAAGACCATTCTCGAAGGAAATGGAAAGGTTATCGATAAGGGCGTAGTTCCGGATAGAAAGTTCCTCAAGCATCGTATGTTCCCCCCCAGGAAGTCCGGGAACCGCCCCCGGACCAGGCCAGTTTGGTCCGCAGGGCCCGGTAAAAGGCCCAGCGGTCGGAGGCGATAAGCCGCAGCGTATAGGGCGCCCGGCGGATGGTAACCAAGTCCCCCGCCTCCAGGGGGGAGGTGATCTGGCCGTCCACCGTCAAAAGCACGGCGCTGCGCTGTTCCGGTTCCACCAGGGTGATAATCCGCTCGTCCGGGGGAACCACGATGGGCCTTGAAGACAGGGTAAAGGGGCAAATGGGATTGATAATCACCAGATCCATTTCCGGGTCGATAATCGGCCCCCCGGCGGCCACCGAATAGCCGGTGGACCCCGTGGGGGTGGCGACGATAAGCCCATCGGCCCGGAAGTGCCCCAGGGAAAGCCTTTCCCCCATAACGGAAGCGGCGGGAACGCCCCCCGGCGCGGCGGTCTCCGGTACAACGGCCTTTGCCGTACCGGTCTCCGGCGGGGCAATCTCCGCCGACACCTCCAGGCGGATCAGCTTGGCGATCCCCGACGCGGAAATTACCGCTTCATTAAGGCAGTTACTTCGGAAAACCGTTTCCCCCCGCCGCTCAACGGTCAGTTCCAGCATCAGCCGCCGGGAAATCAGGGCCCTCCCCCGCTCCCACCTGGTAAAGGTTTCCTCCCAGTGTTCGGGCAGCACCGCGGCGATAAACCCCAGGCTGCCCAGATTGACCGGCAGCACCGGCGCGTTCAAGGGCCCCATAACCCTGGAGGCGGACAGCACCGTACCGTCCCCCCCCAGGCTAAAGGCGATATCGTACGACCCGGCCTCAAGGGCAATCCCGGTTTCGGCGGTCCCGCTTCCAAAGGAATAGGCGTCTACCCCGTAAGAACGGCTCTCCAGCGCGGACCGGATACGCTCCGCCAGGGCCCGGGCCTCACCCTTTTTAGCGTTGATAAAAAGCAGGGCTTTCTTTTGTTTCGCCATGGATCTTCCTCAAGGAAGGGACATAATAAGCTTCGCCACCCTGGCCGCCGAGGAGGCCCCAAGCCGCGGGTAGAGGGGAAAAAGCACGGTCCGCAGGGACAGGGAATAGGCGCAGGGACACTGGGCCGAAGGCAAGAGGCCGCTCCCCGTCAAGGTGGTCTCAAAAGCCTCTTCCACGACGATCTCCTTTCGTTTGGCGTAAGCCTTAACATCCTTAACCCCGCTTTCCAGGATCAGGGAAAAGGCGTAGTTGTTGTACTCCAGGCCCTCGGTTTCCCGAAACCGCTTATGCCTGGTCTGAAGGCTCGCCTGGGTATAGGCCTGAACAATTTCCCTCCGCCGGGCCAGGTTTTTCGCCTCCTCCCGGAACTGAACCGCCGCCATGGCGGCGTTTACATCGGATAAAAGATACTCCGGCGGCAGTTCCCCCAGGGCGCGGAGGGCGGCGGCGTCCCGGCGGCCGGCGGCGTACAGTAAAGCCCCGCCGGCGGCGGTGATCATATCCCTTTCCTCCAATCCCAGGATTGTGAAAGTTCCAAAGGAACCGGCCTTTTTTTCCCCCACCGCGGCGCCGGCGCTCTGGGAACAATCCTCGATCACCGGAACACCCAGTCCGGCGATCAGTTCCGCAGGCGGCGGATAGCCCAGGGTATGATGAAAAATCACACACAGGGGGTTATAGGACAAAAGGGCCTCTATTTTTTCCCCCGCCATCAGGGGACTGTCCTCACAAACGTCGCAGTACAGGGGAACCAGCCCCAGTCCCCGAAGCACCCAATCGTAGTACAGGGGAGAAAGGGCCGAAATGATAACCGTCTTCCCCTTGAGCGGCTCTTCCTCATCCGAGCCGTCGCCCGGGGCGATGGCGCCCCCCGCGTCAGCCTGGCCCGCGGGCGAATGCCGGGCGGCCAAAGCCCGCAGAGCCAGTTGGAGGGCTAAGACGGGACTTCGCAGGGCAAGGCAATAGTCAAAACCCAGCATTTCCTTGGCCGTGTGAATAAGAAACCGGGTATGCTCCCCGGGCCCCACCTGGTCCTCCACCATGGCCGTCAAAACCGCATCCATCTCCTTCCTTCTGATAGTCGGAGAATAGACTTCTATCTTCATAAATGAATCATATCATTAAAGGGAGAAAAAAAACAGGGAAAACCGGCCCTTAAGCCGGTCCTTCCCCGGAAAATCATTTATCTTCTTAGTTCGGCTATTTTCTGGAGTTCCCTGGGGTTAAAGAGGTCCCGGATATTGAGAATTATCAGGTAACCCTCCTCCTGGCGCACCACCCCCATGATATACTCGGCCCCAATACCGGAAAGCATCTGGGGCGGCGGCTGGATATGCTCCTTTTCGATGGTAACCACCCGGGAAACTCTGTCGATTATAACCCCCAGCTTCATCCCGTCAACATCAATGATAATAAAGCCCGACAAAAGCTCGTCCTCCTCAGAACTAAGCGCCCGTTTCAGGTGGAAACGTTTATGCAGGTTGATAATGGGAATAATCTCGCCGCGAAGGTTAAAAATACCCTCCACATAGCTGGGGGCGTTAGGAAGAACCCGGACATCCTGGACCCGGACTATTTCCTTAACATCCATGATGTTTATCCCATACAGCTCTTCGCCAAGCTGAAAAGTCACTAATTGGCTTTGATCGGACATGAGTAACCCCCGCATTTTAGTTTAGTATAACACGGAACAATAATCAAGCGTGGGTAAGAAAAAAGCTTGGCGGTTTTCTACTTTCCCGCCCCTTGAGGGGCAGTATCATCGACGTTAGAAGGCTTAACTTCCGTGTTCGGAATGGGAACGGGTGTCGCCCTT
>JAIRPD010000068.1 GCA_031257195.1 Treponema sp. | reverse complement strand
ATCCGGTGTTCCCTAAGTCAGGAACTTGGGGGCAATTATCTCATTATACTCAAATCGGGGCGTTCTTTGCGTATCAGGAACTGATGAAACATATAAACAAGTATTTCCCGGAGAGTGCGCCGTTTACGATAAATGATGTTACTGGAACGGTAGGTGATAAAGGAATCGCGGAGGTTTCATTAAAAGAAGAAACGGCGTATAAGCAACTTGACGCTTCTTTTTTTGATGATGTTACCGTAGCTAAACCCTTTACCTGGGAGAATACTGTGTTTGAAAACAAAAATATAATATATCCCAATATTTTATTGTTACGTGATAGTTATGCTTCGGAAAGTTATTTTGGAAAGTACATAGCTCATCAGTTTGGAAAAACAATAATGGTGCATTGGCTGAACATGGAACATTTGGACGAATATATATCAACATACAATCCTGATATTGTTGTGTTTGAATTTGCGGAGGTGCACAGCCTTAAAATTTTTCTTCGGCATGTCGCCGATACGGCTGCCGCGGTGGTTCATGCCCGGTAGGCGTTACCGTATCGCGGGTATCTCTCCGCCGGAAACGGCAACTCCCGCGGCCTTGCGCCTTTCCCCCCTATCACAAGTGACGCGAAAATTTTACCATTGTTCCGGGCCGTCTGTAAAATTGTCTTCCGGTAAGGCTGTTTAAAAAACTTGCCCTGGTGATTAAAAAATACCGCGGGGGAACCCTCAGGGGCCGAGCCCCTTTTAGGGGATGAATTTGCCTTATCAAATTGTTTCGCGTATATTGATAGTAGGGTGTATACCCGGAGGTAAAAAAAATGAAAAAACTGGCTCTTGCCGCGGCCCTGGCGCTGGTGATGTCGATTGCCAACGCTCAAACGGTTTCGGAAAACAGGGAACAAAACTGGCTGGCCCTGGGTTTTGAATGGGGTAATTATTGGGAAATTCTTTCGAGCGGCGGCGCAAACGCGGCTTATTATGGATCGCCGGGTCCGGTGATCAGCTATTATCATTTTGGCCGGGATAAAAGACTGGGGTTTTTCTCGAATATGTCGTTTTTGTTTCCGGTACTTCTTCTTGAAGACATGAACGGAAGTTTGAAAAAAGCCGGCCCTGATTTTTTTATCCAGTACAATTTGTTCGCCGGACCGGCCTTCAGATTCCCGCTCAATGAACGAATGGCGATTTTTCTTGGCGCGGGGATTGACGCTTTCTGGTCACTATCGCTGGAAGACAAGGATATCAACGCCGCCAGTAAAGGACTTGATCCGGCGCTCGGCGTAATCCGGGGTTTGGAGGTTGTGAAGAACGCGAGCCTGGGCGTGGGCGGCGATTTTCGTTTTAAATTTGACTTTAATCACCGGTGGTTTTTTACCGCCGGAAGCGCCATTACCGTGGATTTTCTAAGGTGGGAATCGAAAGGGGTGGATGTGGAAATAGCGGGGGAAAACGTAACCGTTTCAAAGAACAAAATGGCCGGCTTTTTCGCCCTCAATATCCGCCCCCATGTTGGCTTTGGCGTTAGTTTTTAGTTAAAACGGGGCCAAAACGCTGGAAAACCCTCGCGGGAAAGGACGCTATAACCGTTTGGCGACGGCGTCCACAAACTCCCAGGAATCCAGCGCCTGCACCGGCGCGGGCGAGGCGAGCTTTGCCAAATCCGCCGTCATCGCGCCTTCTTCAATGGCCGCGAGCGCCGCCGCTTCCAGCCGCCGGGCAAAGTTCGCGAGTTCCGGCGTACGGTCCAGCTCCGCGCGTTTTGCCAGCGCGCCGGTCCAGGCGAAGATCAGCGCCACCGGGTTGGTGCTGGTTTTTTCGCCCTTCCGCCAAAGGTAGTAGTGCCGCTGTACCGTACCGTGGGCGGCCTCGTACTCAAAGGCCCCGGCGGGGGAGACAAGGACGCTGGTCATCATCGCGAGACTGCCCGACGCGCTGGCGATCATGTCGCTCATCACGTCGCCGTCGTAGTTCTTGCAGGCCCAGAGGAACCCCCCCTCGTCCTTGACCACCCGGGCCGCGGCGTCGTCGATCAGGGTGTAGAAATAACTGATCCCGGCGGCGGCGCACTTTTCCTTGAACTCCGTTTCGTACACTTCGTTGAAAATCGCCTTAAAGCGGCCGTCGTAGATTTTGGAGATCGTGTCCTTCGCGGCGAACCAGACGGGAAGTTTTTCCTCCAGGGCGTAGAGGAAACAAGCCCGGGCGAAACTTCGGATCGAGGCGTCGTAGTTGTGCGTTCCCTGGACCACGCCGGGTCCCTCAAAGTCCGCCACGGTGATTCGCCGTTCCGCGCCGTTCACGCCGGTGTAGACCAGTTCCACCCTGCCGGGACCCTCCACTTCCATTTCCACGGCCTTGTACACATCCCCGTAGGCGTGGCGGCCGATCACAATAGGCTTTTTCCAGCGGCTTACCGAAGGCCGGATGCTGGACACGGCGATGGGCTTACGGAACACCGTGCCGTCCAGAATAGACCGGATCGTGGCGTTGGGGCTGGGGTAGAGTTCGCCAAGGCCGTACTCTTCCTTCCGGGCGGCGTTGCTGGTGATCGTGGCGCACTTGACCCCCACCCCCAGGCGGAGTATGGCCCGGGCCGACTCAAACGTTACCTCGTCGCCGGTGGCGTCCCGGTTCATAAGCCCCAGATCGTAGTACTCGGTTTTCAGGTCCACCAGGGGAAGGATCAACTTTTCTTTTACCAGCCCCCAGAGTACTCTGGTCATCTCGTCCCCATCAAGTTCCACGATGGGATTTTTCATGCCTATCCGCGTCATTATTTTCCTGCCTCCGCCAGCCAGCGCTCTATGATCAACCGGGCCACCGAACCCTGGGCGGGGAGTTCCGGCGTTCCCCCCCTCACCGATTCCCCGCTGTACCACCCCGCGTCGGTTATCTCCTCCCCATCGCATTTTAGTTCCCCCCCGGCGTAGCGGGCGGTAAAGCCCACCATCAGGGAATTGGGAAAGGGCCAGCTTTGGCTTTTTACGAACCGGAGATCTTCCGCGTCAATATTGACTTCCTCTTTTATTTCCCGTACCGCCGCCGCTTCCAGGCTTTCCCCGGCCTCCACAAAACCGGCGATAAGGCTGTACACCTTGTTTTTGAATTTGTTGTTATGGGCCAGGAGAATCCGGCCGTCGTCCCGGGTTACCAGGGTGATCACCGCCGGTGAAATCCGGGGGTATTCCATCCTGCCGCAGCAGGGGCAGAGCCGGGCCAGCTCCCCGGGGGCGTCCCCGTTGACCGCCCCGCAGGTTCCGCAAAACCGGGAATCCTCCCGCCACTGGGACACATGATAGGCCCGCAGGAGCCGTTCCGCCGGCCTGCCGGCGATGGACAGGGCCGTCAGAGCTTCCCGGACGGGAAAGGCCCGCCAGTCCGGCGGAAGGGTGGTATCCTTGTCCAACAAAGCCGCCGGTATGGGCCCGTCCCCTCCGCCGGTTCCCGCCGGGGCGGTGGTCCCTTCTATGGGGGGAACCGCGTAGTAATCCACCCTGTTAAAGGCCCTCTCCGCCAGCCCCCTGTCGAGCCCCTGGACAGTCTCCTCGCCGCTTAAGGATTGGGGAACGATAAGCGAATTTCCCTGAAACAGGTACACCCTCGCAGCGCTCATTACCCTATAGCCTACTCTATTTCGGCGGCAAGAGAAAAGTGGTATACTTGTAAGGGCCGCGAGGAGGCGGCTTGCGTGGAAGCGGAAAAACTACTTGAAACCATACCCTTGAGCGGCATCGTTAAACTTTCCGGGGGGCCGCCGAAAAACGCCGTGCCCTTTACCGGCTATCCCCGGGCGCATCCTTCGGAAAAGGCCAAGATCCTCCTGGTCTATGATCCTCTGGGGATAAATCCTTCCCTGATGGAATTTAAAACCGAGGATGTGCTTTTTGTGGAGGACATACCCCAGGCGGTTACCGAGGCGGGGGAGGGGGTTCCTCTGGTGAGGATCTGGGTCCGCCGGGGGGCGCGGGGGGTTTTGCTGGAGCCCTTTGAGGTGGATGATCCGATTCAGTTTGTTAACAAGGCCAGGGACAAACAGGGCCGGCTGCTCCTGGAGGCCGAAAACCAGCGCGCGGACCGTGAACGGGGCTAATCCCGAGGGCCGTTTTTGCGAGGCCGAAGGCGAGGGCTGCCGCTGTACCCTCTGCCCCCACCGCTGTTTTATCAGGCCCGGCGGGTCCGGCCTGTGCGCGGTCCGCCGCCTGAACCGGGCGTACCCCGGGCCGCCGGCGAAGGCCGCCCTGGAACTGCCCTATTACGGCTGTATCACCGCCCTGGCGGAGGACCCCATTGAGAAAAAGCCCCTCTTCCACTGGCGGCCCGGCAGCGGGATTCTTTCCGCCGGGTTCGCCGGCTGCAACCTCCGCTGTCCCTTCTGCCAGAACTGGCGTATCTCCCAGATTTCGCCCGCGGATGGAGGCGCGGCCCCTGTCCCTCCCGTTTCCGGCCGCCGCCTTTCCCCGGAAGCGCTCGCCGCTCTGGCGGCGGACAGCCCCTCCGGCGGCGCCCAGATCGCCTATACCTACTCGGAACCCCTGGTTCACGCCGAGTACCTCCTGGCCTGTATGGAGGCCGCCCGGCAAAGGGGGATCGCCAATGTCCTGGTTACCAACGGCTGTGTCAACCTCAAGGCGGCGGGGGAGATCCTGGCCCTTACCGACGCCGCCAACATCGACTTAAAGAGCTTTTCCGAAGAAACCTATGACCGGGTGCTGGGGGGGAGCCTTCCGGCGGCGCTGGACTTTATCCGCCTGGCGGTGAGTTTGGGGGTCCATGTGGAAATCACCACCCTGGTAACGCCGGGCCTTAACGACGGCGACGCGGAACTGGAGGAGGCGGCCCGCTTTATCGCCGATCTTTCCGGGGAAATCCCCTGGACTCTGGCCGGGGGGAACGGTGTCCCGGGGGCGGAAAAGCGCGGCCCCTCTATCCCATGGCATTTATCCGCCTGCCATCCGGACTGGAACTGGAACGGGCCGCCCACAAACCCGGCCCGGCTTCTCGCCGCGGTGGAAAGGGCCCGGACCATCCTTCCCCATGTGTACACCGGCAATATACCTGGGGAACCGGAGGACACCTCCTGTCCCCATTGCGGGGCCGTTCTGGTAAAGCGCCGGGGTTACCAAGTGGACGCTTCCGGCCTGGGGGAACCCCTTCCCTCCGGAACCCGGGACGCCGCTTTTGGCGGCGGTCCCGCCGGGGGGAACCGCCGGGCCTTGTTCTACCGCTGCGCCGCCTGCTGGGGAACCACCCCCATCCGGGCCTAAAGGGTCATACGGTATTTTAGGTACATCTCTTCCAGGGTCTTCCGGGGGCCGGGGGCGTTCAAGCGTTTGCGGAGTTGGGCGGCTTCCTTTCTTTCCATATAAAAATCGTAGATCAGCCGGGGATCGCTGTCGTTAAGGATGGTGTAGGCCGGGGTAGTTCCCAGGTAGGAACGGATTTCGTTAAAGTCCACGGCGTTGATGCCAAAACGCCGCAGCCGGGACCGGATCGACTGGAGTTCCTCGTAGGAAAGGCCAAAAAGGAATTCCTCCAGGGCTCCCATGGTTTCCTCGCCGGTTACCTGGTTAAGAAACTCCCGCCAGTCCTCTTCCAGGTTGATGGAAATACGCAGTATTTCGCTGGTGCCGTCCATGGTCCCAAAGCTGGGGGGCGAATCGTTCCGGGTGGTCCAGAGCTTTTCCAAAGCCGGAAAATGCCGGATAACCTCCGGCTCCGCCCCGGAATCCCAAAGGGAAACCAGTTCGTTCGCCAGGTGCGTTTTCACCTCCTCGGGGAAAGAAGGTTCGTCCAGGCAGGAAAAGTACACATCTTCCGCCATGATGGTGAACATCACGGAAAAGAGGACGGACCGGCTTGAATAGTAGAGTTCAGAGTTCTGTTCAATGACTTTACACAGTAGAGAAAAACTGTGAAACTTTGTTACCAGATAGCTCCGCATCGCCTGAATCCGGGCGGGGACGCGAAGCAGATGGGCCGAGGGGGCAAGTCCCAACAGGGACTTGATAAGGTGCCGTTCATCCCGGGCGCGGCCCCGGAGCATTTGGCTTTCCCCAATGGGGGGAAAGAGGCTGATGGTTTCCCCAAAAGATCGGAGGCATTCAAAACGGCGTCTCACGATCTCCGCGTCCAGGGAATTTTCCGCGTCCAGCAGGGTCAGCGTCCCGGCGACCAGCGATGACTCGTGGTCTGTTAAAGTTAACGCTTTGCCGCTCACTCCGGGGATCGTACCGCATACCATGATACTATAAGATACCCCGGATTCCGGGAAAAAGCAACCGGCCCCATCGCGGCGCGGCCTTTGGAGGTGGCGGGAATTGAACCCGCGTCCTAATACGCGAAACACAAGCGTCTACAGGTTTAGCCGCCTATTGTGTTGTCGGGAGAGGCTTGACTAGACAGCGCGCGGCCTCTCCGTATTCCGGGTAATCTTACCGGGCCGTCTCCGGAAGCGGCGGCCAAGCCAGCCTTGTTTGCGACGGAAACTCAACCCCTCAAGGCGGCGGGGCTGGTTTCCGCGTTCCCGCGCTTACGCGGCGAGAGCGTAACTGTCGTAGTCGGCAGTTAATGTTTTGCCCGATCAGGAGACGGGCGCTCCACCTGCGGCTTGTATCCCGAACCGTATCAGTCGAAACCGGGGCACCCCCGATGGTTTAAACATAACCCGGCGGACCGGTTTTGTCAAGCGGGGTGTCCGTACTCACTACCTATAGGACATTTCGCCATGCGCCGGCGGCCCGCCGGGGTCTTGATTTCCCCCGGCTATTCTTGTATCCTTTTTCCCAGGAGGAGTGATTATGCTCGAAGAGAAAGTAAAAAGCGCCCTTGACGATGTCCGTCCTTCCCTGCAGGCCGACGGGGGAGACGTGGAGTTTGTGTCCATCAGCGAGGACGGAAAAGTTTCAGTTAAGCTCACGGGAGCCTGCGGACACTGCCCCATGGCGGCCATGACCCTTAAAAACAGCATAGAAAACTACCTAAAAAAGGAAATCCCCGAAGTAAGTTCCGTGGTGGGGGTTTAGTCTTTTTTCCCGGAAAAGCGCCCCCCAGCATTCATGCGTCTTCGTCCTGTTGATTTCGCCCTTTTTGCCCTAACCCTGGGCTGCGTTCTCTTTTGGGCGGTCAGGGTATACGGAACGAGCGTTCCCGGCGTCCGGCTGGCCGTGCGGAGCGGGAAAACCGTATGGGTATATCCCCTGGACAGGGAAGATGTGGTGGAAATTCCCGGCCCCCTGGGAAACACGGTGCTGGAACTTCAGAAAAACGGCGCCCGGATTGTTTCTTCCCCCTGCGCCAATCAAACTTGTCTTGCCGCCGGAATAATCCGCCGCCGGGGCCAGTGGATCGCCTGCCTGCCCAACGGGGTATTCTTAAGCGTGGAAGAGACCGCTCCCGCCGGAACAATCCCCCAAAACGCGGCTTCCGGCGGCGGCGAGGACCCGCGACTTGACGCCGCCGTCTGGTAAACAGGAAGAAACGGACATCGCCCTGCTGGGGGGCATGTGTCTTTTTCTTTCCGCCCTGGATTATCTTATCCCCAAACCCCTGCCGTTTATGCGCGCCGGCCTGGCAAATCTTCCCCTGCTGCTGGCCCTGGATCTTTTTTCCCCGCGAAGTTTCTGCCTGCTGGCTCTTATCAAGATATTAGGGCAGACTTTTATCTCCGGGACCCTGTTTTCCTATGTGTTTCTCTTTTCTTTGGCGGGAACCGCCGTATCCTCCGCTGTAATGTACCTGCTCCGCCGGAAACTGGGCCGGTGGATCAGCCTGGCGGGAGTTGGTTTGGCCGGAGCTTTCACGTCCAACGCCGCCCAATTAGCGCTCGCCCGGCTTTTTATCTTTGGAGAAGGAACCAAATATCTAGTTCCCCCTTTCCTGGCGGTGGGGATTTTAAGCGGAACCATCCTGGGGATTTTCGCGGAAGTCTTTACGGAACGATCCCAATGGGCGCAGGAAAGAAGAAAACCCTCCGTTCCCCTCCGGGAAAGCGGGGTTTCCCAATCCCAACCCCCTAGGAAAGTCTTTTTTTCACGGACCGCCGCGTTCCAGGCCTGCGGTGGGATTATGGCGGCGGTGCTGTTTCTTCTGGTTTCTTCCTTGGTCCTGAAGGGAATTTTATTCGCTGTCCTCTGGCTCTTAACGGTGCTGGTGAAGAAAAAACCCCGAATGCTGCCAATGTTATTGTTTATGGCGGGCGTAACGGCCTGTAATCTTTTTCCCCCCTACGGCAAAGTTCTAGCCGCACTGGGTCCTTTTACCATCACCCTGGGAAGTTTACAGGTTGGCCTCCGCAAAGCTTTTACCCTGGAAGGATTGGTACTTTTGTCAAAGCTGAATGTTACAGGAAATCTTCGGTTTCCTGGAAGAATAGGACGACTTTTAGGACAAAGTCTGGAAATCCTGGAAAAATTAAAGGGACAAAAGAACTGGCTTACCGGTAAAACCCCGGTTTCGGGACTGATAAACCGACTGGACCGGTTGATGTGTAACATCAGCTCAGACCGTCCTCTGTAATATTTGTAGAGAAATAAGGTCATTCGATCAAATTTTTTATAAAAAAACTCCTTGAGATTTTCCAAAAACTCCAGGAGTTTTTAGAAAATTATCCGGGAATTTTCTTAAAATACCGGATGATTTTATGTGATAACCAGGAAGTTATTCCAGAAAAAACGTGTATTTCTATACTGTAGACGCCTATTCATTCCTCCAGAACCGCTATGGCGTCTATTTCCACCAGCCATTTTGGGGAACCTAAACCGGCGACAAACACAACGGTGATAACGGGCGGTCTTTTTAACACCCCGAATTTGTGTTGAAAGGCGGCAAATCCGATACGGGGGTCGTATCCCTGTACTATATAAACGGTCATTTTTACCACGTTTTCAAAGGTTCCGTTTATCGCGGCCAGGGCGTTTTCTATGTTGATCAGTATTTGTTCTGTTTGTTTCCCTAAATCGCCTTCGCCCACAAGCTCGCCGTTTTTATCAATGGCGTCCTGTCCGCCTATATATACGGTTTTACGCGCCCCCGATACCGTGATCATCTGGGAATATCCCCGCGGTTGGGCCAACGCGGGGGGATTAATCGCCGTTATTTCCATGATTTTTCCTTTATTCACCATAATTTCCGCCATTATACGGCTTTACCCGGATGATGTCCAGGCTGTTTACTCAGCTTCCAGTGTTGTTAGGGCAAAGGGCGGAGTCTTCTTAACGGACGGCGGGGAAACGGCGCGTAACGGCCGGCTGTGCCGGCCGTTTCATGGGGTATGGTACCTCTTACGCCAGTTCTCCCGCCGCCTTTACCTTGACGCGGTTGGTGTTATTCGGCTGATATTGAAGCGGCGCGTCTTCCACATCGACAATCTCCACGGTTTCCGGTTTCGCCCCGGCCTGGATCGCGAGTTTTACCGCCTCCGCCTTGCCGTCTTCGATGGCTTTTTCGCGGGGAACCTCGTTAAAGGAGACAAGCTTCTCGTACACCCCGCTCACTTTGGAAATCGCCGAACCTATGGCGTTGGCCACCGCGAAGTTTTCCGGCCTGTAGAGTTTCCGCGCCCCGGCGATTTTTTCCGGCAGCAGGATGGAACCGCCGCCCACCAGAACCACGTCGATGTCCTCGCCGGAGGTTTTAATGGAATCAAGGCTTTCCTCGACCATCTCCACAATCCGCCGCAGCGCTTTTTCGGCCAACGCCGCATCGATACGGGCGGCTTTCGCGGGGTCGCCTACGCTCGCCATACCCAGCCGCACGGCAATATCCGTGGCGGTAAGCGTGTCGCCGCCAAAAACCAGCGCTTTCTTGCTAATCTCAAAGCCCACGCTGTCGGGGCCTACGGTAACAACGCCGTTTTTCTCGCGGACAACGCTTCCGCCGCCTAGCCCTATGGAAATCACGTCGGGCATACGGAAGTTGGTGCGCACGCCGCCGATGGTAACGGCCACTCCCGATTCGCGGGGAAAGCCTTTTCGCAGAATACCGAAGTCCGTAGTGGTGCCGCCGATGTCAACCACCACGGCGTCGGAAAGGCCCGACAAAAAGCCCCCGCCCCGGATGCTGTTGGTGGGGCCGCTGGCTATCGTAAAAATCGGGTAGCGCCGGGCGGTTTCCCTATTCATCAGCGTTCCGTCGTTTTGCGAAAAATAGATGTCCGCCCCGGTTACGCCCTGTTCGCGGAGGCTTGCAACAAAGCCTTCGGTGAAAGCGCGGGCGACTTCATAGAGCGCGGCGTTGAGAATCGTGGCGTTCTCCCGTTCAATCAGTCCCATGCTGCCGATTTTTGACGAATGGGAAATATATACGTCGCTCCCCATAATCTCGCGGGCGATTCGCGCCGCTTCGGTCTCGTTTTCGTCCCGCACCACGGAGAAGAGCTGGCTTATGGCCACGGATTTTATGCCCTTCGCCTTGCACCTTTCAAAAAAGGAACGCGCCCCGTCCCTGTCAAAATCGGCGAGGGGCTTGCCGTCAAACTCGTAACCCCCGCGGATTATCGCGGTTTCCGCTGCCACGGCGGACAGTTCGTCGTCCCAATCGACCATCGGTTTGATGCCCGTTGTGGCAGGCGCGCCGATGCGCAAAATGCCGATTTGCGAAAGCCGCTTGCGTTCCACAATGGCGTTGGTGCATTGGGTGGTTCCCAGCATGGCTTTTTTAATAAGTTTCCTGTCAACGCCTGAACTTTCTAGCAGGGCTTGTATCGCTTCTTTTATTCCGCTTTGGATGTCCGCGCTGGTGGGGACTTTCACGTTGGCGGCGACCGCCAAGTTTTCGTCAATGATAACCGCGTCGGTGTTGGTGCCGCCCACGTCAACGCCCAGCCGGTAGAATTTTCCGCTCATACCGCGCCTCCTTTTGCCCGCTGTTCGACCGGAATATAATCCGTGTCATAGCCGAAGTAGCGGGGGCCGACAAGCTCAAGCCCTTTAGGGCTTCTCCACGCCTCGTAACATTGAAGGCCGACCACAAGAACGCGCTTGCCGTATTTGAGCGCGTCCGTGGGAAGGGGGATAAAGGTTTCGGTATCGACAAGGCAGATGAGGTCGGGGGTGGTGGCGCGGATTTCGCCCTCCACCGACACGACCAGGTTTTCGTTCTGGAACTCGACAAAGGCGCTCTCGCCCTTGAATTCTCCCGCCCCTTCAAGAACCGCCTTGCCAAAGTTGAACGCGCCCCGGACTTCCCGCTTGATGTCGGTTATTTTGCCCCGGAAAATCTTGCAGCCTTCACAGGCGCCAAGAAAGTTTTCCTCAGGCGGGAGCGGGCCGTGTTTGGCTTCCCGGATAGCCTTGCCCAGTTTTTCACTGCGGGTAACGATACCCTTCACGCCGAAGTTTTTAACGGTCTTTCCGTCCATGCAATAAAGAATTACCGACACCGAACCGCCGCAGCTCATGGTAACCGCCCGCGCCAGCTCTTCGGTCCATTTGTTGGTGATGGTCTTGAAAACGGCGCTGTTCCCTTTTTCGTCTGTCAGTGCCATCGGGGTAGCGCTCACCCCGCCTATGGTGAATGTTACCATCTGCAATTCGGGGAAGGCCCGCCCCATGCCATCAACATCAATCAAGGGCAGGCCCAGCCGCGCCGCCGCCGCAACGGGCAGCATCGAGTTTACGCCCCCCGCCTCCATCGGCATGAGCGCGTCAATCTTTTTGTTGTAGTAACGGCTTATCATGTCCGTAAGCACGGCGTATTCGTTCCCGCCGATGCCTTTTTCGGAAAGCACCGTCGGCGCGCCCATCATCGCTATGGGAACGACAAAAGCGCCGTC
>JAIRPD010000122.1 GCA_031257195.1 Treponema sp. | reverse complement strand
GCGATCCCGCGGAGCGGGATCGCGGCTTACTGGGCTACGAACCGGCCGTCGTTCTGCTGGCCGGCATTGCCCTGGAACTTGTTTTTATAGTTATCCACTTCGGTGGACAGAACCTTAATCGGCCCCATACCGCTGTCGTAAAAGCTGTTATATTAGTCTATCTGGCCAGCCCTAATAGTCCCCATGTTCACTACCCCCCCACCCCCGTGGAGGTTTTGATCACCAGGAGGCGGCGGCCCTGGGCGTCGTACTGGACCGTCTCATCGGCCCCGGGGCTGTCCCCCTCCAGGGGGATCAGGCAGGAGGCGAGGGCAAGGGCCAGCAACCCAACGGCGGCCACCGCCAACCCCGCCCAAGCCCTTATGGGCTGGCGGTCAAACAGCCGCGTCCATGCGGGGGCCGCCCGGAGCCCTATGCCGGGGCCGTCCCCAGGTACCGCTCCTCCTCGCTAAAAAGGCACCCGCAGTACTTTTGAGCGTACAGCCCCAGGCGGCGGGCCTCCCCCTGGCCCCGCCGGAAACCGGGGCGGAAATCCCTGTAGAACAGGCGTACCCCGTAACGCTCCGCCGCGGCCTCCGCCGTTTTCCTGAGGAGTTCGTGGTCCTGGTAGGGACTAATAAACAGGGTGGAGCAGAAGGCGTCAAAGCCCCCCGCCCGGGCCGCCGCGACGGTTCTTTCCATCCGCGAACGATAACACCGGGGACAGCGCGCCTCCCTGGAAAACCCCTCCGCCGGGCCCCCGGCGGGCTCCCGCCCCGCCCCCCCTCCCAGGGCGGCGACAAATTCCCGCAGGCCGTAGACATCTTCCATGATAAGGGGCAGCCCCCGGATTCCGGCGTAGGCGGCCAAGGCGTCCCGCCGGGCCTTGTACTCCGTCCAGGGATGGATGTTGGGGTTGTACCAGAACAGGGAGGGGCGGAGCCCCTCTTCCTCAAGGAAGGGGATGGCGCCCGCGGAACAGGGGGCGCAGCAGACATGGAGGAGAAGACGCGTCCTAGCCCCGGGCGGAACCATCCAATCCCCCCCGGAAACCGCCCTGGACCCCCGCGTAAAGCCGCGCCCGGCCGCAAAAACCCAGCATACCGCCCTTGTCCCGATAGTATCCCGACGCCGCCGGGTATGGCAACCCCGCCGGGTATGCTCCCCGGATATGGCCCCCTCGGGGGTTCGCGGCGGGCGGCGGCCGCGCTCCCTTGTCATTTCCGGGACGCCGCGCTAAACTTCTCTATGAAAATAAGCGCCTTAGGCGCGGCGCGCGGCGTACGCGGCGAAGACGGGGATGGAGGACATGGAATGACGGTAAAAGAGGCCATAGCGGCGCGGAGGAGTATTCGAAAATACCGGGAAAGGGATACGCCCATTCCCCAGGAACACCTGGACCTTTTGCTTGAGGCGGCGATGAGGGCCCCCTCGGCCTGCGATACCCGGCCGTGGTCCCTTATTGTGGTCCAGTCCCGGGAAAAGCTCGACGCCCTGGCGGACGCCCATCCCCATGGAAAAATGGTACGGGACTGCCCGGCGGCCATCGTTATCGCCGCCCTGCCCCAGGTCCAGTCGGGCCTTTCGGATGGGTTTTTCCCCCAGGACTGCGCCGCCGCCGCGCAAAATATCCTGCTCCAGGCGGCGGAACTCGGCCTGGGAACCTGCTGGTGCGGCGTGTATCCCAAAGAGGAAACGATGAAAAACATCCGGGAAACGCTGGGCGGCGCCCTCGCCCCCGGGGCTATCCCCTTCAACCTTATCGCCATAGGCCACCCGGCGGAGGACTTCGGTTCCCGGGGGTCCTACGACAAGAAACGGGCGCTTTACCTTTAGCCCCATGAAGTACCTTGATCTTCCGGTCTACCAGCACAAAGACCTGATCCTCGGCGCCCTGGAAACCAGCCAGGTGATTGTGGTGGAAAGCCCCACGGGGTCCGGTAAAACCACCCAGCTTCCGGTGATCCTCCTGGACGCGGGCTACGGCGAGGGGGGCGTTATCGGCGTTACCCAGCCCCGGCGTATCGCCGCCTTGTCGGTAAGCGACTTTATTTCCCGCCAGTTGGGTTTTCCCGCCTCCGGCGCGCCCGGCTGTCCCGTGGGTTTCAAGATGCGCTTTGAGGATAAAACCTCCAGCGGCACGAGGATCAAAATTATGACCGACGGAATCCTCCTGCAGGAGATGAAGCTGGACCCCTGGCTTTCCCGCTACGGCATGATGATCATCGACGAGGCCCACGAGCGGAGCCTGAACATTGACTTTATCCTGGGGCTCCTTAAGCGGGTGCTGGAGGAACGGAAGGAATTCAAGGTGATCGTCTCCTCCGCCACGATTAACGCCGAGGTGTTTTCCGAGTACTTTGGGGAGTGCCCGGTGGTGAAGATCGACGCCCAGACTTTCCCGGTAACGCTGGTCTACGACCCGCCGGCGGCGGCGGGGCGGACGGAAGAATCCCCCCGAAAACGGGGGGACCGCGGGGGACGGGGGGATGACGGAAAGGGCGGAAAGGGCGGCGGCCCGCTGGCGGCGGAGGCGCTGCTGGTAAAAATCGAGGGGATCGTTGAGCGTTTTATCGGCGAAAAGCGGCCCGGGGACATACTGATCTTTCTTTCCGGGGAAAAGATGATCAAGGACTGCGTAAACCGCCTGGCCTTTGGCCCCGCGGGAAAGTACCTTCACCTCCTGCCCCTCTACGGCAGGCTTGGCAAGGAGGAACAGGAACGGGTTTTTGAGGATCCCCCCCGGGGAAAGACCAAGGTGGTGATCTCCACCAACATCGCGGAAACCTCCGTAACCATAGACGGGATCACGGCGGTGCTGGACTCGGGGCTGGCCAAGCTTTCCTATTACAACCCCCAGACCTTTACCTCCAGCCTGGTGGAATCCCCCATTTCCAAGGCCTCGGCGAACCAGCGCAAAGGCCGGGCGGGCCGTACCCGGGAGGGAACCTGCTACCGGCTCTACGCCCGCCGGGACTTTGAAAACCGCCCCCTCTTTACCACCGAGGAGATCTACCGCACGGACCTTTCCGAGGTGGCCCTTCGCATGGCGGACCTGGGGATCACCGACTACGAGGGCTTCGACTTTATCTCCCCCCCCGGCAGGGAGGGGATCATCGCCGCCATCGAAACCCTGAACCTGCTGGACGCCCTGGAAGAGGACCGAAGCCTTTCCAGGACGGGCAAACTGATGACCGAATTCCCCCTGGCCCCCCGGCAGTCCCGGATCATCGCGGAGGCGATCCTCCGGTATCCCGGGGTGATCGAGGAAACGGTGATCGCCGCGGCGTTCCTTTCCACCCAAAGCCCCTATGTGCTTCCCCCCGGCGAGGAAATGGACGCCCGGAAGGCCCACCACAGTTTTCGGGACCCCCATGGGGATTTTGTGTCCTACCTCAAGCTGTACCGGTCCTACAACGGGGCGGTAAACAAGCGAAGTTTCTGCGAAAAAAACTATCTGGACGAAAGGGCTATGGCGGAGATCGTCAACGTTACCGCCCAGCTTTTGGAGATCGTTTCCGCCATGGAAGTCCCGGTCCTGTCCGGGGGCCTGGAAAAACCGGGGGGCGTGGAGGACTACCTTTGCTGCGTGGGCCGGGGGATGATCCAGTTTGTCTGCGTCCGGGAAGGGCGGGAAACCTACCGGAGCCTTACCGCGGACAGGATCATGATCCACCCCGGCTCGGTAATGTGGGGCCGGGGCCGGGAGGGCCGGGGAAAAACCGGCGGCGGGGACTCGCCCCAGTACATTGTGGCGGGGGAAATTGTCCGCACCACCCGGATGTACGCCATGTCGGTAAGCCCCCTTACCGCGGAAAGCGTCCGGCGGATCAGCCCCATGCTTCTGGAGGAGTTGGAACCGGCCCGCCGGTTTGGAAAAGGCCGGGGGGAGGCCGCCCGGGAGGAAGCCCCCGGTTCCGGCGAAAGACGGCGGCGTCACGGGGGCCGGGACTTTAGCAATAACATCAAGGTGGGACCGGGGATCTTCCCCATCACCTCGGTCAAGGGGAAAAAGTTTGTTTCCCTTCCCTGGGAAAAACTTTCCGCCCTTAGGGGCCCCGACGGGGAACTGAGCCCCTCCGTGGACCCGGACCAGTACCGGGGCATCCGGGGGGAGATCACCCTGGAGGGGGGATACAGGGTCCTTTTTGGGGAAAAACTTTCCCTCATTTTGCGGGTCCTTGGCGGCCTGGACCTGGAGGGGGCGCTGGACCGGCGGTGGCCCCGGCGGGAGCGTTTTTCCTCCGCCGGCGGCCTGGCGCGGCTGACCGGTATGCTCCCCCTGGTCCTTCGTCCCGCCGCGGCCGGCGGCGGCTCGCGGGAAAAAGAGCTGGGGTTTATAGCCCTCTTCACCGACGGGGCGGGAACCTACTGGTTCCGCTGTTCCCGGGGCTTCCATACCGCCCTGAATGAAAGCATGGCCAGCCTGGAGGCGCTGATCGACGAGCTGGGGGAGGACGTGGACCCGGGCCTTAAGCGCGAGGTAAATCAAACCTACCGGCGGCTTTCGGACACCCTGGGAGGATAGCGGCGCTTCCGCCGCTATCCCCGGTTTCGTTCACTTAACCTTGCTTAGAAGCCGGGAGCGCAAATTCTTGATAATATCCCCGTAGATTTGGCGTTCCGCCGCCGACATGGCGCTGTTGTTGTCGATAAAATTCTGCCAGAGCGCCGCGATTTGGGTGTTCAGGTCCTGTTCGGGAATGATCCACAGCGCGAACGCGGTATAGTACTCGTTTTTCGTGGCCCTGTTCCGGCTCAGGGTCCAGAAATCGCCAACCCGGCGCAGCCCCCGGAAATTGGCGTTGCTCATGGCGTTGCGGATTTGCTGAACATTTTGCTTGACCTTCGCGTCACCGGACTTTATCCCCTCCTGGGCCTCGGCGGTATCATTGACCGTGGTGGAAACCATACGGGCCACTTCCGACGCCCCGTTCGCCGCGTTCGATACCCAGGTAACAACCTGATCCTTAACCGGGTCTTCCCGGTACACCACAAAGCAGTACTGGTCCTTGAATTCGTCAAGACTTTGGATGTGGACATCGCTCTCGCTTGACTTTAGTACCCATTCGGGTATCTGCGCGCCAAGCGCCGCGCCCTTCCAGTCAAGCATTTCGGTCTTCTGCCTGGGGGCCTTTGGCGTTGAGCCGCAGCCCGCCGTGATCACCGCCGCCGTAACCGCTAACGCGATCACGAACAGCACCGCCGTTCTTTTATTGTACCTTTTCATCTTCTCTCTCCTCTCGCGAAAAATATTTTAAGCGTCATCTGACACCTAATTGCCTGTTCATCTCCCCGGAAAAATCACTTTCCAGGGCCGCCGCCAGCTCCCCGTAGGCGCGGCGTTTCGCCACCTCCGGGTTCATCGCGGCCTGCTTGCCCGGCGCGGCGGAGTACGAAAAAAGCGCGTTTCCAGACCTGTCCGTGATGATGACGCTGATCCTGGGGTAGTAAAAATACCCGGTTCCCTCAACGCGCTGGAAACCCTCGTCCACCCTCGCCGTACAGATCGCCGCGGCCCTGCGCTTATCCGCCGTTACCGGCAGACCCTCGGCGCTTAGCAGCCTGGCCAGCGCGGTGGAAACGGCGGACTCAAAATCAACCGGGCATTGGATAAAAACCGCCGCCATGTTCCGCGCCTCGTTCAGTTTCGCGCCCAGCCGCGCGATGTTTTGCCGTATGTCGCCGGCGAGGGCGTTCATTTTTTGGGGATAAAGGATTTCGCCAAAGTTCATCGTATTGACGAAGTCCCCCCGCCGGGTATGTTCCAGCGCCCGCTTGTAATCAAAGTACGATTTCAGGGCGGCGGTTTCGCTTTCGGCGGCCCGCCAGAGGGCGCGGAATTCCTCCGCTTCCCGGCGTACCCGGGGCTCGAAGATCGCCCAGGCCTCGGCGCGGTCGATGTAGGCCGCCACGGTATAGGTTTTTTCGCCGCGGTCGTACCAGGGGGCGGTATGGCGCAGGGCAAAAAGCCGCGTCACGCTGTGAACAAAGGTCTCGCTGTCCAACCGCGCGTAAAGCCCCGTATCGCTGGTCAATGTTTGCCGGCTTCGGGAAACGGTGGTTACCTCGGCGATACAATACAGCGAAAGCGCGGCGTCGGCGTCCTTTTCCGCCAGTTTCGCCGTTTTGCCGCGCCCGGTAACGGCGATATACGCCTCCCGGGGATAGACCGCCTCCACGCCCCGGGTAACCCAGTCGGGCGGCGGCGCGGCGCGGACCGCGGCGGGCAAGGCGAGAAACGCCGCGAGGAGGACCCGGCGGATGGGGACGGGCAGGAGCGCCGCCGTCTGTTTTTTACGTACCCTGTGTTTCATGGCACAGCCCTTACAAAAGGCGGGCCGTGTCCGGCCGCGCCGCTTCCTTATTACACGGCGATCCCCGTCCTTATTACACGGCGATCCCCGTCCTTATTACACGGCGATCCCCGTCCTTATTACACGGCGATCCCCGTCCTTATTACACGGCGATCCCCGTCCTTATTACACGGTGACCTCCGTCCTTATTACACGGCGATCCCCGTCCTTGTTACACGGGGATCGCCGTCCTATGGGACCGTGAATTCCGGCCCCGCCGGTATCGGGCGGGGGGCTTGAGCGGAACGCCGCGCCCGCGAGCGCCGGGTTACGATTTCCAGCCGGTACTTCTTCATTGTTTAACTCCCTTTGTTACCAGTCCGTAACTGTACCCCAGCGAAAACGAGACCCTTTGGCGGCGGTACTGGGGCGTACCGTTCACCCGGGTAAACAAAAAATCACCGTAGTAACGGATATCCAAAAACACCACCCCCGGCCCGGCTTTCATTCCGGCGTTCATCCCCGCGGTCAGCCCAAAGGTGGGGGAAAAATCGCCGCGTTCCGTGGTTTCGTCCCGGGTTACCTTCATCTGGCCCAGGGGCAGGGTAAGGGCCGGCCCGGTAAAGGCGGCCAGGTAAAAACGGCGGGGCCGCCAGGACGCCTTGGCCAGCAGCGGAATAGTGAGCGTCGCGGCCTCCAGGGTTACCGCGTTTTGGTCCGGCAGGCCGGCGGAAACCGTCTCGCCCGAAAAGGCCAGCTCGGTTTGCGCCGAAAACCGCACGGGTTGTTTCAGCGCGGAAAAATCGAGCAGGCTGAGTTCGCCCTGGACCGCCCCCTCAAACGCGGGCTTCACCGCCGCCTGAATGTCCTCCCGGTTGGTGTTGAGCGCCGGGTTTTGCGCCGCCAGCCCCGCCCGCGCCCCAAGGTAGACGCGTTTGTGTTTCCAGGCTTCGGGATCGGCGTTCCGTCTCATCTCGGCCTTTATCTGTTTGATCAGCTCCCGGGAAGCTTTGGTAACGGCGCTGGTGTCTTCCAGCGCGGCGGCGGAACAGGCCCCGGTATGGGCCGCCACGGTCAGGCCGGTTTTGGTGTCCGTTACCGTCAGGGTCAGCGAAAAGCCCCGGGGCAGTTTGGTCAGCCCGCCGGTAAGGGCGTAGTCCACATGGGCCACCTCGCCCAGCCTGATAAAATTCGCCTCGCTCCGGTAGATGCCGCTCTCGGTCTCCGCGATAACCTTCCGCAGGTTCTGCCGGTCCAGCACCTCCAGTCCCGAGTTCCTGCTGAAATCCCTGACCAGCGCGTCGTACACCAGGCCGGGAAGATACTCCTCGTCCCTGGCGAGTCCCCGGCTGTCCAGGGTAAGCACGGCGATGCCCTGTTTCCCGCCGTCCGTCCGCGCGGGGCCCTGGGCAAACAGGGAAAGCCCCGCCCCTAAAAACAAACACCCCGCGAATAGTTTTCGTAAACGCATATATCCTCCCGAAAGGAAAAGGGGAACGCCCCCTCGAACCACGCCGGCTTCCCGTGTACCGCGTTGACGCGCGGCGTCCCGCGTTAAAAGCCGCGGGCGGGCTTGTTTTTGACACAACCTGGGTTTCACGCTATAGTTTCCTTAATGACCATCGAACAAACCGTTGAAATACCCGCCAGCCACCGGTTGACGATTGAGGTTCCCCGCGAAATACCGGCGGGGAAGGCTCTTCTCATCTTTACCCCGGCCAAAGCCGACGGCGGCGGCAAGCCCGTGTCCCGGCATTTTGGGCGGCTGAAAAACAGCAAAGCCTTCGCCGGAGACCCAATGGAAATCCAGCGGCGGATGCGGGCGGAATGGAATGACTAATGGCCGCTTTGTCCTTGACACAAACGCCGCTCTATACCTCCTCAAGCGCGATACCGTGCCGGAACCATTTGCCAGCGCTGATTTCGCGGTGAGTATTATTACCCGTATAGAACTACTGGCAAAGCGGGACATTACCGCGGAGGATGAGGAAGAACTACGTTCTTTCCTGACGGATGTTGAGGTGGTTCCCATTACCGAAACGGTGGAAACGGCGGTTATCGCGCTTCGCCGCCGCGCGAAAATCAAACTGCCCGACAGCATTATCGCCGCCACCGCCATTGCCTTGAACCTCCCGCTGCTGACCCATGACGAACAATTACTTGGCCTGTCATGGCCTTCTTTCACTGTTCTGGACTTCGCGCCGCCGCCATAACCGGCAAAACAGCCATAATTCTGACAGCCCGCTGGTATCCCGTTCCTCATTAAGCGCCTCCCTTGTTCATCACTTCACCCCGCGGGCGGGCTTGTTTTTGACACAACCTGGGTTTCATGCTATAGTTTCCTTGTAACGCCGCGCCGCCGTATGGCGGCGCGTATAATCCATACCTAGCGGTAAACAGCCCGGAGGGATGTATGACTGTGGAACAAACTGTTGAAATACCCGCCAGCCACCGGTTGACGATTGAGGTTCCCCGCGAAATACCGGCGGGAGCAAAGGCCCGGTTTGAAGTTATTTGGCACACCCCGGAGGAAGACGCGCCGGAAGCGCCGCCGCAAAGCGCCACACCGCTTTCGGACAGCCTGCTGGGAATTCTTTCTGATCTGGGCGATATAAGCCTTGAGGAAATCCGTGAGGAACGCCGGGCCAGGAAGTATGGATTATGAAAGCGTTGATTGATACAAACGTTGTTCTTGATGTGCTTCTTGGCAGGGAGCCTTTCTATGCGAGTTCCCTTGCCGTTATGCGTATGGTTGAGGAAGGGAAGTTGACAGGCTATATTTCTTCCTTTGCTATAACCGATATTTTTTACTTTGTTCAAAAGAAATTTAAAGAAACGGAATTGGTATACAACAAAATTGAAAAATTGTCCCGTATTTTTGCTTTTGCCGCAATCACCGAAAGTACCGTAAAAACCGCCCTTAGCCTGCGCTGGAAAGACTTTGAGGACGCCGTTCAATACGCGGCGGCGCGGGAACGGGACGTGGATTATATTATCACCCGCAACGCCGCCGATTTTGAAAACCCGCGCGTTCCCTGCGTGAGCCCGTCCGATTTCGTCGCCGGTTTCACGGCCAAAAAAAGCCGGTAGCGCGGTTATTTCCCGCCCCGCTTGTTTTTGACACAACCTGGGTTTGGCAGACATGGCGCTTACCTTGTTACACCGCGGCCCCCGTCCTAGGCGACCGTGAATTCCGGCCCCGCCGGTATCACGCGGGGAGCCTTGAGCGGGATGCTGCCCCCGCTGTGCCGGGTAACAATTTCCAGCCGGTACTTTCCCGGGGGCAGGGCCGGTATCAGGGCCATCACCTCGGCGGGGCGGTTAATCCCCAGGTTCTCGGTTACCCTGGTCCGGCTTCCGTCCGCCTGGGCCGCGAACCACAGGCCAATCTCCGGCCCCTCCCCTTCCACCTTGATTTTGTGCCCGGTGATGTGGACCATGTTACCCGGGGTAAGGGCGCCGTTAAGGGAACCGGTATGGGCGTCGGCCACCTCGTCAATGTAGGCCCCATCCCCGGCCAGACCCTCGTTTTCCACATGAACTTTGGCCAGCAGCGCTTTTAGATGAGCCAATTCCCGGAAGGAAATAGTGATTTTGGCGGGATCGATACGGTCCCGTTCGCTGTGGTAGGTACCCCCCAGCCGGGTATGCAGGGAGAAATACCCGCCAATCTGGGCGGAAAAGCCGTCCAGAAGCTGGTAGATCATCTCGTTAATAAAGACCCGGACATGCTCCACCAGGTCCTCGTACTGTCCCGTGAACCCGCCCCGGTTTTTGGCGCTGGCGCAGATATCCTCGATAGAGAGCGGAGCCTCGGCCTTTGACCGGGCGACATAGGCCCCCTCGCCCTTACCCAGGTAGTTGGGGTAGAGCTTCGCCTCGATTTTGTGCAGCACCTCGGTAACTTCGTTCATAACCGCCATTTTTAGCCTCCTTTACGCGGCGTCCGCGGCGAACGCGCCGCCGGTTCCCGCCGATACAAAACATATTCCGCTCCCCACGGGCGCGGTGTCCGCGTTAAAAGCCGCGGACGGGCTTGTTAAAATCACTTCATCACCGTTTTATTCCGTAATTCTATGAAATTGGAGAGGTTAATATTTCCTGTGATTATATACCAAATACTATCCGTTCCCATTTGCCTTTCCCCTCATTTCCGCTCTGACGTTTCGTTATAGTTAGCTCTA
>JAIRPD010000062.1 GCA_031257195.1 Treponema sp. | reverse complement strand
ACTTCGGACCTTTTTTACCATCTCGTCTTCCGCCGTTACCATGTAACGGTTGAACATGTTCTGGTAGTTCTGGTTGAAGTAGTTGTACAGCTTCTCCTTAAGCCCGCCCATGACATCCAGCCGTTCCAGGGCGTCCTTGGGGAGCTTTGAGTTGATATGGTGGAGGACCTTGTTGGTCTCTTCTTCCAAAAGCTGGTTTACCTCCGCCTGCTGATCCCGGTATTCCTGGGCAAGCGAGTTCCGGGAACCCACGGCGCTGGGCTTTTCCGGGTGAAATACGTTAGGGCTCTTGGGCAGATCCAAACTTCCCATGGTTTCCTTCCTTAAAAACGCGGGTATAGACAGGCGGACACCGGGCCTTCCGCCGCGGGACGGCGGGGCGCGAATCCGCTCATGGATAAACAAATTTATATCGTTTTCAGTGTATACTCCCGCCCCCGGGCTGTCAAGGGCGGCCTTCCCCTTGAAGTTCCCGCGGTTTTGGGGTACAGTAAGATCACCGCCAAGGTGGCTCAGTCGGTAGAGCGGCGCACTCGTAATGCGCAGGTCCGGGGTTCGATTCCCCGCCTTGGCTAACGCTTTTCCTTGACCTTTTCTTTTTCTTTGGTGATCTTTTGTTCCAGCTTATCCATCATTTTGTCCACCGCGGGGATAAGCTCAAAATCCTGCTCTTTTGTGTGGATCGACACACCCCAGCGGAAGTTAACCGTGGCTTCGGCGGCAAAATCCTTGTCTTTGGTGAGGGTGATCAAAAGATCAACGATCATGTTCTCCGCGTTGCGGATACGGGCGATTTTTTTATCCAGGTACTCCCGGGAATCGTCCTTTAGGGTAAAATGCACCGCCTTGATGTCAATGTTCATAAAAAGCCTCCTAAAATAAGCAAAATAAGCGGCCCTGCCCGGAAACCAAGATTCCCGGCGGCCCCGCTATAAAATCAACGGGTATATGATGAACCCAGGTCAAGCTCATTCCGGTATTTTGCCACGGTCCGCCGGGCCAGGGAAATCCCCCGCCGGGCCAGGGTTTTCGACAGTTCCTGATCGGAAAGACGCCGTTTTTCGCCGGAAATAATCTCCTTTATTATCTCCTTTACTCCCTCTTTTGAATACCGGGACCCCCGCGAACCGGTACCGCTGATGGAATTGGTAAAAAAATGGCGAAGTTCGTAAAGCCCCCATTCGGTCTGCATATATTTACCGTTGGCGGTCCGGGAAACGGTGGTTTCGTGAACCCCCAGCTCGCCGGCTATGTCCCGAAGGGTAAGGGGGGCCAGGTATTTAGGGCCGCCGGCGAAGAAGGGCCGCTGGAATTCCACAATGGACCGGGAAACCCGGAGCAGGGTATGGTTCCGCTGATCGATGGACTGGATAAACCACCGGGCTTCCCGGATATTTTCCCTGACAAAGTTTCTGGTTTCCCTGGCTTCCCTCTTCGGACCCTTTTTGCCGGCGATCTCCATAAAAAAAGGGCTGATCCCCAGGACCGGTATTTCCTCCTGGTTCAGGAGGATCACGAATTCCCCCTCCTTGCGCCGGACCTCCACATCGGGCACGGCGTAGCGGGTTTCCCCCTGGGTAAACCGCCGGCCGGGAAAGGGGGAAAGTTCCTCCTTGACGCGGTTAAAACAAAACCGCAGCTCTTCCTCGCCGCAGCCCAGGACCTGGGCGGTTTCGGCGAAGCGGCCCTTTACCAGGCTGTCCAGGTGGTCCAGAACCCTTTCGATGAGGGGGGACGCGTCCGGGAGAAGCCGGGCCTGGACCCGCAGGGATTCCAGGTAGCCCGAGGTACACGTCCCCGGGGGGTCCAGGGAGCGGACCAGGGCCACAGCCTTTTCCACCACGACGGGGTCTTCGCCCTTTACCAGGGCCTCCACCGGTTCCTTGTGGAACCCGTCGGCGTCGAGGTTCTGGATAAGCAGTTCCCCTACGCGCCGTACGCCGCTGTCCGCCGTTTCCAGGGCCAGCTGCCAAAGCAGGTGTTCCTGCAGGGTTTCGGGCCGGGAAATGGCCCCCTCCAGGAACTGACGCCGCTCGTCGCCGTCCAGGCCCGGCCCCCGGCGGACAAAACCCGCGTCGGAGGTGGCCTCAAAATAGGCCTCTTCCTCTTTGGAACTCTTTTCCGCGGCGTCATCCAGGGAAACCGTACCAGGCTCTTCCAGCATCTCCAGGGCGGGATTCTTTTCCAGCTCTTCCCCAATCGTCTCCCGCAGGTCCATAATAGGAAGTTCCATAAGTTTTATGGAAAGGAACAGCTGGGTGTTCATTCTGAGCTGTTGAGCTTGAACTAAAGCCTGGCGCTGTTGCATACTAACACTATCATTCCCTTACAGGGCTTTGTCAAGAATTAGGATGGATCCATGGTTAAAAAGCCGTTTTTACTCATCGTCGCGGGCCTTTGCCTGTACCCCATTTTTCCCCGGGGAAGCCAGGAAGTGTCGGGGGCCCTTCGGGAAACCGGGAAGGCGGCCTCACGGTCCTCGTCAAAACCGCGGACTCCGCTGGAAGCCTACTACGCGGGCAGGGTGGAGGAGGCCGCCAGGGACTTTGGCCGGGCCCGGACGGCGGAAAAAACCCAGCTGGTGGTGATCCATTGGGAACTGGGGGAAATGGACAAGGCGGCGGCCCTGTTGGAGGAGCTGCTCCAGGACAAGGACCTGAGCCCCGGGGAAAGGGGGGAACTCCAGGTGGAACTCTTCTATACCTACTGCCTTTTAAGCGACTACGCCAGGGCCATTCCCCTGCGGTCCGCCGCCGAAGGGGCCCTCCAAAACATGGACAGCCGCGGCCGGGCGGAATTCCACTTTTACGCCGCCATGAGCTGGGAGGCGGCGGGGAACGCCGGAAAGGCCATGGAACTCTACAAACTGAGCCTGGACGGCGACAAATGGCGGCCCATGGGCTGGTACAGACTGGGCCTTTTGCAGCGGGCGGACAAGCCGAAGGAGGCGGAAAAATCCCTCCAAACCTGCTGGGAGCAGGACAGTGCCTTTACGGAAGCCCTTTTGCCCCTGGCCCGGCTCCTCATGGCCAGGGGGGAGTGGCGGAAGGCCCGGGATTATCTGATCACCGCCAACACCCGCCTGCCCGCCGACAAGGAAATCGCCGCGGCCCTGGGGGAGGCGAGGAAACACGCCCCCGGCGGCGGGGCGGCGGGGGAGGGCCTGGGCCTGATCCGCCGGGAAATTCGGGCCGCCCCTCCCAAGGTACAGCCCGCCCCCTCCTTTCCCAAGGAGGGGATCATCCGGGTGGGCCTGGCGGAAAAGCGGAGCCTGGTTTCGGTTAAAGCCGGGGGGGCCTTCAAGGTCCGCGCCGCGGGGGACAGCCGGGTCCTGTATCAGGGGGCCGCGGGGGAGCAGTTTTGGGTGGAATGGATCAGGGGGAGCGGCGGCGGGAGCCTGCTGATCCAGGGGAGGGACAAAAAGACCCTGGCCCAGGGTTCCGCTCCCCTGGTGTACGAGATAGGCGACGCCGGGAATACTTCGATTGTGGCGGGGGTCGTTAACGGCGCGCCGGGGACCAACAGGACCTACCGGGGAAACCTGGAGTTCCAGCCCCGCCCGGAGGGGATGACGGTGGTCAACATCGTCCCCCTGGAGGACTACCTCTACGGAGTGGTCCCCTCGGAAATGCCCGCGAGCTGGCCCGCGGAGTCCCTGAAGGCCCAAACCATCGCCGCCCGGTCCTACGCCATCGCCAACAAAGGCCAATTCGCCGACCGGGGCTTTGACCTTTACGGGACCCCCCATTCCCAGGCTTACCACGGGGTAGGGGCGGAGGACAAAAGAGCCGGCAGCGCCGTGGACCTTACCCGGGGGATCATCCTCCTGGGGGGCAAGGAGCCCCTCAAGGCCTACTATTCCGCCAACCACGGGGGCTATAGCGAGGACAGCCTTACCCTGTGGGGGTACGACGCCTACATGCAGGCCGTGCCGGACAAGCTGATTTCCCCGAGGACCGGCCCCCAGCCTCTGGACGCCCTGTACCGCTGGATTCGGAACGCCCCCCATTCCTATTCCAGCGTCCCCCGGTATTTCTACGCCTCCGCCTACCGCTGGGAAAAGTGGGTGCGCCCCGGGGAAATACGGCGCCGGATAACGGCCTCCCTCAGGGAGGACCCGGGGGAGATCAGCCAGATCATCAGCCGGGGCCGGGGCGTATCGGGGCGGATCGTGGAACTGGAAGTCCGGGGCTCCAAGGGATCGGTGCGGGTCAAGGGGGACCCGATCTGGAACGCCATGGGGAGCCTCCGGTCAAGCCTCTTCACGATCCGCTGCCAGCGGTCCCCGGAGGGCGGCCTGGAGTACTTTGTGTTCCAGGGCGCCGGCTACGGCCACGGCATTGGGCTGGACCAGCACGGCGCGGCGGGCATGGCCAGCGCGGGGTTTAACGTGGAAGAGATCCTCCGCCACTACTATCCCCGGGCCGCCATAGGCCGGTTATGAGCCGGCGGGGAGGGAGGTAAAGCCGGGCGGCGCGTACCGGGGCCCCGGGCCCGGCCCCGGGGTTCAGAACGAATACCCCAGGGCGATCGTTGCCTCCAGGCCGTGGCCCAGCCGGCTGCTCCCGGACAGGCCGGGGTAGGTTCGCTTGAGCAGGGAAATAAGCTTCTTTTCAATGTCTTCTTCCAGCCGCAGGCCGTACAGGATCTGGGCGCGGAAAAAACCATGTTCGGTAAAATAGAAATCAAACCCCCCGCCGCCCTTGAACCACAGGGAGTTGAGGTCCTCCGGGTTGTCCACTTTGAATCCATCCTCCTTTACGGAGAGCATGAACCGGTAGGTAACGCCCGCCAGGGGGAATATCAGGAGCTTCCCACTCATCACCATGGGGTATTTCAGCGCGAAACCAATATCAAGCCCCGAGCCGGAAAGATCGACGGTATGGGTTTGGAACTTCTCCGATCCGGCGGCGCCAAAAACGCCCAGGGACACTTCCAGGTAGGTCGCGTCCAGGAACACAAACCCCCCGCCCCCGGCGTAGGGAAGTTTGACCGTGTCGGTAGTCCCCTGGTAGGTGGCCGTTACGCCGCCGCCAAAATCGCTGGTAAAATATCCGCCGCCGCCGGCGCTGAAGTGAAAGGGCGGCAGCGCGAAGGCCCCTCCCGCCGCGGCGGCCGCCAGGACCAGGACCAGTAAACCTTTCTTTGTCATAGGTGTCCTCCAAATGAACTGAATTACCGTTGTTGTAACGGTTTAGACATAAGTATTCCCTACAAATACCGGCAATGTCAACTGTAATAGCGTTGTTTTAATGGTTATACCGTGTACCGCCGGGGCTCAAAAAGAGATTATGCTGATGCCGATGACCCATGTGCAGGAACTATTTATCAGGAATCTCCGCTTTTTGCGAAACAAAAAGAACATAAGCCAGGTAAAACTATCCGAAATGGTCAATATTTCGCCCAACTACCTTAACGCGGTGGAGAACGGCAAGAATTTTCCCTCCCCGGAGGTTTTGCAGCATATCTCCGACAGTCTGGGGATTTTGCCCTACCAGTTGTTCCTGGAACAGCCCGCCGGGGAAGGTCCTTCCCCGGCGTCTGTCCTGACCTGGGAGTTGACGGCCCTGAAACAGCGCCTGGTGGGGGAGATAGACGCGTTTATGAAGGGTCTGGAAGAATGAACGCCCGCCCCCGCCGGGGCTTTCGGCGCGTTTCCCGGGCCGCCGGGAGGACGGGCGGGGGCCCGGGGTTCGCGGGCGGCGGGGTAAGGGCGTTTACGTTATCCGAAAGGGGAAAACCGGAAAAAAACAATTGAACCGCAAACCACAGGAACGGGGACTTTGGTATCGAAGCGCGTGTTCGCGGTTATCTTTTTTTGGTTTTCCCCTGTTTTCTATAGCGGGTCCCGGGTTAAGGGGGCCGGTAAAACGCGCGCGTCCTTGCCCGCGGCCGGTGGTTGACAGCCTTTTCCCGCCCTGGTACACTCTCAC
The DNA here is from genome assembly GCA_031257195.1 of Treponema sp. Classification (GTDB taxonomy): domain Bacteria; phylum Spirochaetota; class Spirochaetia; order Treponematales; family Breznakiellaceae; genus JAIRPD01. The sequence goes on along the minus strand of JAIRPD010000062.1, from coordinate 22,476 downwards.
CATGGATGGCGCTGTTACCAACGCGTTAGGCGGGGATCGCCTGGGCCGGGGGCTCCCCGGAAACGTTCCCCGGGGATGCGGATGTTTTACCCCCCCCCCCCCCCATGGACGGAGCCGTTACCAAACGGTTCTTCCCGCGGATGGATCCCGCCGCTTCCGGTAAATACTTTTTTTATTCCAAGAAAACAACTCATTTTCCCGGGAAAACAACCCCCCTTCCCGGGCGGGGGGGGTACGCGCCGTACAGGCGAGGTATGTATGAGCGGCCGACGCGCCTGATATTCACGAAAGTCAAATCATCCCCGGCCAGGGTAAAGAACAGGCCACCCGTGCCGGCGTCAAATGGACCTCGGGTAAACGCGGCTCTTGATGAAGGGACGGTAAAAACAAGACAGGAGAGAAATTGATGAGCGTCAAAGTGTTGATAACCGGCGCGGCCGGGCTTCTGGGGAGCAATTTTTCACGTTTTCTTATGGAACAGGGGTATGAAGTTGTTGGAATCGATGATTTTTCCGGCGGCTACCGGGAAAATCTCGCGGAGGGGTTTAGCTGCGCGGATATCAACCTCGCCGACCTCTCCGCGGTGGACGGGTACTTCGCAAGCGAAAGACCGGATTATGTGTATCACTTCGCCGCCTACGCGGCCGAGGGGCTTTCGCCGTTTATCCGCCGGTACAATTATACCAACAACCTGATCTGCTCGGCCAATCTTATAACCTCGTCAATAAAACACGGGGTTAAAAAGTTTATATTCACCAGTTCCATGGCCGTTTACGGGCCGCAGAGGCCGCCTTTTGTGGAAACCATGGCCCGGCGGCCTATAGACCCCTACGGTATCGCGAAGTACGCGGTGGAAATGGATTTACGGGTGGCCCATGATCAACATGGACTGTCCTACTCTATCATCCGGCCCCATAACATCATCGGGATCTATCAGAACATTTGGGATCGGTACAGAAATGTCATCGGTATCTGGATACGAAAATCCATCCGGGGTGAACCGCTCTTTATTTACGGCGACGGTCTTCAAAAACGGGCGTTTTCCGACGTTTCCTTTTACATGAAGCCCTTTGAGCGGCTTATGTATGAATACAACGGAGAGATCTTTAATCTGGGCGCGGACAAGGAGCGAACCATAGGTGAGGCCGCGGAACTTGTCAAAAAATGCGCGGGGAATTTTGGCTTTTACCCGGAGATTGTACACCTTGAGGGCCGGCACGAAGTTAAATTCGCCTGGTGCGATCACGGCAAGGCGAAAAGCCTGCTTGATTTTCGTGACGGGACCAATATGGAAGATACCGTCAACCGCATGTTTTCCTGGGCCCTGGGACAGAAAGACCGGAAGGTTAAAAAAACGGAGTACGAGTTAGAAAAGGGGATGTACTCGTTCTGGAAAGAGGAGAAATAACTATATGAAAGCGCTGAAAAGGAAAATACTCCCCGGCGGCGGCGTCCAAATTTATTTTCTGGGAATAAAGGTTCTCTCGTACACCAGCGCGCCCTTAAAAGAACTTGAACGTATTGAACGGCGGCTGGGAGAGTTATTTCCCCCCGACAACAGAATTCTGATACGGGAATCAAGAACCGCCCATCGGTATCTTAACGGGCTGCGGGGTATCGAAATTGGCGGTGGAGCGCACAGCCCCTTTGGCCTCAACACGCTTAACGTTGATTATACGGACGAATCAACCGTTTTCACAAAAGCCTGCGTCGATGAATTTCATTGCGAGCCGTTAAAAGTTGACATCGTCGCGCCTGGCGATGATCTGCCCTTTAAGGACAATACCTGGGATTTTGTGGTCAACGCCCATGTCCTTGAGCATTTTTTTGATCCCATAAAAGCGATTACCGAATGGATCCGCGTAATCCGCCCCGGGGGAATTTTGTTTATGATCGTACCCCACAAAGACAGAATTTTCGACTACGACAAACCCCGCACCACCCTGGGCGAACTCATAGACCGGCACGAGGGTAATGTCCATAGGGGAGAAGAATCGTTTCACAACGGGCATCACAGTTTTTGGTTTCCCGAGGATGTGGTAGAGTTGTGTACCTATCTGGGATTGAACGTGGTGGAGGTGATGGATCCCGACGATAAGGCGGGTAACGGGTTTACCGTGGTGGTAAGGAAACATGAATAAGCGGTTGGCTCTATTTGTTCATCACGACGGGAAGGGCGAATTAAGAAACTATGTACGGTACTGTATCGCCGGGTTGCAATCGGCGGACTGCGATGTACTGGTGGTGGTGAATGGCGATCTTTTGGAGGAGGGGGAAAAATGGCTCGCGGCGTCGGGAGCCGCCGTTTTGTTTCGTGAAAACAAGGGCTTTGATTTTTGGGGATGGAAAGCCGGCCTTGAGTATGCCGGACCGGACAGGATACGCGAATACGATGAAATCCTTTTAACCAATAATACCTTTTACGGTCCCATCTATCCTTTTGCCGAAATGTTCGACGCCATGGCCGAGCGGAATTGTGATTTCTGGGGGATTAACCGTCATCCCCTAAACGCGGACGCGAAAATGCCGGAACATCTGCAAAGTTACTGGCTGGTTTTTAGAAAGCGCCTGCTGGAATCGGAAGCGTGGCGTTCCTGGTGGGATAACCTGCCCCCGCACCATATCTGGAATGATATGGTCTATTTAGGCGAGATCAGAATGACCCGGTACCTAGAGGACCGGGGGTTTACGTCGGCGTCCTATATGGATTTTGACAAGTATACAAGGCTTTTGAAAATGACAAATCCCTGTTTTGTTACCGACACGCAGGTAATTGAGGACCGGTGTCCCATAGCGAAACGGAAGTTCTTTTGGGACTGGAAAGAACATGAATTTAACACAACAACCGATTACCGCCCCCGGCGGCTTTTGAATTTTCTCGCGGAAACAAGGCTGTTGGACCCAGCCATGATTTACGACGATCTGATACGGTTCGTTCCCATGTCACGGCTGAATGACAACCTGCATTTTGTGAATATACTGCCCAGCGCTCTTTCGCGCCCGGGGAAAAGCGACTCAAAAACCGCCCTGGTGGTGTATGTCTATCCGCTGGAGCTTGTTGACTATTGCTTTAGCTATGTTAAGTCCGCGCCGGAATATGTGGATATAGTGATTGTTACCGCTTCCGAAGAGGTACGCGATCGCTGCGCGGAGGTTTTTGGGGAATTATCGAACAGTGTCGAATACAGAATCCAGCCAAACCGGGGCAGGGACAACTCGGCGCTGCTGGTAACCTGCGCCGATATTATACAAAAATACGATTATATCGGTTTTGTTCACGCTAAACGATCTCCCTACTGGGGCGACGGGGTGGTGGGAAACGACTTTAGGGATCATTGTTTTAACAGCCTGCTGTTCAGCGGCGACTATATTAAAAATGTGATTTCTTTACTGGATAAAAACCCCCATATTGGCCTTCTTGTTCCTTTTGAATGGAACTGCGGATATATGGCCGTTTATGGAAACGAATGGGCCGGCTTGAATAAAAAGGAAACCGCCGCCGCGATTTTAAAAAAGTATTATGGTATTGAGGCGAAAGTGGAAGATCATCCGCTGTCCCCCATAGGTGGAATGCTATGGTTCAGATCGAAGGCGGTGAAAACATTGACAAGTTATCCCTGGGGCTATGACGATTTTCCCGAGGAGCCGTTGCCGCGGAACTCTGGTCTTTTGACGCATCATTTAGAACGGTTATGGTCATTTTTTGCCCAAAAAGACGGGTATTACACATCGTATATCGCGCCCGACAGTTACGCGGCGTACTACATTAACGATTCGCGTTATTTTAAAAGGGAAATTACCGCGATCCGCGGTAACGGTTCCGATTTGAGCAACATAGCCTATTTTAAAGAGGTTAACGCTTTTTATCGGGCTTATATGAGAAAAAGATTACCGTGGTTTTTCCGGAAAACGCGGGGATTTTTCAGGACCCTAAAAAAAGAAGGTCCCTTGTTTACGGCGGGGCTGTTGGTGAAAAAATGCCGAAGAAGAATACGGAACAACGCGCCGCGGGGCGCGGAACAATACAAGGGCGTGTCCGCCGGCGCGGGAACGCCGCAAGGAGAATAATCATGCCGTTGTCCTCGTTTTTTAATGGCGGGAAACGGGGAAGGAGCATGCGTATCGCCTTGACCATGCCTTACAAATGGACCGACACGACCGCGGCCTTCGCCATGCCTTACGGGTTAGCGGTCATCGCCGGGCTTCTGAAAAAACGGTTTCCGGGCGACGAACTGTTCTACTCCGACGACGAGGAGGAGATTCTGGCGGCCGATCGAGTGTACTGCTCAGGGCTGACCAACGCGTGGGATTTGGTAAACGATCTTGGACGTAAGTGTTTGGTTGGGTATCCCGGGCGTTATGTTGTTGGAGGACAGCACGTAACGGCGCTGCCGCGGACGCTGAAGTACGGCGAGGCGTTCCGAGGGCCCTTGGAAGACCTCAATAACCTCGGCGGCTCTCCATTGCCGGATTGGGGCGTACTAAAGAGCGGCAAGACGTTCGGCGGGGAATCGTTTTCCTATACCGTGATGACCAGCCGGGGTTGTCCGTTTCACTGCGGCTTCTGTTCCTCGAGTTCGTTCTGGAAGGGTTACTTCGACCTGCCCGTACCTCGCGTCATGGCGGAACTGCGGCAGCTTGCGGAACTTGGCGCGTCCAATGTCAACATTTTCGACGACCTGTTCACGGTCAACCGTGGGCGGTTAAAGGAAATCTCCAACGCAATCGTAGCCGAGGGACTGAACCGGATCACCTACCAGTGCTTGACGCGGGCTGACAGCGTGGACGCGGAAACGGTCGCCGCCTTGCGCAAGATGAACGTTCAGGCCCTGGCATTCGGGGCGGAAAGCGGTTCCGACGCGATCCTCAAGGCGATGAACAAGCGCGCGACGGTTGCGCAAAACCAGCGCTGTATTGACATTCTGAACGCGGCCGGGTACAAACCGGTAACGAGCGTGGTCATCGGCTATCCAGGCGAGACGAGGGAGACGCTCGATGAGACCAGGCGGTTCATCGAGCGTAACCGCGGTAAGTGCGCGGGGATCACCGTGTATCCGGTCCAGCCGCTGCCGGGTACGCGTTTGTGGAACCTGTTTTGCGAGAAGTACCGGCCGGATCTGGATACGTTCGACTGGGGAATCCTGACGATCAACGATAATGGCGCCGATTGGACTACCTATCCGCTGATGAGCGATGGGTGTACGGTTGACGACCTGCGCGAGATGTGTGAGTGGAACATATCCGCTAACGATTTAAGTACTGATAGCGGCGATTGTTCGGCTGAAGTTCGCGTCTATAACGGGGGGGGGGTAGCGGCGGGGCCGTCTCGCGGCGCGCCGAGCTGGCCGGCCCGGGGTAAAACCAGGGGCCTACGGTTTTTCCACCATGGTTTCCAGCAGGGCCGTGTTGCAGTTATCCACGCGGTCGTCCCTGTTTACCCGGGCCCGGAAATAGTAGGTCGTGTCGCTTTCGATTTTTTCCACGATGTTTCGCAGGGTCGGCGCCGTGTCGATTCCCCGGTCTGTTTTCAGTTCCTCCACGTGCCACCGGTTCGCGCCCCGCAGGTACTCCTCGTAGGAGGAGCGGTCGGTGGCGGTGTCTATCGCCCAGCAGCCTTTGGAGGTGGCCCACTTTCCCGTGGCCGAAAAGCTGAGGGTCTGCCAGGTTTTTCCTTCCCGGGAGATAACATAAAAACTATGGGTGGTGTTTTCCGTTTTGCGTACCCGGTATGAGATCGCCGCCCTGGTGTAGGCCCGGAGGCTGTACCGGTCCGGGCTGCTGATGATGTCCCCCAGGACATCCTTGACCGCCGCTTCTTTTTGGAGGGCCGCATTCCCGTCATAATCCGAGGCCAGGACATACATGTACGCGTGCAGGGAGGTGCATCCGGCCGTCACCAGGACGTACGCGGAAAGAAGGGAGGCCGGTATGATCTTGGGGGGTGTTCCTTTTCGGTGGATACTCAATTCCCGGCCGGTTCCGTTTCCCCCGGGGGGGCGGGTTTCCCGGCCTTGGGCCGGGACGCCCGGATGGGCCGCAGTTCCGCGTCGCTCACCTGGGAAGGATCGTTGATCCCCAGGGGAAGTTCCCGGCCTTCCTCGGGCTCCACGTCCTCCTCCTCAAAGGTTTCCCCGGGAAGGAAGTCCCGGCGGGCGGCGGCCTCCTCCTCGTGTTCCAGCCGGATGGAGATAAGTTTGGTAACCCCCGACTCCTCCATGGTAACCCCCAGCAGGGTACGCGCCCCGGTAACGGTCTTTTTATTGTGGGTGATCACGATAAACTGACTGGTGTCCCCAAACTCCCGCAGCAGGTGGACAAAGCGGATCACGTTGTTTTCGTCCAGGGCCGCGTCGATCTCGTCCAGCAGGCAGAAAGGGCTGGGCTTGACCATGTAGGTGGCGAAGAGCAGGGCCACGGCGGTCATGGACTTTTCGCCGCCGGAAAGGAGGGCGATGTTTTCCAGCTTTTTTCCCGGGGGCTGGGCGAAGATCTCTATCCCCGACTCCAGGACATGGTTGGCGTCCTCCAGGCGCAGTTCCGCCCGGCCCCCGCCAAAGAGGCGGCGGAACATATTGTGGAAGTTCTTTTTTATCCGGTTGTAGGTGGCCAGGAACAGTTCGGAGGATTCGTGGCGGATCTCCGCGGTCATCGCCTCCAGATCGGATTTGGCTTTGGCCAAATCCTCCAGCTGGCCCGAGAGGAAATCGAAGCGCTCCTTGGTTTCGGCGAATTCCTCCGGGGCCATGAGGTTTACCGACCCCAGGTCCCGGAGGCCCCCCTTTTTCCCGGAAAGCTTTTCCCGCAGTTCCGCCGGGGGGGTGGTGATGGTGAAGATCCGCTCCTCAAATTCCAGCAGGTCCCGGGAGTGGGTTTCCCGGAAGTTGTCCTGGATGTTTTTAATCTCCGTCTCCGTCTGGACCAGGTCCAGGTGTATCTTTTCCAGCGCTTCCTGAACCCGGGCCAAATCGGCGCTCCGCTTCTTGAGGCTTTCCTGTTTGCCCGCGGCGGCCCCGTTCTTGCGGCTGATGTCCTTTTCCAGGTCCTCCAGTTCCGCGCTTAACGCGGCGCCCCGCTTTTCCATCGCGGCGATCTCCGATTCGGTTCCGGCGATCCGCCCGGTCAACTCCTCCACCTGTTTCCGTTCGGCGGCGGTTTCGTCCTGGATGTGCCGGAGCAGCCCCTCCTGGCCGGCCAGTTCCCGGCGCAGCAGCCGGGCCTGTTCCTCCGCGGCCTTGGCCTGGGTATCCATCCGGGCCCGGTTTACCCGCAGTTCCCCCAGGGTGGTTTTGTACTGATCGATTTTGCCGGAAAGTTCCTTGTTGTCCTCCCGCAGGCCGGCGATCTCTTCCCGCCGCCGCAGCACCTCCTCCGTGTTGGACCGGATTTCGGCGTCTATCTCCCGCTTCCGGGTGATAATCCCCTGGGGGGCCACAAACTCATCGATGAAAGAGGGGGCGCTTTTCCGGTAGTTTTCAAACAGGGCGACGGCCTGGTCGATAAGCCGGCCCGCCTCCTCCGCCGTTTCCGGGCTCAGCCCCGGCGGTTTGGCGGCCCCGGTAAACCAGGCCCCCCGGCCCGCCGCCGCGGAGGCCCCGGCCCCCGCCGCCCCGCCGCCGGCCAGCAGTTCCCTCAGCCGGCCCAGGGCGGCGCCCAGGGCTTCCTCGGCGGTCCGCCGTTCCTGGGCGGAATACCCCGCCTCCTTAAGGCCCGCGTCCAGGGCCGCCACAATGTCGTCGGTAATCGCCTCCAGGTCTTTTTCCAGTTTGGCCCGGCCCGCGTCCAGATCGCGGATCTCCTTTTCCTTTTCCCGGACCATCCGGTCGTTTTCCATGATCCGCGAGGAGGCCAGCCGTATGCTTTCCTCGAAGGAGGCGATATTGGCCCCGATGTCCGCCGCCTGTTTGAGCAGGTCCTTTACCACCCCGTCCTGTTCGGCGGCGTCCCGGTTCAGCTCCTCCACCCGCCGGACCACGGCCTTTTCCCGGTCCGCGTTCTGGGTAATTTTGAGCTGGTGCTGGGAGCGCTGCTCGGTAAGAAGCCGCCCCTCCTTTTCCCGGGCGGCCTTTTCCACCGTCAGGCCGTAGATGTTTTTCTGGTATTCCACCAGCTTTTCTTCCAGGGAGTTCACCGCGTCCAGGTTTTCTTCCAGCGATTTGGCAAGCTCGTCGATTTCCGTTTTAATCGCGTCCCGTTCCCCCCGGCGTTTATGAAGGTCCCCGCTCCGGCCGTCTTTTTCGTAGCGGAACTGTTTGAGCCGCAGGAGCTGAATATCCAGCTCAAGCTGGAAGATCTCGTCCCGCAGGGTCCGGTATTTAAGGGTCTTTTCCGACTGGTGCTTGAGGGAGTCGTAGGAGCGCTTGACTTCCCCCAGGATACCCTCCACCTGGCGTATATTTTCCTCGGTTTTTTCCAGTTTCCGTTCCGCCTCGGCGCCGCGGGCCTTGTACCGGGTAATCCCCGCGGCCTCCTCAAAGAGGTAGCGCCTTTCCTCGGGCTTGCTGGAAAGGATCTGGTCGATTTTGCCCTGTTCCATCACCGAATAGGCGGCCTTGCCCACCCCGGTATCCCAGAACAGCTCCCGCACTTCCTTAAGCTTCGCGGGGACGCCGTTGATGTGGTATTCGCTTTCCCCGGAACGGTAGAGCCGCCGCTTAATTTCCACCTCGCTCATATCCAGGGGAAGGAGCCCCGCCTCGTTGGTCAGGGTGAGGGTAACCTCCGCCACATTCAGGGGTTTGCGGTTTTCCGTGCCGTTAAAGATCACGTCCTCCATTTTTTCCGCCCGGAGGGTCTTGGCGGCCTGCTCCCCCAGGACCCATTTGACGGCGTCCACCACGTTGGACTTGCCGCAGCCATTGGGCCCCAGGAGGGCGGTAATGCCGTCGGCGAATTCAACCTGGGTGCGGTCGGCGAAGGACTTAAAGCCGAAGATATCAAGCCGTTTTAGGAACATGGTTCCCCAAGGATACCACGAAAGCGGCCCCCGGGGGAATACCGCGTCTATGCGGCCCGCGCCATGCGGCCCGGGGGCGGGGAGGCCGCCCGGAACAGATGGACAACGATTGACGGGGATGAGGGCTGCCACGGGGTGGGTAAACAGGCCGCTCCGTGAGGCCCTTTGGCTTGCGACGTGGGTTGCCATAATGTTCCGCGCTGCCTCCCCGCCCCCGGGCCGCCCGGCGGGGCGGCATGGACGCCGCTGTTTCCAAGGCAAGCCCGCCTTGCGGGTTTGAGTGGAATTTCCATAAAAAAAGCGAAAAAAACGCTTGCGTTATTATCAAAAGGGTATGTACTGATAGACATATCTTTACGAACGAATAAAAACGGATGCTAAAACGTATGAACGGAACTAACACAGAAAACAAAGACCACCGGGCCGGAAAAGCCCAGCTCAAGCGTTGGTTATACCGCCATCCATGGCGGGTAACTCTGGCGGTGGCGGCCATCGGGCTTGCCGAAGGGCGGCACGGACGCCGCTGTAACCAACGCGCCCGGCGAAGCCGGGCGGGTGGAGTTTCCGGTGGAACCGGAAACTCCCAGCCCCACATCCGCCAGGGATGGCGGATGTGGGGCGCCGTGGCCCGCACAGCTCGGGCCGTGGCCCGCATAGCTCGGGCCATGGCCCCCATAACTCGGGCCCCGGTTACCGGCCGCCCGCTAACGCGCCGGGTATCTTCCACACCCGGGCGGACACGGCGCCGGAGGCGTTTGTTTCCACCCCCGCCACATACAGGCTGTCCCCGCCGGCGGCGATGGCCGCGGCTTTGGCGTCGTTCCCCCCCGCGGGCGGCGAAAGGGCAAGGACGCTCACCTGCCGGCCCGTTATCTTCCACACCTTGGCCGCCAGCGTCCCCGAGGGGGCCGCCTCAAAGCCCGCCGCGTAGAGGCTGTCCCCGCGGGCGATGATGGCCGCGGCCCCGGCGTTGTACCTCCCGTCGGTGAGGGAGACCAGTTCCTCCGCCCGCGCGCCCGTAATCCGCCACACCTTGGCGATGTCCGCCGCGCCCGAGGGGTTCGCTTCCCCGCCGGCCGCGTAAACGCCGCCCCGGCCGGCGGTAACCGCCGCGGCCCAGGCGTTGCGCTTCCCGTCGGTGAGGGGAATGTCCTCCACCACCCGGCCGCCGGTGATCTTCCACACCTTGGCGGCGGCTTTGTAAAAGGCGTTCTTTTCAAACCCCGCCGCGTAGAGGCTGTCCCCGTCCAGGGCGATGGCCGCGGCCCCGGCGTCGTACCCGCCGTCGGTTAACGCGGCCAGCTCCGCGGCCCTGCCGCCGGTGATCTTCCATACCTTGGCGGCGTAGTTGGCGCCGCCGTCCCGGGTGTCGTAGTCAAAGCCCGCCGCGTAAACGACGTCCCCCGCCGCGGCGACGGCGCTGGCCCGGGCCCAGGACCTTTCGCCGGAAAGCGAAATCCGCTCCACCACCCGGCCGCCGGTGATCTTCCATACCCGGGCGGCGGCTTTGTGGGAGGCGTTGTCCTCGTAGCCCGCCGCGTAGAGGCTGTCCCCGGCGGCGGCGAGGGCGCTGACCCCGGCGTCGTACTTCCCGTCGGTGAGGGGGACCAGCTCCGGGGCCCGGCAGTCGCTGATCTTCCACACCCCGGCGGCGGCGGTACCGGAGGGGTTGTCCTTGTACCCCGCCGCGTAAACGCTGTCCCCGTCCGCGGTGATGGCCGCGGCCCCCCCGGCCTCGGCGGACGCGATGGCCGCGAAGCTAAAGGACCCCAGGTTCTGCGCCGCCAGGGTTATCCCCGCCGTCAAACACAGGCAAACCGTTAAACGTTTTTTTCCACTCACTTTGTTCCTCCATACATATTCTGAACATATTCAATGCCGCCTCGCGGGCGCGGCTGTCCGCCGGGCCTTCGCTTCGCGGCCGGACGGGGTTTGCCATGGGCGCGTTTCCCCGCCGGTTTAGGATCATCATCGTTACGGGACCGGGATCGCGATCCTCGCGGGAGCCCGTTCCCCCTCCCCCGGGGCCGCGGCCTTTCCCGGGCCCTCCGCCCCGGGGACAAGGGAATCCCCCCGGGCCCCCAGGTTGGGGACAAAGCCCGAGGCCCGGACCCGGAGGGACATGCAGCGGACGCACTCGGCGGCCTCGTCGCCGGTGCAGATCTTATTGTCGTAAAGGGAATAGAGCTCGCGCACCTCCCGGGGGGAAAGGTTGGGCATCACCACATTGGCCCCCGCCATGAGGGCCCGCTCCCGGCCGTCGCCGGAAAGGGTGCCCAGGGCGGTGGTGGCGGGGAGCAGGACCCGGGGCAGGAGGAGCCGGGTAAGGGCTACCATGCGGAGGGTCAGGTGTATGTCCCCCGGGGGCTGGTCCGCGAAGGGGGTGCCCGCCGCGGGGATAAAGGGGCCGATGCCCACCATGTGGGGCTCCAGTTCCTGGAGGAAGCGCAGGTCCTCCAGCAGGCATTGGGGGGTCTGAAAGGGGGTTCCCACCATAAAGCCCGCCCCCACCTGGTAGCCAATCTCCCGCAGGGTGTAGAGACAGCGCTTTCGTTCGGAAAGCCGCGTCTCCGGGGGATGCAGGGCGGCGTAGTGGGCCTCATTGGCGGTCTCGTGGCGCAGCAGGTAGCGGTTCGCCCCGGCCTGGAACAGGGCCCGGTAGCTCTCCCGGCTCCGCTCTCCCAGGGAAAGGGTGATGGCGTGGTCCGGGAACTCCGCCCGGATGGCCCGTACCAGACCGAGCAGCCGCTCGTCGGTAAACCAGGGATCCTCCCCCCCCTGCAGGACAAAGGTCTTAAAGCCCAGGCCGGCCCCAACCCGGCAGCAATCCAGGATCCGCGCCGGGCTCAGGCGGTAGCGTTCCACCCCGGGGCCGCTCCGCCGGATTCCGCAGTAAAAACAGTCGTTTTTACAGTGGTTGGTGAATTCGATCAGCCCCCGAAAGTACACATCCAGGCCGTACTGCTCTTCCCGGACCTTCCGGGCGGCGGCGAAGAGGGCCTCCTCTTCGCCCCTGTCCCGGGTGGTGATGTAATGAAGAATTTCGCCGTTACTCCACATCTATTCCGTCCCGTGCCGGTGTCTCTTTCATAATTCTCCCCTCAATGAGTTTACAATAATTCTGGAATTCCGCGCCATGGTAATCCCTGGGCCGGTCCAGGGGAATGTCCAGGCCGCTCACCATGGTTCCCCGGTCCATCACCAGCACCCGGTCCCCCAGGTACACCGCCTCCTCAATGTCGTGGGTTACCAGGATGACCGTCAGGGCCAGTTCCCGCCACAGCCGGTCCAGTTCCCGGCGCAGGTTGTTCCGGGTCAGGGCGTCCAGGCTGCCCAGGGGCTCGTCCAGGAGGAGGATCTCCGGCTTCCGGCAGAGGCAGCGGGCCAGGGCCGCCCGCTGGGCCATGCCCCCGGAAAGCTGGGCGGGGTAGGCCCCGCCCCGGTCCGCCAGCCCTACCAGCGCCAGGGCCCGGCCCGTTTCCTCCCGGAGGGCCGCCTTGTCCGCCGCCGTCCTCCGGCGGCCCCCGGGGGGATCGGGAACGGCCAGGGCGAGGTTTTGTTCCACCGTCAGCCAGGGAAGGAGCCGGGGGTCCTGGAACATAAAGCCCACCCGCGGGGCGGGGCGGGGAGCGCCCTCCGGGCCGGTGGGTCCGGGGCGGGAAAACGCCGCCTCCCCCGAATCCGCCCCTTCCAGCCCGGCGATCACCTTTAACAGGGTGGTCTTGCCGCAGCCGCTGCGGCCCAGGATCGCGGTAAAGGTTTTTTCCGGGACCTCCAGGGAACAATCCCGGAGGGCGTCGATGGGGCCGCCTGAAGGGTCCCGGTAGGTTTTACGCAGGGAACGGACGGTGAGCATGACGGCTTCCCCCCTACCGCGCCGTCCCCGGCGCTCCCCCGGCGGCTTCCATCCCCCGGCGGGCGCTTTCGGGACTGAGCTTCCGCGCCGCCCCCCGGAGCAGGGCGTCGAAAAAGACCCCCAAAAGGCCGATGGTAATGATCCCCACAAAAACCCGGTCCACCCGGGCCATGGCCTGGGAATCGGTGATAAGGTACCCCAGCCCCGAGGCGGCGGCGAAAAGTTCCGCCCCCAGGAGGGCCCGCCAGGCGTAGCCAAAGCCCAGCCGCAGGCCCGTTACCAGCTGGGGCAGGGCCCCGGGGATCAGCACGGAAAAAAGATGCCGGGAAAACGAAAGCTCCAGGGACCGGGAAAGCTCCAGCCAGCGGCGATCCATGGAATCAAAGCCCCCCCCGGCGTTAAGGAAGACCGGGAAAAACGAGGCCAGCGCAATCACCGCCAGTTTGGAGGCCTCCCCCAGGCCGAACCACAGGATCAGGAGGGGGATCATCGCCAGGGGCGGCACCGCCCGGATAACCTCCAGGGGAACGTGAAACAACCGGCGGAGGAAGGGGCTTTCGTGGAAAACCAGGGCCAGGGGAAGGGCGCAGAGGGCGCTTATCCCGTAACCCGCCCAGACCCGGCCCAGGCTTACCGCGGCGTGGCGCCCCAGTTCGCCGGAGGCGATAAGCCGCCGGGCGGCGTCCCCAATCCGGGCGGGGGAGGGGATCAGGTAGGGATTAACCAGGTTCAGGGAGGAAAGCAGGGCCCACAGGGCGATAATCGCCGCCGGCAGGATCGCGTAATCGCGAAACCCGCCCCCCCGGACAGGACCACCCCTCATCTTAGCGGCTGTAAGCCGCGGGCAGGATAATCGCCGCGGGGTCTATCTTCCGGTCGATCATCCCCTGGTGGTACAGAAAGTCCACGTCCGCCTGAACGGCGGGAAGATCCCCCGGATCCATCACCGAGGCGATTCCCCCCCAGACAAACAGCTTCATCCCGTCCTCAAAGGTGATCTGCTGGATCCGGGAACCGATGGCCACCGCCTCCCGGGTATTGGCGGCGATCCAGTCGTAGGCCGCCGCCTGGGTTTCCAGGTAGATCCGCAGCAGGTCGGGGTAGTCCCTGGCGAAGGCGGGGCGCACCGCGGTAAAGAGCAGGGGCGTCATGTATCCATCCGCGGTAAAAAGCGTCCGGGCCCCGGCCTCCTCGTTCCGCAGGATCAGGCTCGCCGCCTGCAGCGCCCCGTCCACCCGGTTGGCCAGCAGCGCCGACCGGGCCTCGGGCAGCCCCATCTGGATAAGGTTCACGTCGGAAGCGCTCATCCCCTCCTTGACCAGCGCGGCGATAAGCATCTGGTGCAGCGTCGTGCCCTTAGGGCCCGCGATGGTCTTTCCCTTTAGTTCCCGCACCGTCCTGGGCCCCCCGGCGTTGACCATCAAGGCGAAGGTATGGGTGGGCCGGCTCACCAGGGCGGCGATATGCACGGGGTTCCCCCCGGCGTTGGCCATGATCACCGAGGTGGAGTTGATCACCGAGGCGATATCCAGGGAGCGGGCGGCCATGGCGTTGGTTTGATCCGCCCCGGAGTTGATGTGGTGCCACCGGATCGCGATGGCGATACCCTGGGCGGCGAAGGCGGTTTCCAGCATTCGCCGTTCCCGCATCACCATGATCTGAAGGTTAAAGGGGGATTCCACGTAGGAGATGTTGATCACCTTGGGATACCTGGGCCCCCACCAGGACCTGCCCTGGGCGTGGACCCCCAGACTCAACGTTAACAGCGCGATCGCGACGACTACTTTTTTCATAGCTGGTTCGCGCCCCTTTTCCGGCGCTGAGGCCACTATAGCGGAACCGGGGGAAAAGATCAAGCTTGGGCGGCGGGGGAGCCCCCCGGCCCCGGGCCGGCCCGGACCGCCTCCTCCAGGGCCCGCCGGATCCGGGACGGGGCGTCCTCCCCATCCCGGGTTTCGCGGGTTTCCTCGATAATCCGGCGGACCCCCTCGTAGCCCAACAGGGGCGCGTAGGAGGCGGCGAAAGCCCAGGACCGGTCCAGCAGCTCCCCGCAGCGGGCCGGGTCGGGCTCCAGGGGCTCCACGCACTTGGTCCGGAAGAGGAAGCAGCCGTCCCGCAGGAGCCCCAGGCTTTCCAGCAGCGCGTCCGCGATAAGGGGGCCGAAGGCGTTCAGCTCCAGCTCCCCCCGGCCCGCGGCCATGCCGATGGCCGCGTCGTTGGCCTGGACCTTGATCCCCAGTTGGATCACCATCTCGGGGATCACGGGATTCACCTTGCCGGGCATGATCGTGCTGCCCCGCTGGAGGGGGGCCAGCCGCAGCTCCCCCAGCCCCCCCCGGGGGCCGGAACCCATCAGCCGCAGGTCCCCCGCGATCTTCATCAAGTTCACCCCCAGGGCCTTGAGCAGCCCCGAAACCTCCACCAGGACATCCCAGTTCTGGGTCAGGTCCATGGGGTACTCCGCGGCGGCCAGCCCCAGCCCGGTGATCCCCCGCAGCTCCTCGATCACCCCGCGGCGGTAGGTTCGGAACAGGGCGGCCCCCCCGGCCCCGGCCCAGGGCGCCCCCACCGCCGCCCCCCCCAGGTTCACCTGCCGCAGGCGCTCCTCCACCTTGTAGAGCCGCCACCGGTCCCGGCCCAGGGCCTGGGCGTAGGCGCCGAATTCCGCCCCCAGGGTAACGGGGACCGCGTCCATCAGCTCCGTGCGGCCCAGCTTGGGGATCCCCTCCCAGGCGGTTTCCTTTTTTTGCAGTTCCCCCTGGAGCCGGGCGCACTCCTCCGACAGCTCCCGGAGGGCCCCGATGGCGGCGATCCGCAGGGCCGTGGGGTAGACATCGTTGGTGGACTGAAAGCGGTTTACGTCGTCCAGGGGATGCACCGTCCCGTAGTCCCCGGGCTCCTTCCCCAGGATGATCAGCGCCAGATTGGCCAGCACCTCGTTCACGTTCATGTGGGTGGAGGTTCCCGCCCCGCCCTGGAGGGCGGAGGTGATAAACTGATCCGCCCCCTCCCCCGCGAGGACCCGGTCGCAGGCCGCGGCGACGGCCCGGAACTTTTCCCCCTCCCCGGGAAAGACCCTGCCCAGGGTGAGGGCCGCGGCCTTTTTCACCAGCGCCATCCCCCGGATCAGTCGGGGATTCACCCGGGGGTAGTCCAGGGCGAAGTTCCGCCGGGCCCGCTCGCTTTCCGCGCCGTAGAGGGCCCCCGGGGGAAGGGACACCTCCCCCCCCTCGTCCCGCTCGATCCGGGGGGCCTCAGGGGATAATCGCGGAATAGATCTCCCCCCAGGGACCCTTAAGGTTGGTGGTACTTTCCCAGCGCAGGCAGTAGTAGACCCGCCGGCCCCGGTCGGCCTCCTCAAAGGACAGGGTAAAGGGGCTGGCGGTATCAAAGTCCGAGTGGAACAGGCCGTCCACCCCCGCCGGGGCCTCTTCCATAAGGGCCCAGCGGATCTCCGCGCCGTGGACCCCGTGGGGTTTGGCCCGCTTCCCGGTCGCGTTGTCCCGGAAGTGGATGGAAAGCTGGCGGATCACCGAGCTGTCCGCCTCCGCCTCGGGGTAGCTTACCGGGGCCGGGCTGGGGGTGCGGGTGCTGTCCCTGACGGGGATAGCCATCGCCACCCGGTCCTCGTCGGTTACCGGGGGATCGTCCAGGAACCGGCGCTTAAAGGGCCGGATCACCGCCTCCGCGGCGGCCCGGGCGGCGTTCTTGGCCGCGGTCTCCACCGGGCCGTGGGGCCGCTGGGTGGGGCCGAAAGCCTCCTCCCAGGGGGGCAGAACCCCCCCCAGGGCGGCGACTTCCCCGGGGGGAATGTGGGACCACGCGGGGGGGTTCCCCGAGGTCTTTTGGGTAACATACTGGACCAGATTTTTGAACCAGCCGTCGAACTCCCCGTCTGGGCGGGGAAGATAATCGTTACTCATGCCGTTCTCCTGACTGTGGGGGCGGAGCCCCCGGTTTTCCCCAGTATACCTCAAACCCTTTGGGGTTGTATACGGGTTGTCCGGGCCATGGCCCGAGCCATGCGGGCCACGGCCCGAGCTATCCGGGCCACGGCCCGAGTCATGCGGGCCGCGGCCCGAGCCATGCGGGCCATGGCCCGAGCCGTGCGGGCCACGGCCCGAGCCATGCGGGCCACGGCCCGAGTGATGCGGGCCACGGCCCGAGCTATCCGGGCCGCGGCCCGAGTGGGGGATGTTCCGGCCGTTGATGGACGCCGTTCGGCGGCCGCCGGCGTGGCTCGCGGGGGCGGTGATCTGACAGGCGCTGTCGGCGGCGTCCTTAACCTCGCGGTTCAGGGCCGTCAGGGTAAAGGTAACGCGGGTGGCGTCGGGGGCAATGTTCGCGCCGCCGCCGCCGTCCGCGGCTTTTCCCTTTCGGATACCCTCCGCGCTTTTTTCCCTTGACGCCGCCCCGGGGGCCTGCTAGGATGGGGTAAACGCGGTATCCTGGAGGGCCGGTATGCGAAAAACCCTGGTTCTGGCGGTTCTGTGGGCCGGCGTAACCGCCGCGGCCTTTTCCCAGGTTGAGGTCTGGACCTCGGTGGGGCTGGAGTTCGGGAATTCCTTTCAAAAATACCCCGGCGAGGGCTGGGGCTACCTGGGCGCCCCGGGGCTTAACGTGAACTTCTACCGGTTCGGCGGCGGCGGGAACGGGGGGTTGTTCTTCCACTTCGCGGCGCTGTTTCCCGTCATCGAGCGCCGCGGCGGCTCAAACTACGACTATCTGTTTCAGTACGACTGGATTATCGGCCCCGGTTTCCGGTGGGCGGCCCGGGGCGGGGGGTTCCACTTCGGCGCCGGCCTCCACATGGGGTGGCCCCTTTACGGGGAGTACGCCGGGGAGGCGGGGGACTATGTTTCCCGGGCGGTCAATTTCGGCCTGGGCCTGGACGCGGGGTTTAAGTACGACCTCTCCGACCGGTGGTATATTGATTTTGGCCTGACCCTGGCCTATGATTTTATCAACGCCACGGCGCGGGAGGTTTCCTCCGGGGGCGGCAGGGTGGTAACCAGGGTGTCCAACGATACCTTCGCGGGGGACTATAGCATGGCCGGGGTAAAGCCTTATCTGGGGATGGGGGTAACGATGTACGGGGAAAGGTACAAGTATGGCAAGCCGCCGCGGAACTGAGGGGCCGCCCCGGCTGGAAGGGATGGGGGCGGGTTAACCATGGAAAAGAAAAAACCAAAGATAGAACGGGAGCTGGAAAAGCTGCGGGACGACGCTCATCTTTCGCACATGGTGCGGCCCATTCTGGACAAGTACCGGATGCTGATCAAGCTGCTTTCCGGCCTGGGGAAACAGGGGGTTTCCATGGAGGAGCAGGAGAGCGTCTACGCGGCGATAGCGGCGCTGGAAAAGTACATTACCAAGTTCGGCCATACCTTTGTGATCGAGGGCGACTATCCCTTCGCGTACTGCATGAGCCATGAGCGGTACGAGAAGTACCTGAGTATCAAGAAGAGTAAGCGCTATCTGCGGCACATCCTTAGGCGCTAGGGAGGCGGGGGAATGGGGAAAGACGGCCCGGGGCCGGCGGGCCGGGATGGGGCGGGGGAAGGTTCCGCCGCCGTCCGTATCCGGCCCGCGCTGGCGATGGACGCCCCCTACTTTTACGAGATCTGCCTGAAGACCGGCGACGCCGGCGCGGACGCCTCGGGGCTGTTTTCCGATCCTTTTTTGCTGGGGCACTACTTCGCCGCGCCCTACCTGTTTTTTCCCGGGGGGCTCTGTTTCGCGGCGGATTATCATTTCCGCCCCCGGGGTTACATCGTCGCCGTTCCCGATACGGCCGCCTTTAACCGCTGGATGGAGGAAACCTGGCTGCCGCCGCTCCGGCGGCGGTATTCCCCGCCCTTTCCCCCGGAAAGGTTCCGCTCCGAGGCGGAGGGCCGCCTGCTGGAGACGATCCGCGGTTCCCACCTTCCCCCGGAAGCGCCCGATCCCCGGCTGGCCGCGTATCCCGCCCATCTTCACATCGATCTGCTGCCGGAAATCCAGGGCCGGGGGGCGGGCCGGCGGCTGATGGATACCCTCTTCGCGGAGTTGATCCGGCGGGGCGTTCCCGGCGTCCACCTGGGGGTGGGCGCCGAAAACACCGGGGCGCTGGCTTTTTACCGGAAGCTGGGGTTTTCGGCGCTGCGGGAGGAGCCCTGGGGGCCGGTGCTGGGGAAGGCGCTGCGGTAAGGGGGCGGCGGGGGCCCGGGCCCTTCCGGCCCGGGGTGGTTTTAGTCCCGGCGCCCCAGCAGTACCGTTACCCGGTTTTCGCTGCCCGCGGGCCGGGCGGGGAGGGCCGCGCCGGTTTCGCCCCCGGGGAGGGGCGCGCCGTTCAGGGTACATTCCTTTACGCCCTTGCTTACCCCCCGGGGGTTTTCCACGGTAATGTCGTAGAGCGCCCCCCGCCAGATCCGCCGGATCCTGAAGCCCGGCCAGGAGGGGGGGATACAGGGGTCGATGGTAAGGTCGTCAAAGCCGGGACGGACCCCCAGGATGTACCGGGTGGCGGCGAAGTAGCTCCAGCCCGCGGAGCCGGTCATAAAGGGGTGGTGGGCCCGGCCAAAGGCGCTATGGTCGGGGCCGGCGATAAACTGGCAGTACACATAGGGTTCGGCCCGGCGGACTTCAATACGGTCGTTCTGGTTAAAGGGGCAGAGGGCGTCGTAGAACTTCATCGCCCGGTCCCCCCGGCCCAGGATCGCCTCCGCGGCCCAGGCCCAGGGATTGGGGTGGCTGAAGATGGCGGCGTTTTCCTTGAGGCCCTTGTACACCCTGGTAACAAAGCCTACTTCGTCGTCGGGCCGGGAAAAGGCCGGATCGCAGAGCTTGAGCCCCCAGGGGGTGTAGAGGAAGCGGTCTACCGCGTCCATGGCGGCGCGGCCCCGGTCCGGCGGCGCGGCGAGGGACAGAACCGCCCAGGTGTTGGATTCCATGAAGATCCGGCCTTCCGCGCAGTCCGGCGAACCGATGGGCCGGCCCGAGGCGGTAAAGCCCCGGGTGTACCATTCGCCGTTCCACAGTTCCCGCTCGCAGGCTTCCCGTACTTTGGCGGCCAGGGCGTCGTACTTTTCCGCGTCATCCCGCCGGCCCAGGCGGCGGGCCAGGGCGCGGAAGTGGCCCAGGGCCCAGTGGTGCAGGAAGGATACCATGGCGCTTTCCCCGCCGCCCAGGTTCAGGCAGTCGTTCCAGTCCGCCCGCAGTCCCCTGCAGATTCCCCGGGGGCCGGTCTGTTCCGCCGAAAAGTCCAGGATCCGCTTCAGGTGATCGTAGACGCTTTCGGTCATTCCCCCCCCGGTTTCGGGGTCGAAGGTGTCCGCGTAGGGGCAGGTTTCGGCGGCGAAGTCCAGGTCGCCGGTTTCGCGGATGTACTCCACGACGGAAGGGACGAGCCACAGGGCGTCATCGGCGCAGGCGTCCGCGAGGCCGTGAATCCGCTGGGAGGCGGGGGGCGGGGGGACCACGGTGGGGGAGGTGAAGGCGGGCTTGTCCCGCTTTTCAAACCACTCGGGGCTGAAGAGGTGGAGGCCGTAGCCCGCGGAGGTAAGCCCCCGGAGGAGCTGGAGGATCCGTTCTTTGCACTTTTCCGGGTTTGAGTGGGGGGTCATCATGGCGTCCTGGGCGGTATCCCGGTAGCCCAGCCCGGTACGGCCCCCGACTTCAATGAACGAGGCGAACCGGGAAAACATGACGTTGATCTCCGCCTGGTACAGATTCCAGACGTTCAGCATGGCGTTCATCCCCTCGTTGGGCGTGGAAACCTGGAGCCGCCCGAGTTTTTCCGTCCAAAAATCCCCCAGGGCCCGGAAGGCCCCGTCCAGGGCGGAAAAACCGCCGTACTTGGCCCGCATTGCTTTGCCCGCGGCCCGGTTTCCCTCGCCCAGCAGGAAGACGAGCCGTTCCTCTTCCCCGGGTTTCAGTTCCACTATGCGCCGGAGGGCGCCGCAGTGGTTTCCCCCCAGCTCGGCGGAACCGGAGCAGGAGCCCCTTTCCAGGGCAAGGGGATTGCTTTCGGTGCGGTAGGGGCCGATAAAGGCGTCCCGGAGGCAGTCGAAAAAGGCCGGGTCTTCCGGGTGTACGCCCCCCCGGCCGCCGTGGACGGTAAAGTACTGAAAACCGCCGTCCTCGTAAAAGAGGTCCACCTCGATCACCCCGTCTTCGTGGGAAGACCCCGATGAATAGAGGCTCATCTGAAAGTTCTGGTTGTCGATCTGGATGTGGTGGAAGGAAAATTCGGCGTAGCCAAAAACGCTGAGCCGCCGGGGTTTGTCCGAATCGTTGCGGAGTTTAACATCCCAAATTTCCACCGGGTCATCCAGGGGAATAAAGAGCGTCTGCTCCCCGCTAATACCGCCGTACTCGCAGTGGTAGGTGCTGTATGAAAGCCCGTGGCGGCAGGTATACCGGGCCGCGCCGGGGCCGTCCCCCAGGGGCTTTCCCGCGGGCTGCCAGGAAAGGGTCCAGTAATCGCCCGATTCTTCGTCCCGGACATACACATAGTGGCCGGGCCGGTCCGCGGGAACGCCGTTGGGCCTGAACCGGGTGATCCGGTGGTATTCGGGGCTTTTGTAGAAGAGGTAGCCCCCGGCGGTGTGGTTGAACACGCCGCACAGGTCCTTAACGCCCAGGTAATTGGTCCAGGAGACGGGTACGTCAATCCGGTCTATGACATACTCCCGGCGGGTCTGATCAAAATAGCCGTACTTCATGCGGGCAGTATAGCCCGTTTCCCGCTTGACATCAATCAAACATTGACGTACACTGCCTGAAGCTTATTAACCAAACCAATGGAGGAAAAAATGAAAAGAGTGATCTACGCCGTCCTGGCGGCGGCGCTGCTTGCGGGTATACCGGCCTGTAAGGGAGAAAACAAATCGGGTCAGGTTGAGCTGCGGGTTCTTAACTACTATGACATGACCGCCGCCGCCGCCGCGGACGAAATCCCCACCGTCTGGGAGGCCTTTGAAAAGGCCAATCCGGATATTAAAATAATCAGGGAAGACCTGTTCAACGAGCCCTTCCACAACAAGGTGGAATCCTACGCCGCGGCGAACAAACTTCCCGACGTTCTGTACGCGTGGCCTTCGGGACGGTCCACCACGCTCCACACCAAGAAGCTGCTCAAGGATTTGGGTCCCCTGGTTCAAAAAGACGGCCTGGAATCGGTGTATACCGCGGCGTCCCTGGACACTTCCGGGCAGGCTTCCGGCTATTTGGGTATCCTTCCCCGGGCCATTACATCGACCGGCGCGTTCTACGTGAACCTGGAGGTCCTCAACGACTGCGGTCTTCAGCCCGCGGCGACCTACGCGGAATTGAAGGCCCAGGTTCCGGTCCTCAAGGCCAAGGGTTATGACACGGTGCTGATGTCCAACGAGGACACCTGGGTTATGCAGTCCTGCCTCTTCTCCCTGGTGGCGGGCCGGTTCTGCGGTGAGGGCTGGGAAAAGAAAATCCTTTCCGGTCAGGCGAAGTTTACGGACCCGGACTTTGTGGCGGCCCTTACGTTTATCCAGTCCCTGTACGATGACGGGGTGATTTCCAAAACCACCTTGACCACGAGTTACGGCGATGTGGTGGGGCAGTTCGCCACCAACAAGGGCGCCTACTATATCGACGGCGACTGGCGGGTCGCGGCCTTTGTTACCGACAAGACCACCGGCCAGGCCCT
>JAIRPD010000089.1 GCA_031257195.1 Treponema sp. | reverse complement strand
GCCCTGTTTGACAACTCCAAGAAAAAGCGGGTGGTCAAGGGGGCTAGCAACCGGCCCCTCAAATCGATCAGCGATATGCTTAAGGGCAAGCAGGGCCGGTTCCGGCAGAACCTGTTGGGCAAACGGGTGGACTATTCGGGCCGCAGCGTGATCACCGTGGGGCCGGATCTGAAAATGTGGCAGTGCGGACTTCCCACCAAGATGGCGCTGGAGCTTTTTAAGCCCTTCATTATGAAGAAGCTGGTGGATAAGGATGTGGTCTACAATATCAAAAAGGCCAAGCTTCTGGTGGAACAGGAAACCCCGGAGGTCTTCGCGATTCTGGACGAGGTGGTAAAGGAACATCCGGTGCTGCTCAACCGGGCCCCCACCCTGCACCGCCTGGGGATCCAGGCCTTTGAGCCCGTGCTGGTGGAGGGCAAAGCGATTAAGCTGCATCCCCTGGTGTGCCACGCCTTTAACGCGGACTTTGACGGGGACCAGATGGCGGTCCATGTGCCCCTGACCCAGGCGGCCCAGATGGAATGCTGGACCCTGATGCTCAGCGCCAGGAACCTGCTTAACCCCGCCAATGGAAAAACAATCGTCTTCCCCTCCCAGGACATGGTGCTGGGGATCAACTTCCTCACCCGGATAAAGCCCAACGCCAAACGGCCCGGATGGGACAAGCCGAAAATCAAAGACCGGGTTCCCCGGTATTCCTCCATGGAGGAGATTCTCATGGCGGTGGAGGCTAAATCCCTGGACTGGGAGGCGGTGATCAAGGTGAAGGCCCCCAAGAAGATCATCTGGGAAAAGGCGGGCCGGGCCGTGAACGCCGAGCCGCGGGGGCTTATTGAGACCACCCCGGGCCGGCTGGTGTTCAACGAGGAAATGCCCCATGAAATTCCCTTTATCAACTACGAGCTGAAGGACAAGGAACTGCGGGCGCTGATAGAGAGCGTTTTCGCCGAAAAGGGTTCCTGGACCACGGTAAAGATGCTGGACGCGATTAAGGCCACGGGCTACAAGTACTCCACGGTCTTTGGGGCCACCATAGGCGTGGATGATATTGTGGTGCCCAAAGAAAAGACCGAGATGATCGAGGCGGCCAACAAGAAGGTTGAGGATATCCAGCGGCAGTACCGGCAGGGCCATATCACCGCCCAGGAGCGCTATGACCGGGTTCTGGATGTGTGGAACAAGACCAACGAGGATCTGACCAACATTATGATGAAGACCCTGGAAGCGGACCGGGACGGCTTTAACTCCGTGTACATGATGGCCAACTCCGGCGCCCGGGGAAGCCGCAACCAGATCCGGCAGCTGGCGGGTATGCGGGGCCTTATGGCCAAGCCCTCGGGGGAGATCATTGACCTCCCCATACGGTCCAACTTTAAGGAGGGCCTTTCCGTTATCGAGTTCTTTATCTCCACCAACGGCGCCCGGAAGGGGCTGGCCGACACGGCGCTGAAAACCGCCGAGGCGGGCTACCTGACCCGCCGTCTGGTGGACATTGCCCAGGACGTGGTGGTGAACGAGGATGACTGCGGGACGATCAACGGCATTTCCTATTCGGCGATCAAGGACGGGGAGGACATTGTGGAACCCCTGCGGGATCGTATTGTGGGCCGGTATACCCTGGAACGGGTAAAGCACCCTATCACCGGGGAACTGATCGTGGACGTGAACGAGGAGATTACCGACGAAATCGCCAACCAGATTGACGAGGCGGGGGTGGACACCGTGCGGATCAGGACGGTCTTGACCTGTGAGGCCAAACATGGGGTATGCCGGAAGTGTTATGGCCGGAACCTGGCCACCAACCGTTCCGTGGACATCGGCGAGGCGGTGGGGACCATCGCCGCCCAGTCCATAGGCCAGCCGGGAACCCAGCTGACCATGCGGACCTTCCATATCGGCGGGGCCGCCACCAAGATCAGCGAGGAAAACCGCACCTTCCTGAAATACCCCGTGTATATCCGGGAGGTGTCCGGGGCCCACGTGGAACTGGGGGACGGGGTGTCTTCCGGGCACTGGCTCTTTACCAGAAAAGGTTACGCCGTGGTCAACAAGGTGATGAAGGAATACAAGCTGGAGAGCGGCAAGGACGAGCTTTTGGTGGAAGACGGCAAACGGATCATCCGGGGGGAGCCGATCATCAGGCATGGGACCAAGGAGATCCTCTCCCCGGAAATCGCTTACGCCATGGTACTGGAAAATCAGGAACGCCCCAAAAACAAAACCCTGCTTCTTATCGGCCAGGATCAGAAAATAGAGATCCGCAACGGCTCCGAGTTTGTCGTTAAGGCGGGGGACGTGGTGGACGCGGAAAAGACTATCGCCACCTTTGACCCCTTCAGCGATCCCATTATCGCCGAGGCGGGGGGGATTGTTAAGTATGAGGATATTATTCCCGGCACCACCCTAAAAGAAGAAATTGACGAGGAAACGGGGAACACCGACAAGCGGATCACCGAATTCCAGCTTGAAAGCAAGCAGCCCCGGATATTCATTACCGACGAGGCCGGGAACGAACTGGCCTCCTATTTTCTCCCCGGCGGGGCCTATATCCAGGTGGACGAGGGGGAGAAGGTTCAGGCCGGGCGGACCATCGCCAAGACCCTGAAGGAAAGCGCCAAAGCCATGGACATAACTTCCGGCCTTCCCCGGGTAAGCGAGCTCTTTGAGGCCCGGAAGCCCAAGAGCCCCGCGGTGCTGGCCCAGGTTTCCGGGATAGTGTCCTTTAAGGGCATTGTTAAGGGCAAGCGGATACTGGTGGTAAGCGATTCGTTTGGCAGGGAGTACAAGCACCTGGTGCCCATGACCAAGCGGCTTTTGGTCCGGGACGGGGATTCGGTGGACGCCGGGGAAAGCCTCTGCGTGGGCCCCGTGAACCCCCATGACATCCTCCACATCCTGGGTGAGGCCACGCTGCAGCGTTACCTGATGGACGAGATCCAGCAGGTATACCGGCTCCAGGGGGTGTCGATCAACGACAAGCATATCGGCGTGATCATCCGCCAGATGATGCGGAAGGTGGAAATTGTCGCCGTGGGGGATACCCGCTTTATTTTCGGCGCCATGGTGGACAAGTACAAGTTTCACGAGGAAAATAACCGGGTTATCGCCGAAGGGGGGCAGCCCGCCGTGGCCCGGCCCATGTTCCAGGGGATCACCAAGGCGTCGCTTAACATTGACTCGTTCCTTTCCGCGGCGAGCTTCCAGGAAACCACCAGGGTGCTTACCAACGCCGCCATCGCCGGTTCCACCGACAGCCTGCGGGGCTTAAAGGAAAACATTATTATCGGTCATCCCATTCCCGCCGGTACGGGGATGAGGCGCTACCGGGCGGTAAAGCTCTTTGACGAGGACAGCCAGGACCTGGACATCCAGATGCAGGAGATCCTGGAACAGAGGAAGCTGGAAGCCCTGGCGGAGGAGGAAATGCTGGCGGCCCAGGAAGAGACGGTGGAGGAGCCCGAGGTGGAGGATTCGGAGGATTAGGCCCCGTTTCGGGCGCTTTGCCCTGTTCCTCGTCCCGGCGGCGCTGGCCGCGGGGGGTTTCCTTTTCCGCGGAAAAAACGCCTCCCCTCCGGTGGTAAAAGGGGCCGCCGCGGAAACCCGCCCCTATGTCTGGGAAAGGGACAGCGGGGACAGGTGGACCTTCCGTCCCAACCCTTTGTGGACGGCTCCCGCCGGGGCCGGTCCGCGGGACGCCGCCGGTTCAAAGGCCTGGTCCCTGTCGCTGTACTATTCCTGGACCGGGGACGCCGGTTCCGGCGGCGGGTCCGGGGCCATCGTTCCCGGTGAGCTGATATGGCGGTCCGGACCGGCGGCGGCGGCGCTGGACTTTTACCCCAAGGCCCTGGAACACCGGCCCCTGGTGTTTAACAGTGAACGCTGGGGGGAGCCGCCGGAGGAAATCACCATTCAAACCGGCCCGGGCTTTGAGCCGCGGGAGGTAAAGCTGGAATACCGCCGGGAAGACCCGCTGGTTCCCCTCAGCGCCGACCTGGGAACCATGATGTACTATCCCCCCTCGGCCTGGCGGAATGAGGACTACGAGATTTTTTCTTTTACTTTGTACCCCCGGATCTTTTATCTGATCACGGGGAGCTTCGAGATACAGTCCCGGTTTTTAAAGCGCCTGGCCTTTTTTACCGAAAAGCCCGGTTTCGCGGGAAAGCTGGCCAGGGATGAGGAGATTGAAACGCTTCGGGACTGGTTTGCCCACGACTACCGGGCCGGGGACATCGCCCGGTTTTACGAGCTGGCCCGGGAGCGAAACTTTCCCCTCAATCCCAGCGAGGTTCTTTTGAGGACCATGCTTTTGGGCCATGGAATTATCAGGAGCGAGGGGGGCCGCTATACGGAAGGGGAGGGCGCCCTGGTGGGGCTTTCCGTGGAATCCCGAAACCGCCTGCCGGTATACTATATCCACGAGACGATCCACGGCCTGGAATTCACCATGCCGGAACTGGGGCGGCTCTTTCTGGAATTTTTTCACGGCCTGAGCGGGATGGAAAAGGTCTTTATCCGCGACGCCCTGGCCTACCGGGGGTACAATGTCTTGGAGGACGAACGGCTTTTGGCTTCCGAAATGGCTTCCTATCTTTTGCAGCAGCGGGCGGAGGAAACGGACAGGTACTACAGGGAATATATCGTTCCCTGGTACGCGGCGTACCATGGGGGCGCGGCGGCCGGCGGCGATGACGAGGCCTATTCCGACGGGGTAACGGTTTTTCTGGCGGAAAACCCCGGCATCTTCGGCAGGCGCGGCGCTTCATTGGGGGACCGGT
Source organism: Treponema sp. (assembly GCA_031257195.1). Classification (GTDB taxonomy): domain Bacteria; phylum Spirochaetota; class Spirochaetia; order Treponematales; family Breznakiellaceae; genus JAIRPD01. Next base: position 20,979 of record JAIRPD010000089.1, on the reverse strand, counting down.
TTTTTGATCTGACGGGGCTGAGGGCGGAAACCTTCTACGATCTTCTACCCAAAAACCGCGAATTGTGATACCCTAAAACCGCTATGGAAAAACTCCGGGTCCTGATACCCAAGGGCCGCATTTTTGAGAACGTTTCCCGCCTTTTCGCCGACGCGGGTTTTCCCCTGACCATGACGGACCGGACCTACCGGCCCAGGACAGCGGCGGACTGGCTGGACGTGAAGATCATGAAACCCCAGAATGTGGGGGAACTGCTGGAACTGGGAAGCCACGACGCGGGTTTTACCGGTATTGACTGGATTCTGGAAAGCGGGGCCGATGTGGAGGAGGCGCTGGATCTGGGGTTTGACCGGGTCCGGATTGTGGCGGCGGCGCCCGCGGAACTGGACGAGGCGGCGCTGAAACGGAAAAAGCTGGTGGTGGCCACGGAGTACGTAAAGCTCGCCGGGGACTGGCTCCAGGCCAGGGGCTTCCGGTACCGGATCCTCCGGACCTACGGGGCCACGGAGGTGTTCCCCCCGGATGACGCGGACATGATCGTGGACAATACCTCTTCCGGGCAGACCCTTAAAGACAACGGCCTGCGGATCGTGGATACCCTGCTGGAATCCTCCACCCGCTTTGCGGTCTCAAAAGCGGCCATGGCGGACAAGGAAAAGCGGGCCCGCGTGGAGGAACTGGTAACGCTCTTTAAGGCGGTGCTGGACGGCAGGGAAAGGGTGATGCTGGAGATGAACCTGCCCAAAGACGGCTTTGAGCGGATCGCGGCCTCCCTGCCCGCCATGCGGAGCCCCACCATCGCGCCCCTCTACGGGGACAAGGGCTACGCGGTTAAGATTGCCGTGAAAAAGAGCGAAATCCCCGGACTCATTCCCCTGCTCAAAAAACTTGGCGCCGGGGACATTGTGGAATACGATCTGCGGAAGGTGGTGCCATGAGGCGGGCCGAGGTTACCCGGACAACCAGCGAAACGAATATCAGCGCGGGGATCAATCTGGACGGTTCCGGCGAGGCGAGGCTGGATTATCCCATCGGCTTTATGAAACACATGCTTAATACCTTCGCCAAACACGGCCTTTTTGATCTGGACGTCAAGGCCCGGGGAGACCTGGAGGTTGATCAGCATCACCTGGTGGAAGATACGGGGATCGCGTTGGGCCGCTGCTTTGCCCAGGCCCTGGGGGACAAGCGGGGAATCGCGCGCTGCGGTTTCTGCCTGTACCCCATGGACGAGACCCTGGCCCGGGCGGCGGTTGATATTTCGGGGCGGTCCTTTTTGGTTTTTGAGGCCGGGCTTTCCGGCGCGCCCCTGGTTTCCCTGTCCGGGGCGGCGGAAAACGCGGAAACCGGTTTTTTTCAGACCGATACGGTGGAGGATTTTTGGCGGGGTTTTGTTTCCACCGCCGGTTTTACCCTCCATTTGGATATTCTGCGGGGCCGGGGCGATCACCATAAAATCGAGGCCCTCTTTAAGGCGGCGGCCCGGGCTTTGCGGCGGGCCTGTGAAATTGACCGGCGGGGGGTGGATATAATCCCCTCCACCAAAGGGGTTATCGCGTGATCGGGGTCATTAACTACGGCGCGGGCAACCTCGGCTCGGTGATGAACGCCTTTAAGCGGCTGGGTGTTCCGGCCCGTTTCGCCGCGGGGCCGGAGGAGCTGACCGGGGCCGGAAACGCCGGAGGCGGAAACCGCGGCGCCTCCCCCTTCGAGAAGATTGTCTTTCCCGGGGACGGCCACTTTGCCGCCGTTATGAAAGCGCTGGAGGAAACCGGCTACGCGGAGGCCCTGCGGGAATGGATCGCCGCGGACAAGCCCTTTCTGGGGATCTGTGTCGGCCTTCAGCTTTTGTTTGACTCCTCCGGGGAAGCGGAGGGGGTAAAGGGCCTGGGGGTGATCCCCGGAACGGTGAAGCGCTTTCCGGGCCGCAAGGTTCCCCAGATTGGCTGGAACCAAACCGCGGCCCGGCCCGGTTCCAGGCTTTTCCGGGGGCTGCCGGAAAATTCGTTTTTTTACTATATCCATTCATACTACGCCGAGCCCAGGGACAACGCGGTTACCGCGGGGGAAACGGAGTACCGCCTGCGGTACTGTTCCGCCGTGGAGCGGGGCGGTCTCGCGGCGGTGCAGTTCCACCCGGAAAAATCCGGGGAGGCGGGACTGAGGCTGCTGGAAAACTGGGTCCGGGCTTAAGACGGGGACGGGGAAATGATGAACGCGGTTTTTTCTGAACTTCGGGAGAAGGCCTTGGCCGGTGAGTGTTTAACCCGGGATGAGTGTTACAGGGTACTAACATGCCCGGACGAGGACCTTGAAGTCCTGTCCGGGGAGGTGTATCGGGTCCGTTACGCGTACAAGGGAAACAGGGTGAGCGTCCAGATTCTGACTAACGCGAAAAGCGGGAACTGCGGCCAGGACTGCGCGTACTGCGCCCAGTCCGCCGCGGCGAAGAGCGGCGTGGCGAGTTATCCCCTGGCGCCCTTCGAGACGCTTTCGCGAAACGCCGAAATCGCCAGGGAAAAGGGGGCGGGCCGGCATTGCATAGGACTTTCGGGCATGACCTTTACTGACGCTCAGATTGAGGAATTGCGCGGTTACGTGGAAAAATTGAAAGCCCAGGCGGATACGCCCATTTGCTGTTCCATTGGGTTTCTTACCATAGAACAGGCCCGGCGGCTTAAAGAAGCGGGGGTGGACAGGATCAACCACAACCTGAATACCAGCCGCGGTTTCTATAAAAACATCTGCGGAACCCACACCTTTGAGCGGAGGGTCGAGAATATTCGCATGCTTAAAAGCCTGGGCTTTGAGATTTGCTGCGGCGGCATTGTGGGCATGGGAGAGGGCGATGAGGATGTGGTTGACATGCTTTTGGAGATCCGCGGCCTGGAGCCCCAGGCCGTTCCCATCAATTTTCTTACGCCGGTTAAGGGCACCCCCCTCGAGAACGCCGATACCTCGAAATTAACGCCGGAGTACTGCGTCAAGGTTCTCAGCCTCGTCCGGCTTTTGATCCCCCGGGCCGACATACGCTGCGCCGCGGGGCGGGAAAAATATATCCATCACAGGCAGCGGTTTATGTTTAACGCGGCTAACTCTATTTTCGCCGCGGGGTACCTAACCACCGGGGGGCAGAGTATAGACGAGGCGATACGGCTGATCTTGGACGAGGGTTTCAGCTATGAGGTGGAATAATGCTCTACAGCGTTAAGATGCGTTCCAGCGCGGGGGCCCCCCATGAAAGGGGGGGGCGGCATATTTCCGGCGCGGAACGGATCGTGGAGGGCGGCGAACTGGAAGAAACCGCGGCGGCCATGCTGCGCCGCGCCCGGACCCACCCGCGGGGCGGGGCGGATTTTATCAATTTGAAAATAGAGGCGGTAAACATTGAACGCGTCTTGTACAAACCCCTGCTGCCCGTGACGGAGCTTTCCGCCGCCGGCAAAGAAGAGGGCCGCCGGATTGCCCTGGAAGAACTGGTCCGCGCGGGGGTAACGCCCCGGGCGGCGAAGGCGGGCATGGAAAAAATAGCCGCCCTGGCCGAAAGCATACGCGGCGCTTTTCTCCTGGACAGCGGGAGCGGGGAACGGCTTGATGACCCCGAGGGTTCCGGGGTGCGGGTCAGCGGCATGGACTGCGATGAGGCGGGGGAATACCTGAGGAGCCTTGAGGCCCGGGGACTGCGGGGAGAGCATATCCGGGAAGCCCTGGTCCTCGCGTCAAAGGCCGCCGGGCATGACGGCGTCGCCGCCGAGTTGTGCTGGTCCGACGATCCCGGTTATGTAACAGGCTATGTGGCCTCCAGAACATTCGGCTACCGGAGAATCCCGGTGATGAAGGACCTGGGGGATCCCGTGGGGGGGCGGGTGTTTTTTGTAAACCCCGGCGCGGACATCGCCGCCTTGATTGAGTATCTGCGGCGCCAAACGGTTCTGCTAAGGCTGGGGCGGTAATGCTGGAAGAACGGCTGGCGCGGGAATTGGCGGAACTGCGGGCTAAAGAGCGCGGCCGGGAAGTGGCGGATCTCTGTTTCGAGGGCCCCGTAACCGCCCGGGACAGGGCGGGCGGGGAGTACCTGGTTTTTTCCAGCAACAACTACCTGGGACTGACCCACGCGGATAAAGTGGTGGACGCGGCGAAAAAGGCCCTGGCCTTTGGGACGGGTTCCGGCGGCTCCCGGCTTATCACCGGGGCGTCTTTCGCCGCGTCGGACCTGGAACGGGAACTGGCCGCCTTTACGCGCGCCGAGCGGGCCCTGATTTTTAACACCGGTTACATGGCGAACCTGGGGGCGCTGTACGCCCTCGCGGGGAAGGACGACGTGATTTTCAGCGATGAGCTGAACCACGCCAGCATTATTGACGGCTGCAGGATAAGCCGGGCGCGGACCCTGGTCTATAAGCACAACGACCTGGAGGACCTGGAACGGCTCCTTAAGGAAACGGGCCGCGCCGGGCAGCGCTTTATCGTAAGCGACGGGGTGTTCAGCATGGACGGGGACCTGGCGGATCTGCCCGGCCTGGTGGTTTTAAAGGAGCGGTACGACGCGTTCTTGATCATCGATGACGCCCACGGCGCCGGTGTTTTGGGCGGGGATGGGAGCGGCACGGCCGCCCATTACGGCCTGACCGGCGGGGTGGATCTTCACATCGGAACCTTGAGCAAGGCCCTGGCCTCCGAGGGAGGGTTCGCCGCGGGGAGCGGAACCGTCATCGAGTACCTGATCAACAAGTCCCGGCCCTTTATTTTTTCCACCGCCCTTTCCGCCCCAAGTTTGGCGGCCGCGGGGGCGGCGCTTTCCCTTTTGCGGGAAGATCCGGCGTACCTGCGGCGGCTGCGGGAAAACATCGCCCTGGCGCGCGCCCTGTTGAGGGAGGGGGGGGTAAACGTCCCGGAGGGGATTACCCCCATCATTCCCATCATCATCGGCGGCGCGGGGCGGACCACGCTGGCGGCGGCGGCCTTGAGGCGGCGGGGCGTCCTGGTGTCGGGGATCCGCCCCCCCACGGTAAGGGACGGGACCTGCCGTCTGCGCTTTACCCTGAGCGCCGCCCACACGGAGGAACAGATCCGGCGCGCCGCGGCGGCCCTGAGCGAGGTTGTGGGATGTTAGGAATCGGGATTACCGCCACGGATACTGACGCGGGGAAGACCGTGACGGCCGGGGCCCTGGCGGCGGCTTTTCGCGGCCGGGGAATTGACGTGGGGGTGTACAAGCCCGCCGCTTCCGGCTGTGTCCGGGACGAGGGGGGGAAGCTTGTTTCCCTGGACGCGGAATTTTTGCTGAACGCCGCCGGGCTGTCCGGCGGCGCCCGGGGCGGAGCGGTATCCTACGTGTTTGAGGACGCGCTTTCCCCGGCGGAGGCGGCCAGAATCGCGGGGGTAACGGTGGATCCCCGGGTCTTAACCGCGGACCGCGAAAAGGCGCTGGCCTCCCATGAACTAACCGTTGTGGAGGGGGTGGGGGGGATCGCCGCGCCCCTGACCCGCTCGTACCTGGTAAGCGATTTTTTCAAAGACAGCGGCCTTCCGCTTATCATCGTGGTCCGATCCGTCCTGGGGAGCGTAAATCATCTGGTGTTAACCGCGGAGTACCTGAAAACCCGGGGAATCACCGCGCTGGGCGTCATCGTGAACCGCTGGGAGGAAGAGAAGGCCGGGACGCTGGAACGGGGCAACCTGTCGTGCTACGAGGAACTTACCGGCCTGCCGGTCCTGGGAAAGCTGCCGGTTCTTCCCGCCGGGGTTTTAAACCGCCGGGAAAAACTCGCCCGGGCCGCGGAACAAAACCTGGATATAGAGAAAATACTCCAGGGGATCCGCGCGTTTTTTGATCGGGGGAAATCATGAATAAATGGGAAGAGCTGGACAAAAAGTACATTTGGCATCCCTTTACCCAGATGAAGGACTGGACGGAAACCGAGCAGCTGGTGATTGAGCGGGGCGAGGGGGTTAAGCTTTACGATACCGGGGGGCGGGAATACTACGACGGCGTTTCAAGTCTTTGGGTAAACATCCACGGCCACCGGCGAGGGGAGATTGATCGGGCGGTGAAAAACCAGATCGACAAGATCGCCCATTCCAGCCTTTTGGGCCTTATTAACCAGCCTTCCGCGGAACTGGCGGAACGGCTTGTGAGGATTATGCCCCCCGGCCTTTGCAGGGTCTTTTATTCCGACGACGGCTCCACCGCGGTTGAGGCGGCGATAAAAATCGCCTTCCAGTACTGGCGGCATCAGGGCAGACCGGAAAAGCGGCGCTTTATCAACCTCGCCGATTCGTACCACGGCGACACGGTGGGGGCGGTAAGCGTGGGGAATATCGACGCGTTCCACCGGGCTTACCGGGACCTCCTGTTTGGGACAACAAAAATGAGCTGCCCCTCTTTTTTCCACCGAAAAAACACCGGCCTTAAAACCGAGGGGGAATTCCTGGCCTTCCTGCTGGAAGAACTGGAAAGCTATTTAAAAGAAAACGCCGGCTCCACGGCGGCCATGGTGGTGGAGCCCCTGGTGCAGGCCGCGGCGGGGATGCTGATCCAGCCCGCGGGTTATCTGAGGGGGATCCGGGACATTACCCGCCGGCACGGGGTCCTCCTCATCGTGGACGAGGTGGCCACGGGGTTTGGCCGCACCGGCGGGATGTTCGCCTGTGAACGCGAGGAGGTCAGCCCCGATATTATCTGCCTCTCCAAGGGAATCACCGCGGGCTATCTGCCCCTGGGGGCCACCATCACCACCGGGGAAATTTACAACGCCTTCCTGGGGGAGTACACGGATCATAAAACATTTTACCACGGCCATTCCTATACGGGAAATCCCCTGGCCTGCGCGGCGGGCGTTGCGAGCCTGGACATTTTCGAGCGGGACCGGGTGATAGAAAACCTGCCGCCCAAAATCGCGGTCATCGCGGAACACCTAAGGAAAATCGCCGGCATGGAATTTACCGCCGATGTCCGCCACCTGGGCATGCTGGCGGGGATAGAGCTGGCCCGGGACAGGGACAAACGAATTCCCTTTGATCCGGCCCTTTTGGCCGCCGCCGGGGTATGCCGGAGGGCCCGTCACTACGGGCTTATCACGCGGAACATCGGGGATGTGATCGTCTTTATGCCGCCCCTGGCCAGTACCGAGGCGGAAATTGACGATATGCTCAGCCGCCTGGAGCGCGCCATGGATGACGCGTTCAGATCCCTGGCCGCGGGGTTTACGGTCTAAGGGTTTTACGGTAAGGTCAAAGCGGAGGATTTGTGCAGGCCAAACGGATTATCCCCTGCCTGGACGTGGACGACGGCCGGGTGGTAAAGGGAATACAATTCAAGGGTGTCAAGGACGCGGGCGATCCGGTGGAGCTGGCCCGGCGTTACAATGAGGAGGGGGCCGACGAGCTTACCTTCCTTGACATCGGGGCCTCGTACAAAAGCCGGGCCACCCTGTTGAAGGTGGTGGAACGGGTCGCCCGGGAGGTGTTCATCCCCCTCTGCGTGGGGGGCGGAATCCGGAGCGTGGAGGACACGCGGGACGCGATGAACGCCGGGGCGGATAAGGTTTCGGTATGCACCTCCGCGCTGGAACGGCCGGAATTGCTGAGCGAGATAGCCCTGACCTATGGCAGCCAGTGCGTGGTCCTTTCCCTGGACGCCGCCCGGGCCGGTGGGGACGAATCGGGGAGGATGACCTGGCGGGCCTATTCCCGCGGCGGCAGGGTCGACACGGGTCTTGACGCGATAGACTGGGCGGTCCGGGCGGTGGAACTGGGGGCCGGGGAAATCCTCCTCAACTCCATCGACGCCGACGGTACCGGGGCGGGCTACGACCTGGAACTTACCCGGCGCGTCCTTAACGCCGCCCCCGTGCCGGTGATCGCCTCCGGCGGCGCGGGGAACATCGATCAGATAGCCGCCGTCCTGCTCAGTACCGCCCCGGGGGAGGGGGGGGACGCCCCTTTGCCCGGGGAGGCCCCCGGCGCGGACGCGGCCCTGGTGGCTTCCCTCCTCCATTTTGGGATCACCACCATCCCGGAAATCAAAAAACACGCCCAGTCAAAAGGAGTTTGCGTTAGATGGTAGTGGCTTCCATAGACCTCCAGGGCGGGAAGGTGGTCCAGCTGCGGCGGGGGTCGGAGCTGGTCCTGCGAAGGGACAACGCCCCGGCCTTGGCGGAGGAATTTGACCGTTATGGCGAGGTGGCGGTGATAGACCTGGACGCCGCCCTGGGGACGGGTTCCAACCTGGACCTGATCAAGCCCCTGCTCCGCAAGGCCGAATGCCGGGTGGGGGGCGGCGTCAAAACCCCGGAACAGGCCCGGGAACTGGTAAGTTTGGGGGCGGCCCGGATCATCGCGGGCTCCCCGGTCTTCCGGGATCCGGCGAAAAGGGGCGCGGGCATGGGGGGCGGCGAATTTGCCGTGAACCGGCCCTTCCTGGAAAGCCTGGCGGGGAAGATAGGCCGGGAGCGGCTTATCGTCGCCGTTGACGCCCGCCGCCGGGTTTCCCCCGCCGAGGGCTCCGCCGGCGGCGCGGCCTCCGGCTACGAGATAACCGTGGACGGCTGGAAAACCCCCACCGGCCTGGACCTGATTGAGGCGGCGAAAGCGGTGGAACCCTTCGCCTCGGGTCTTTTGTTTACCTGCGTTGACCGGGAGGGGACCATGACGGGCATCGACCTGGCCCCGGTCAGGGCCCTGCGGGAGGCCGTATCCTGCCGCGTAACCGCCGCCGGGGGGGTTTCCACCCTGGAAGAAATAGAAACCCTGGCCGCCCTGGGCTGCGACGTACAGCTTGGTATGGCCCTGTACACCGGGGCGGTTCCCCTGGCCGGCGCTTTTATCCGCTCCCTGAACTGGAAAAAACTCGACGGCGGCCTTATACCGGTGATCGCCCAGTCGCCGGACGGTCAGGTCCTGATGACCGGCTACGCCGGCGAAGAGGCGCTGGCCGAAACCTTCGTGCGGGGGAATCTGTGCTTCCACAGCCGAACCCGGGACAGGCTGTGGATGAAGGGGGAACATTCCGGCCATACCCTTAAACTTATCCGCCTCCGGGCGGACTGCGACCGGGACGCCCTGCTGGCGGTGGTGGAACCCGCCGGGCCGGTCTGCCATACCGGGGACTGGTCCTGCTTTGGGGTGAACCGCCGCTATACCTGGGAGTACCTTCAATCGGTCATCCTGGACCGGTTCCGCCATCCCTCGCCGGGCTCCTATACCGCCACCCTGGACGGGGAACTGGTCCGGGAAAAGATTCTGGAGGAGGCGGAGGAACTTCGGGCCGCCGGAACCCATGACGAACTGGTTTGGGAGGCCGCGGATCTCCTCTACTTTACCACCGCCCTGTTAAGCCGGGAGGGGATCCAGCCGGGGGAGGTCCTGGCGGAGCTGGACCGGCGGCGCAAAAAATAACGGCGGAAAATTCCATATTTCGCCGAAAATCCTTGACTTTTTGGGGATTGGGCCCTACACTGGTAGCATGAACTTGAAGACAGTACTAACCAAAGACACCATCAGCCTTCACTTGAAGGGTACCACCAAAGAAGAAATAATCGGCGAGCTTCTGGATATTCTGGTCGCGGCCAATAAAGTACAGGATAGGGCGGCGGCTTTCAACGCCTTGATGGACCGGGAGCGGAAGATGTCCACCGGCATGAAGCACGGCATCGCCATTCCCCACGGAAAAAGCGCCACCATCGAGGACCTGGTCGCGTGCATCGGCATTTCCGATAACGCCATTGATTTCGATTCCCTGGACCATGAGCCCTGCCGGATCTTTATTATGACCCTTTCCCCGCTGGACAAAACGGGCCCCCACCTCCAGTTCCTCGCCGAGATAAGCCTGCTCTTTAAGAGCGCCGAAAAGCGGGTGGAGATCCTGAAGGCCCAAACCGCGGATGAGATCCTGAAGATCCTCGCGGAATAGCCCGCCTCCCCCTTCCGGGCCGGCCGGACGCCCCGGCGCTTCCCGGAGGCTCAGTCTTCCCGCCGCAGATGCCGGGCCAGGGCCGCCTTTTTGTCCTCCGGCAGGGGAAGGGTTTCCCTGGTTTTAAAGTTATAGTGAACGATTACCGCGTGCCCCCGGCAGCGAAGCTCCCCTTTTTGCCAGGCCTCGTGGAGGATCGTGAAAGATTTGGTCCCTATCCGGCTCACCCAGCTCCGGATCTCCACCTCCGCGCCAAAGACCAGCTCCCCCAGGAAGTCAAAATCCGTGTGGGCCATGATCAGGCTGAAGGTGCCGTCGGTAAAGTCCCGCTCCGGGGGAAACATCGCGAACAGGGGATTCCGGGCCAGCTCAAACCAGCCGGGCAGTGCCGTGTTGTTGATGTGCCCCAGCGCGTCCGTGTCCCCAAACCGGGGCGTTACCGTAACGCTAAACATATTCCCCCCGCTCCGGCCCCCGCCGGGCTCGATCAGTATTTCCGCGCGTAACAGGCCTTGGTTCCATCACTGTTTCCCGCGAAATAGGGCAGCTGTTCCGGCTTTGTTAAAAGGGGCGAACGCGGATCAAACCCGGCGGCCCCCAGCCGGTTTCTCGTTTCCTGAAAGATGTCCGACGAGAACACCAGGACCCAGGTGATGGTGGCCGCGTACAGGTTATACCTCTCCTCCGCCGGGACGCCGGCGTACTCCGCGCCTTTGATCGCGTTCCTTATTTCCCCGGGGACGTAGGAGCTGACAAACAAACAGTACGCGGCCGCCCCCTCGGGCCGGGCCGCGGGAACCACCTTGTCTTCCTTTGACCCGATGACCGTCACGGTCCCGCACCCGGCGCACGCCGCTCCCAGGCAGACCAAAGCGAACAACGACAGGCCCCTTCCCATGACAATCCTCCCGGTATCATAAACCCGCTTCCTGCGCCGGCCCCCGGCCCTTACCAAAACGGGACGCGCCATGATACACCGGATCGTGAGGCTGCTTCAACCCCTTCGACCCCTTCGGGGTTTTCCGGTACGCTTCTTTGGGGGTTCTTACCGGTCCCTTTGGGACCCCCCGGGGGATGACAACGGCCTTTTATACGTGCTGTAGGATAAAAAGCAGCTGCTGTTCCTGGCCGCCGCCCGCCGGGGCCGGCGCGGGCAGGTCCTCCAGCTTTTTTTTCATTTTCCCGGCCCAGCCGGAAGGCATTCCGTACTTTTTTTCGGTTTTCTCCGCGACGCTCACAAGATAATCCTTCCAGCCCTGTAAGCTATACCCCTCGGACAACATCGCCTTGGCGATTTCCCGCTGGTCAAAAACGCCGTTACCGGGACCGTCTTCCCAGGGTACCTTTAAAAACTCGCACAGCATCTCCACAAACCGCTTTTTCCCGTTCCAGTAGATTGTGTACCCGTCAAAGGGATTGGGCTCCACCGGACGCGCGTCTTCCTCCCTCATCTCCTCTTCCAGCAGGGCAAAATATTGCCGGGGAATCTCGATCTGATCCAGGGGAATGCCCCATTTTTCATGGTTTTCGGTCATCACATTGACATAGTTTTCCGCCCACGCGTGGAATTCGTCAGGATCTTCCGGCGTGCCGTCCCGGTGTCCCATGGTACCTCCTGTTAGTCCGCGTCCATATATAGCATATTTTTTTCTTTTGCGCTACTATCTCCCCATGGACATGGTTTTTATTCTTGAACATTCTGTCTGCTGTTACCGGTACAGCCCCAACCTCCGGGCCAGGACGCATTTTGTGAATGACCGCCGCCTGCGTCCGGACAAATGGTCGGAAGAGGAGACTGAAAACTATGGCAAAGAAATCCCGGAGGACGATGAGTATATCGGTTATACCGGGTTTTACGTCCGGGCCTTTGAGGAGCATGTTTTAAAAGCGAAAGAGCTTGGCAAGACCCTGATGGTTATTGATTTCAGCTTCGCCGTGGGCGTGGCTATTGATGAGCTGATAAAGGAAGCGGAAAAACAGGGGGAGCGCTGGGTGGTTCTGTCATTTTTTCACAGCGATGAATCTATGCAGGACCTTCAATACGCTTCCCCGGTGGAGGAGTTAATCGAAGACAAACTGTACTGGCTTGAGGAGATGCTTGTCTATCCCTTTATTAAAACCCATGAAATCGACTACAATAAAACCCTCCATGTGGACTATCTTCAAGAGTTGTTCCAGCGGCATGTTCCCGGGTAAAAGGAGCGCCGGGACCGCCCTATGAAACCGCGGCTGCGTGAAGGGGTAAAAGAGTTTTCCACCCAGGGCTTAATGCTTCATGGCGTGTACGGCCGTTCCGTTGAGGAATTCATAACCATCGCCAAAATGAAATACGGGGATTACTACAGTTATAAAAGCGTGGTATACAGTTACGCCAAATCCCCGGTGGAAATCATCTGCAAGAAGCACGGCCCTTTTTCCAGAACCCCCTATGAATTTCTCAAAGGCCTTGACTGTCCCCATTGCCGCAAAGAGGATTTTTTCCGCGCCGGTCCGGTAAAAAGAAAAAAGGGTACCGGGTTGGTTCATTGCCGCTGGGACAAAGAACGTTTTCTCGCGGCGGCGAGGGAAATGCATGGCGATAAATACGATTATTCAAAGGTGGGCGACATTACCTCCCAGAACCAGAAAATAACGATTGTTTGTCCCAGGCATGGGGAATTCGCGCAGCGGGTCGCCGTTCATTTAAAGGGATCGGGCTGCCTGCCGTGCGGCAATGAGAAAAAGAGCAGGGATCATACCATGCCGTTTTCTGAATTTTTACGCCGGGCCCGGAAAGTCCACGGCGATAAATACCAGTATGTTGAGTCTTCCTACACTTTCTTTTCAAAACCGATAACTATCATCTGCCCGGTCCACGGCGAATTCAAGCAGACCGGGCAAAAACACGCCTGGACCGGACACGGCTGTCCCCAATGCGGAAAGTTGAGCAACATATCCCACCGCACAAAACCCTTTGCCGACTTTGTTAAGAAGGCCCGTAAAATACACGGCGATAAATATCGCTATGTGGAATCGACTTACATAAAAAACCACGCCAACCTTACCATTATTTGCCCCATCCACGGGGAATTCAGGCAGACGGGAAACAGTCATCTGGGCGGGCATGGATGCGTTAAATGCGGCTATGAAGTGGTGGGTAAAAAGAATTCCATCCTGAGGAAACAGTATTTCGCCGCGAGGAAAAATCAGACGCCCCCCGACGGCGGGAAAAACGGCCGGCCCGGAGAGGACAAAACGCGGCCCCCGCGCCCGGCCGCGGCGGTATCTGGAAAGAAGAAACCCCCTCTTCCGGCCCCTAGCGGATAAAGTTGGTCATCACGAATTCCGGCTCCTCCGGCGGGGGAATTGAGGCGGCGTTTTTGCATTTAATCAAATAGGCCATATTATTCGCCAGCACCTTGAGGGTCCGTATCCCCTCCGCGTCCTTCATCACTTCCTCCGGCGTATGGCCGTGGATTTGGTTCCAATAGCAGGATGAAACAATGGGCATCTGTGAGATGGTAAAGTATTTGTTTAGCTGGTCAAAGGCGGCGGTCGCCCCGCCCCTCCGGCAGCTCACAATGGAGGCCCCGAACTTCATTTTTAAGGATGTTCTGCCGATGGAAAAAAACAGGCGGTCCAGAAATGAGGCGGCGGCCCCCGTGGCCCCCGCGAAATGCACGGCGGAGCCTATGATAAGGCCCTCCGCTTCCCGCAGCTTTTTTGCCGCGGCGTTAACCGAATCGTCGTTAAAAACGCATTCCCCGGTTTTTCTACACCCCATGCAGGCGACGCATCCCCTTACGGGTTCTCGTCCCACCTGTACTATCTCCGAGGTAAGGCCGTTTGCCTCCAGCTGGTCCTTGATGATGGTAAGCCCCGTGTAGGTACAGCCTTTCTCATTGGGACTGCCGTTAAACAAGATCACGTCCATCGCTTTCCCCCATTCTCTTTAAGATGCCTTCACGCCATTATAGTACAAACCCGATACGGCGGCAATAGAACGGGACGCGCGTACTATCGGGTTTTGGCCGCCGCCCCCGATCCCAAAATTGAACGATGACGGCAAAAGGCGCGGGCCGGTTTCGGCGCGCCGCGAACGCGCCGGAAAAAAACTTCCGGCGCCGGTGGAAACCGGCGTAGTACCCCCGGCCCTTTTATCCCGGCGCGGCAAAGGCGCTTTCTTTTTCCTCCCCGGCGGTGTTCCCCGGGGAAGCGGCTCCCGCCTCCCCGGGTTCGCCGGAACCGGAGCGCGCCTGTACCGCCTCCCAAATATCCTCCGACCCGATGGGATACCGCTCAAAAGGGTAATCCAGGGCCTGGGAAAGGGCCTGGACATACGCGGCGGGGACGGTGTTCAGGGGAAGTTCCCCTATGCCCTTGACGTTTCCCCCGGCCCAGAGAAAGTCGATCGCCGGGGGAGGGATCTCCTCCCGCCGGGGAATGGCCTGGCAAAGGGCGTCCATGACCCCCAGGGTGATGGTTTTTCTGGCCTGTTCTTCCGCGAGGATCGTTCCCCCCTCCAGGGCTATCCATATTCCCCGGATCCGGGGAAGGTACTCCACCGGATCAACCTCCACCTCCACCACGGCGCTTCCCCAGCTTAGGGGGGAAAGGGCGCCCTCGTCGCAGGGCCGGCGATCCCAGGCCTGGATTTTGGTTTCCTGGCAGTACCGGCGGACCGTAATGGGCAGGGGATCCCGGAACCGCTGTTTCCGTATCGCGGCGCAGGCTTTTTCGATGAGCCGGGTGATCAGCATACCCCGGGAAAGGCAGGCCGGGCCCGATTCAGGGACGCTTTTTTCCCTGTCAAAGGAGAGGATCCGCGGTTCCTCCACCCCCAGGACGCGGGACGTCAGGGTTTTCCACGCGTGAAACTGGTTGTCCCCCCAGGGAAAGTTTGTCCTGATCTCCAGGGAACCGTCTTTTTCCAGGGTTAATTCCACCCCCTCTTTGACGTTTACCGGGTTATAGAGAAAGGAGCTTCCCTGGTAGGCCAGGGCGATTCCCACGCCCCGGAGGGGTTCCCGGATCTTTTCCTGGGAGGGGTGTTCCCGGCGGTTTTTTCGGAGCAGCTCGTTGGCCGCCCATTTGCGGCGGTAATCCGCCATGGACGCTACGGCGTCTATCAGTTCTTCCAGGGGCGCTTCCTCCCGGATTTCAACGCCGATGGGAAGCTTTTGCCCCCACCGGAGGAAGTGGTTTTTTCGCCATCCGGCGGGGTCCTCCCCCAGCGCGTCGGCGATCCGGGAAACGTGGCGCTCCGCGGCGAAAAACCCCTGGGCCATCCCAAAACCCGCCAGAACCGGGGGAATAGCCCCGGCCTTTCCCCGGGCGGAAAAGCTCAGGCTCCCGGGGCCGTACGCGCCCAGGGCCCCCAGAACGATCCGGTCCAGGACCTCCGCGCCAAAGATCCCCGGGGGACCCAGCCGGGCGCGGATTTTAAGCCTGGTCCCCAGGATGTTGCCCCGGCTGTCCAAGGCGGTTTGAAGGAAAATTTCCGTCCCCCCGGCGGGGGAGGGGAAATCGTCCCACTTCGCGATGATCCTTACCGGCCTGTTCCTGGCCCGGGCGGCCACCGCCGCCTGGCAGGCCGTCAGGGAGGGGATCCAGAGTCTTTCGTCCAGCCGGACCTTGAAACGGGTAACCCGGACCTCGATGGACTCGCTTCCCTCGTTAAGCGCCCTCGCGGCGGATTCCCGGACATGGCCGGGCCATTGGGCGGCGGTATGGATAATCATTCCCCCGCCGGAAGCGGGCAGGGCGATGGCCTCCGGTGGTTCGCCGGGCCAGGCCGCCTGAAAATCCACCCCGTAGGTTCCTTCCACCACCAGGGCGGCGCCGGCGAAAGCCTGGTCCGCGCCGCCGGGACGGTACTCCTCCTCCAGGGAAAGGTCCTCCTCCTCCCCCTCTTCCGCGTCGATAAAGCACTGTTCCGCCAGTTCCCTCAGCTTCGCCGGGTCCGGCCCCAGGAGCAGGGCCGCGGCCTGCCCCCGGTAGGAAAGCTTTTTTTCCGCGATGATGGGGATCCGGGGGGCCCCCTCCCCGCCGGGATAAACGGAGAGACCGTTTACCCCCGGAATGTCCGCGGCGGTGATCAGCGTAACCGTGGAGGGAAGCCTGGGGGTCCGGATCTCCCGTAAAACGCCGGCCTTCACCGGGGACCGGAGGGCTATTCCCGCGAGGCAATCTTTGATACTGATGTCGTCCACAAAAGGTTTTCTTTCCATGGAACCTCACGTCCTCAGGAGCCACCCCGCCGCTTACCGCGAAGCCGCGAGGACCGACTCAATCACCCTGTCCACCTGGGAACCGCTCATTCCCGGCCAAAGGGGAAGGGACAGGGTTTCCCTGAACCGCTTAAGGGATTCGGGAAAATCCTCCGCCCGCAAACCGTACCTGTTTTTATAATACGTCATCAGGTGGAGGGGGATAAAGTGGACCGACGCGCCAATACCCGCCGCCCGGAGGTTTTCGATCAAGCCGTCCCGCCGTTCCGGTTCCCTGAGCCGCAGCGGGTACAGATGCCTAGCCCCCCCCGGCGGGGGAAGGATCAGGGCCGCCTGGCCGGCGAAGGCCCGGTCGTAGCGCTCCGCGATGGAAACCCGGGCGGCCAGCAGTTCCAGCGCCCGGCCAAGCTGGACCCTGCCCACCGCCGCCAGGAGATCCGGCATGTTGTACTTGTAACCCGGGGCGATCACGTCGTAGTACCAGGAGGCGTTGGCGTCGGTATAGCGGTTCCACACCGGCCGGTCAACGCCGTGGTTCCGCATCACGGCGATCCGCCGGGCCAGGTCTTCCCGGCGGGTAACCACCATCCCCCCCTCGCCGGTGGTGATCGTCTTGGTGGCGTAGAACGAAAACACCCCCGCGTCCCCCGCCGTTCCCGCCCAGGGACCATCGGGGCCGCCGATCCGGGCCGGAAAGGCGTGGGCGGCGTCCTCCACCACCCCCAGACCATGGCGGCGGGCGGCGGCCAGGATCGCCCCCATGTCGAGGGGCAGCCCCCCAAAGTGGACGGGGATCACCGCCCTGGGCCGCCATTCCGGCCCACCCCCGGCCCGTTTGGCCAGTCCCGTTATGGCCCCTTCCAGGGCCGGTCCGTCGATGTTAAACGAATCCGGGGCGAGATCCACAAAAACCGCCTCCGCCCCCAGGTAGCGAACCACCTCCGCGGTGGCGGTAAAGGTATAGGCGGGGAGGAACACCGCGTCGCCGGGGCCCACCCCCAGGGCTTCCAGGGCCAGGTGGAGGCCGGAGGTGGCGGAATTCACCGCCAGGCACCGAAGGGCGGCCGGTGGATTCCGGGGGGGAGGCCGCTCTTTTTCCGCCGGGCCGGCGGCGTTCCGCGGTTCCTCCAGGAAGGCGGCGAATTCCTCCTCAAAGGCCAGGGCTTCCTTTCCCGTGGTCAGCCAGCCGGACCGGAGTACCCGGAGCGCCGCCGCCTCTTCCGCCTCCCCGTTAAAGGGCCGGTGAAAGGGGATAGCGCCGCCGTTCGCGGCCTCGCCGGGGGGGGAAAGTGCCATGAGATCAGTATACCCTATCCGCCGCCGGAGGGTGAAGACCGGCGGCTAGGCCGTAAACACAAGCCGCCGGGACTCCGGGAGGGAGGGCCCGGGGAACGGGATTTCCGGCGCGATTCCGCCGGAATCCGGCGGGGCCGAACCGCGCATGCTGGGAATAGCCTCCCGCAGGAGGCGGTTCAGGAGGGCGCTGGATCGGTATTCCTCCTCCCGGCGGGGGGTAAGACGGACGATAGGCTCCAGCCGCCGGATAAGCTCCGGCAGGTCAACGTTGGCGGCGGCCCCTTCCGGGGGAAAGCGCCGCCGGACCTTGAGAATCCGGTTAAATTCCGTGGGCAGGGGCTCCTCGTCCTCCGCCCAGAGCCGCTCGTCCAGTCGTTCCCCGGGGCGGGTGCCGGAGTACTCGATTCTGATATCCCTGCCGGGCTCGAAGCCGTAGAAACGGATCATCTGTTCCGCCAGGTCCTTGATGTACACCGGATCCCCCATGTCCAAAAGGTAGAGGCTGCCGTTTTCCCCCACCCCCCCGGCCTTAAGGACCAGGGAACAGGCCTCGGGGATCGTCATAAACCACCGCCTCATATCCGGGTGGGTAACGGTAACGGGACCGCCCTTTTCTATCTGTTTCTGAAAGAGGAGCATGATCGAGCCCCGGGAACCCAGCACATTGCCGAACCGCACCACCATAAAGCGGCGGTCGCTGGAGGCGGCGGCGAGGACCAGTTTTTCGCAGAGGTACTTGGAGGCCCCGTAGACCGACACGGGGTCTACCGCCTTGTCGGTGGTGATGTGGACAAAGCTTCCCGCGCCGCCCGCCTTGGCGGCGTCCACCAGGTTTTTTGTGCCGAA
Source organism: Treponema sp. (assembly GCA_031257195.1). Lineage (GTDB taxonomy): Bacteria > Spirochaetota > Spirochaetia > Treponematales > Breznakiellaceae > JAIRPD01. Next base: position 2,715 of record JAIRPD010000089.1, on the reverse strand, counting down.
GAGGTTGTTTTCGATCGCCGCCACGGCGTTCTCTTCCATCATAGGGACATGTTTATACGCCGCGGTGTGGAAGATCACGTCCGCCTTAAGGCGGCCCAGGATGTAGTGAATGTAATCCCGGTCCTTCAGGTCCCCTATGATGGGCACGATGGTGGCCTTTTCCCCCACCCCCTCTTCCTGGAGGAGCCGCAGTTCCCGGTCGATCAGGTAAATCGAATTTTCCCCGTGGCCAAAAAGGTAGAGCCGGGAAGCGCCCCCGGAAAGGAGCTGACGGCAGAGTTCGCTCCCTATGGAGCCCCCCGCGCCGGTTACCAGGACCCGCTTGCCCCGGAGGTAGGCCAGGCTTTCCTTCAGGTTCACCGTTACCGGGGTCCGCCCCAAAAGGTCCTGGGGGTCTATGGACCGGGTCTGGATCAGGTGGGCGTCCCCCTCGATAATCTGGGAGATCCCCGGCAGAATCCGGATCCGCTGGAAACCCGCGTTTTTGAGGATCCCGTAAAGCTCCGAAAGGTACTCTTTGGAGGCGCTGGGAATGGCGATGATCGCCTCGTCCGCGGGGTTCATCCGCAGGAGCCGGGCCACGTCCCGGATGGGCCCCAGCACGGGGATTCCCTCTATCTGTTTGCCGATCTTGGCCGGATCATCGTCCAGAAAGGCCACCACGGTCCCCAGGATCGCCTTGGCCTTAATTTCCTGGGCCAGCTTCCGTCCGGCGAACCCCGCCCCGATAATGTAGACCCTCGCGGTCCCGCCTGTTTTTTTCATATCCCCTCCCAGCCTTTTACGCCCGCCCCGTTGACCGGCTCGCGGGCTGTAAAAGCTCAAACCCCAAATCTATAGTAAACGAATCCTTGTAAAGGTCAAGCTTTATTTTCGCCCGCCCCTTTCGTTTATCGACCTTGACGATGTTTCCCTCAAGCCCCGCCAGGGGGCCGTCGACCACCACGATCCGGGAATTTTCGTCAAAGTACACCCGGGAAATCCCCGCCAGGGGGCCGGTTTTTTTGATAAAGTGAAGCGCCGTTTCCAGGTCCCGGCCCTCCAGGGGCTGAATGTTCCGGTTTGATTTAAGGAAACGGTAAAAGCCGCTGATTTTACGGAAAAGCCAGTAATAGCGGAGGATCGCCTCCTCGCCGTCCAACTCCAGGAAGATATAGCCCGGAAAGACCGCGGGGGTGGTTTGAACCATGACCCCCCGGCGGCGGATAGTCAGACTTCGCTTGGGAAAGTAGATCCGCGCCTCGCAGCCGGGATGGAGGGCGCGGAACAGGCTGATGTACTTTTCCTCGCCCCTGGTTTTCACCTGCACCGCGTAATATTTCATCCTAAAAATTAGTGTAACACAGGGAACAAAAAAAACCGATAGTTAAGGATAGAGGAGTGCCATGAAAAAGTGGTGTTTGGTTTTAATCCTGCCATTCGCGTTTTTTGCCCCCCTTTCGGCGGCCACCGTTTCCGTGCTGATCGTTGAGTCGGGCCTTCCCTCCGGGGCGGCCCGGACCGAATCCGCCGTGGTCTGGGAAAACGGGCTGCTGGACGCCCTTTTTGACGCGGGCCACATCGTCTCCAACATTCCCATCCTGCGCCTTGACGCGGCCCCGGGCCGGGAGATTCCCCTGGAGGCGCGCCATGGTTTTTACGAGGCGAGGGCGGGGGGCGCGGATTTTTTTATCATGGTTCTTCTTACCTACGGGAATCCCGGCGGCTCAAGTTCCGCCGGCCCGGAAACGGGGGGCAGGCCGGTTCCCTCGGGGGTATTCATCAGCGTTTTTACCGTTTCCAACGAGAAACTGATCTATGAAACCTCCGTTACCGCCCGGTCCGGGGAAACCCCGGAGGAGGCGTTCCTGGACGCCAAACGAAACGCGGGAAACATCATTCCCCGGTTGATCCTGAGGGGCAGGCCATGAGGAAACAGCTTTTTCCGCCGCTCGCGGCGATCTTGAGCCTTTTTTTGCTCGGTTCCTCCGTGTGGGAAGGGGCGGCGGCGGTTTCGGGGGATTTTCCCGAGGAGGGGCTTTACGTGGCCACCAATTCCTTTCCCCGGAATACGGTGGTGGATTTGACCAACCTGGAGACGGGCAAGACCGTGCGGGTCATTGTTTCCGCGGGCCTTGATTCCCCGGGCCTGCTGGCCCTGGTATCCCGGGAGGCGGCGGCGGCGGTGGGCCTTCAAAGCCGCGCCGTGGGCCGGATCAGGATGATCCAGCCCTCGGATCCCATAGCCTTTTCCCGGTTTACCGAGGATTATTTCCGTTCCGGCGACCCCGACTACGATCCCCGGGCGGCGGTGGAAGAGGCCGGGCGGGTTCCGGGCCTAAGCTCCGAGGATTTCGCCAGGGCCAACGCCGCCATCCCGGACAAGGCGTCCACCTCCCGGGAGGTGGAAAAGGACCCGGAAAGCGCCTGGCGGGGCGCCCCCTCCGCGCCGCCGGCCGCCCCTTCGGCGGCGGGAACCCCCTCCCCCGCGGCGGGAACCCCCTCCCCCGTAGCGGGAACCCCCTCCCCCGTAGCGGGGGCTCCCTCCCCGGTAACGGCCCCTCCCTCCCCGGCGGCGGCCCCCCCCGCGCAGGCCCCGGTTCCCCCGGCCCCCGCCCCGGTCAGCCAGCCCCCCGCGGCGGCGGCCAGCCCCCCCCCGGTGGTGGTCCCTCCGGCTCAGCCGGTACGTACCCCGGAACCGGCGGGCGAACCGGTCTATGAATTGCTGCCCGTCCC
>JAIRPD010000047.1 GCA_031257195.1 Treponema sp. | reverse complement strand
GGGAGTTTTCGGCTTCGCCGGAAACTCCACACGGTCAAACAGCCGCCATCCTTGGCGGCCCATCCTGGCGGGTTTGAGGCTGGGAGTTTTCGGCTTTGCCGAAAACTCCACCCGTCCGGCTTCGCCGGACGCATTGGTTACAGCGGCATCCATGCCGCCCATCCTGGTGGGTTTTGGGCTGGGAGTTTTCGGCTTTGTTAGAGCTGATTACGCGGCAGTCTATCCCGTACGCGATGTAGAGCGTCTTCCAGCGTTTTAAAGGTGATAAGATTCCGCCCGTTTTCGGTGTCATCGACGGCTTGCATAAGCCGCTCGCGGTTGGCGGGGGATCGAAGCAGGTATTCGGTTTCGTCTTCCTGGACGGGGGTAAAGGCAAGAATGGTCCGGCCCTCCGGTACTTCCGGCGGCACGTCAATGATCAAACGGCGGTCGCGGCCGTTGGCCGGCGGTATTTCAACGGTTTGCTCGATGGTCATGGGGTAAGTATAGCGCGAAAAAGGAACGGGGGACAAGGAACAGCGCGGGTATCAAGCGGCGTCAAGGGGAACCTTCGGGCCTGGGGCGGGGCGGGGCGCGTCCCGGGTTACCGGTGGAATCTGTTCAGGTACTCGGGGATCTCTACCATGGGGGGGCGTTCCACCGCGGAGATCTCCGTTTTAACTACCCGGTGTTCCGCCTCGTTCCGTTCCAGCGAGATGTGGCGTTCCCCCAGTTCCGCGAGGAGCCGGGCTTTGCCGTACTTTTCCACCCGGGCAAAGAAGGTTTGAAGGATCCCGTAGGCCATTTTTCCCAGGGCTTCGGTACTCTGGTTGCGGTGAATCCGCATGTCCAGGTCTACCTGGGCCAGGGCTTCCGCGCCGTCTATCTCCAGGATGTCGATCAGGTGGCCCAGCTCTACCCCATAGCCCACGGAAAAGGGCAGCCGCTCCAGGAGGGTCCGGCGGCCCGCGTACTCCCCCGACAGGGGCTGGATAAAACGGGCCAGGGCGGGGAAGAACAGGGAAAAGAGGGGCCGTACCAGGATTTCCGTAACCCGGCCTCCCCCGGAGGGGGTGATGTTCCCGGAGGACCGGATGGGCCGTTCGTAAAAGGCCTTTACATAGCCGATCCGGGGGTCCTCTAAAAGGGGGCCTAAAAGGCCGTAGACAAACTTGGGGGAAATGTTGGAGATGTCCGCGTCTACCCAGACGATAATGTCCCCCTGCAGGACGTAGAGGCTCTTCCAGAGGTTTTCCCCTTTGCCCCGGTAGCTCCCGTACTTGGGCAGAATATCCTTGGAGATAAAGACCTTCGCGCCGTACCGCTCCGCCACTTCCCTGGTATTGTCCCTGGAGGAGGAGTCGATCACGGCGATCTCGTCCAGCAGGGGATAGCGGTCCATTAGTTCGGTCCGGGCGATGAGGATTTCCTTTCCTATGGTGGCCTCCTCGTTCAGGGTGGGAAAGGCCAGGGATATGCGGAGTTTCTTTTTCTTCTTGAGGGCTACCAGGTGGTTTATGTCGGAAAAAACCGAATAGTGCCAGGTTTTGTTAAGCAGTTCCTCAGCCATGGGTTTTCCTTTCCGGGGTGGTCCCCAGCAGGGTAACAAGCCGTTCCACAAGGAGGCGGCCCGTCTCCACGGAGGCCACTTCTACCGTGTCCCGGTTAAGCCCCGCCCTCCCGGAGGCCAGGCCCACCGACAGGGCGGGAATTCCCGCCGCGGAAAGAAGCGACGAGGGGTCAGGCTCGGCCTCTTCCTCCGGCTGTATGTTCAGTTCTTCCATCAGCTTTACCAGGCTGTTGACAAGTCCCGCGCTGATGGAGAAATCCCCCGGTGGAATGGAGGAGATCACCCGGAAGGCGGCCTTGATCCCCCGGGGATTTCCGCCGCCGGCCTGATCGCCGCCGGCCCCGCCGGCCCGGCCCTGTTCCACCATATCCTCGATTCCCCGGAGGGCCTTGTCCAGCAGGTCCCTGTCCGCGGACTCAATGTCCACCTCCAGGACTCCCTCCGAGGGGGTCCGGTTGAAAACGCTTTGGGCCTCAACGCGCCGGATATACAGCCGTAAGCCCTCCCCAAAGGAAAGGGCCAATTCCCCCAGGTTCTGGACGGCGGCGGCCAGGGCGGCGGCCACGGCGTTGGATCCTCCCCGGGAAACCGCCGGGCCCTCCCCGGCCCTTTCCTCGTCCGCCATGGTGATCTCCACCCGGTGGGATCCCAGGGTATGGCGGGTAAAAAAACCCAGGGTAAAGCCCCGGACCCCTATGGCGGCGGCGGGCCGGCGCGGAGGATCGGTGATGAAAAGGGTAAAGGCGCCGCTCTGGGGATCGTCAAAGTGAAGGGCGGAAAAGAAGAGCAGCAGGTCCCGGTCCAGGGAAAGCCGGCCCAGGGTGTAGGATTCGGCCAGGGAAAGGAGGGCCGCCGGACCCAGGGCGTCCGCCAGCCCCGCTCCCCGGGCGCGGCTCAGTTCCAGCTTGCCCAGGCTTTCCAGGGAATTCCACCGCTTGGATACCAGCTGGGTAAAAACCAAAAGGGGGGCGGGGGAGAGGTCTTCCGGCGCTTCCCTGAGGGCCTGAAGCCGGGCCAGGATGTTTCCCGCCTCGTCCACGGTGTAGGGAATTTCCAGGGCCTGAAGCCGGGCGGCCGCGAAAAGGGCCCGTTCCCTTTCCTGTTCCGTGGGGGAAGGGATCTGTCCCAGACGAAAGGCGTCCGCCAAAAGCCGGTCCCCCAGGGGAAAGGCGGGCTTTTTGGGCCCCAGGGAAAACCGTTCCGCCAGGGCGCGCAATCCTTTTCGCAGGAGGTCCTTTAAAAAACCGAAGATGTCCATTGGTATACAGGATAACGTATAATGGACAGAGTTTCTATTTCTTTATATGATGAGGGAGGGAGATCTAAAATGAACGCTTTACAAAAAAACCCCCGGTGGAAGGGCCGCAAGGGTCCGGTGGTTCTGGTGATCATGGACGGGGTTGGCTACGGTAAATATAAAGAGGGGGACGCGGTGGCGGACGCCAAAATGGACGCCTTTAACGCTGTCCGGGCGGTAAGCCCCCACACTAAACTTAAGGCCCATGGTAAGGCGGTGGGCCTTCCCTCGGACGATGATATGGGGAACAGCGAGGTGGGCCACAACGCCATGGGCTGCGGCCGGGTCTTTAACCAGGGGGCGGCCCTGGTGTCCCAGGCTATCGCCGGCGGGACGATATTCCAGGGCCAGGCCTGGCGGGAGGTTATCGCCGGCCTTAAAAACGGCGGGGGCGGCGCTTCCCGCGGGCCCGCGACCCTGCACTTTATCGGCCTTTTCAGCGACGGCAATGTCCACAGCCATCTGGATCACCTCAAGGCGATGATCCTCCAGGCCAAAAATGAAGGGGTCCGGCGGGTACGGGTCCATGTCCTCTTTGACGGCCGGGACGTGGGGGAAACCAGCGCCCTGGAATACCTGGACCCCTTTGAGGCTTTTCTTAAAGAGCAGAGCGGCCCGGAGTTCGACGCCAAAATTGGTTCCGGCGGGGGCCGGATGTGGATTACCATGGACCGCTACGGGGCGGATTGGGAGATGGTCCGCCGGGGCTGGGAAACCCATGTCCATGGAAAGGCCCGGGCTTTCAGGAGCGCCCGGGAGGCGGTGGAAACCTACCGGAAGGAAATTCCCGGCATCATCGATCAGGACCTCAAAGAATTCGTCGTTGTCGATGACGGCGGCAAGCCCGCGGGTACCATAGAGGACGGGGATTCGGTGGTGTACTTTAACTTTAGGGGGGACCGGTCCCTGGAGATAACCGCCGCCTTTGAGGAAGAGGCCTTTGGCGCGTTTGACCGGGGCCGGCGGCCCAGGGTTACCTACGCGGGGATGATGGAATACGACGGGGACACCCACGTACCCAAGCGCTACCTGGTAAGTCCCCCGGCCATAGACCGGACCATGGGGGAATACCTGGCCGCCAGCGGCGTCCGGACCCTGGCGATCTCCGAGACTCAAAAATACGGCCACGTAACCTACTTCTTCAACGGCAACCGGACGGGCAAATTCGACGAACAGCTGGAGGACTACGAGGAGATCAAGAGCGACGTGGTTCCCTTTGAGCAGCGGCCCTGGATGAAGTGCGCCGCCATCGCCGACCGGGTTATCGAGGCTATCGGCTCCGGGGGGTACGACTTTATCCGGCTCAATTTCCCCAACGGGGACATGGTGGGCCATACCGGGGTATACCAGGCGGTGATCTGTTCCATGGAAGCCATGGACCTCCAGCTGGGGCGGATCCGCAAGGCCGTGGACGAGGCCGGGGCGGTGCTGGTGATCACCGCGGACCACGGTAACTCCGACGACATGTACGAGCACGACAAAAAAACCGGCGCCGTGTCCCTCAAAACCGATGGAACCCCCAAGGCCAAGACCAGCCACAGCCTTAACCCCGTGCCCTGCGTGATCCACGATCCGGGGTATCAGGGCGAATATAAGCGGGGCGGGGGGGCGCTGAAAGAGGGGCTGGGGATCAGTTCCATCGCCGCCACCTGTCTGGAACTGCTGGGCTTTACGCCGCCGGAGGACTACGATCCTTCGGTACTTACCATGAACTAACGCCCAAGGTAAACCATGCCCATACGAGTACCGAAGGATCTCCCGGCGGGTGAGGCCCTGGGAAGGGAAAATGTCTTTGTCATCACCGGCGACCGGGCGGCCCACCAGGATATCCGGCCCCTGAAGGTCGCGATTGTCAACCTTATGCCCACCACCATCGACACGGAGATACAGCTCCTCCGCCTTCTGGGAAATACCCCCCTGCAGGTGGACCTCACCCTCCTCCACATGGGCAGCCACGAGTCAAAGAACGCCCCGCCGGGGCACCTGGAAAAATTCTACGTCGGGGCGGGCAAGGTCCTGCACGAACGGTTTGACGGCCTTATCATCACCGGGGCTCCGGTGGAAACCCTGGACTTTGAGGAGGTGGACTACTGGGACGAGCTGGCCCGGGTGATCGACTACTCGGCGGCCAACGTGTTTTCCACCCTCCACATCTGCTGGGGCGCCCAGGCGGGGCTGTACCGGCGTTACGGGATCGGCAAGGTCCCCCTGGCGAAAAAGCTCTTCGGCGTCTTCCCCCACGACCTCACCGAGGGAGAGCGCCGCAGGCCCCTCTTCCGGGGCTTTGACGATGAATTCCTCGCCCCCCAGTCCCGGCACACGGAAAGCGACCGGAAAGCGGCCCGGGCCTGCCCGTCGCTGACCATTGGGTCGGAAACGGAGGAAACGGGCCTCTTCATCGCCTCCGCCCGGAACTGCCGGGAGATTTACGTTACCGGCCACCTGGAGTACGATCCCCTGACCCTGGACCGGGAGTACCGCCGGGACCTTTCCCGGGGGCTCCCCATAGAGCCCCCCCGGAACTACTACCCCGGGGATGACCCCGCCCAAACCCCGGTAGTCCGCTGGCGGGCCCACGCCCACCTCTTCTTTTCCAACTGGCTTAACTTTGTCTACCAGGAAACCCCCTACGATCTGGGGGAACTGTCCGCGGACTACTCCTGGACCTATCCGGACCCGGCCTAATCCCCCCGGCCCCCTTGACAGAAAAAAACAAAACCGCCTATTATTTCCTAGTATTTCAGTGTGAATACTAAGAAACTCGCCGCTAACCCGGCGATTATGAAGGAGCGCATTATGGCAAACTATCACTTTGAAACCCTCCAGGTCCACGTGGGCCAGGAGAAACCGGATCCCGCCACCGACGCCCGGGCGGTGCCCATCTACCAGACCACCAGCTACGTGTTTCCCAGTTCCAAATCCGCGGCGGACCGCTTTGCCCTGGCCGAGGCGGGAAACATCTACACCCGGCTGATGAATCCCACCTGGGACGTGTTCGAAAAGCGGATCGCCGCCCTGGAAGGGGGCGCGGCGGCCCTGGCCCTGGCCTCGGGGGCGGCGGCCACCACCTACGCCATCCAGAACATTACCCGGGCCGGGGACCATATCGTCAGCGACACCCAGATTTACGGCGGCACCTACAACCTTTTCGCCCACACCTTCAAGGACCTGGGGGTGGAAACCACCTTTGTGGACGGCTCGAAGCCGGAAAACTTTGAGAAGGCCCTCAAACCCAACACCAAGGCGATCTTTTTTGAGACCCTGGGAAACCCCAACTCCACCGTGGTGGACATTGAGGCGGTGGCGAAGATCGCCCACCAGCGGGGCCTCCCGGTTATCGTGGACAACACCTTCGCCACCCCCTACCTGCTGCGGCCCATCGAACACGGCGCGGACCTGGTGGTCCACTCGGCCACCAAGTTCATCGGCGGCCACGGCACCAGCCTGGGGGGCGTCATCGTGGACGGCGGCAAATTCGACTGGGCGGCGGGCGGCAGGTTCCCCGGCCTTTCCCAGCCCAACCCCAGCTACCACGGCGCGGTCTTTACCCAGGCGGCGGGAAACCTGGCCTACATCATCAAGGCCCGGACCACCCTGCTCCGGGACACGGGGTCCGCCCTTTCGCCCTTCAACGCCTTCCTCTTCATCCAGGGGCTGGAAACCCTCTCCCTTCGGGTGGAGCGGCACCTGTCCAACGCCCTGGCGGTGGTGGAATTCCTCACGGGCCACCCCCAGGTGGAAGCCGTGAACCACCCCTCCCTTCCCAGCCACCGGGACAACGGCCTCTACCGGAAGTACTTCCCCCGGGGCGGGGGGTCCATCTTTACCTTCGAGATCAAGGGCGGCCCGGACAAGGCCAAGCTCTTTACGGAGAAGCTGGAACTCCACTCCCTCCTGGCCAATGTGGCGGACGTGAAGTCCCTGGTGATCCACCCCGCCAGCACCACCCACAGCCAGATGAGCGAGGCGGAACTCCTGCAATCGGGGATCAAGCCCAACACCGTGCGGCTTTCCGTGGGGATAGAGCATATCGACGACATCCTGGCGGATCTGAAGCGGGGCTTTGACGCCGTTAAGTAGGACCGGGGCGCTCCGCTCCCCGGGAAGACGCCGTCTCCCGGGGGCGCCGCCGCCGCGCGCGGTCAAACCGTACCCGGCGGCGTCCCCAGAGCGGCTCGTCATGGGATGATCGCGGAAAAGATCTCACTCCCGCCCGTCAACCGCGCGCGCACGCGCGCCGGCCCCTTCATTCGGCGCGGCGCGGCCCCGGCGGCCGCCGCTGTCCGCCGGAAACCGCGGGAAGGCTTTAGCCTGAGCGGCGGGCGCGGTAGGACCACCCGGGGCAAAGCCCCGGATCTTCTCCGCGATCATGGAATGATCGCGGAAAAGATCTCACTCCACGGCCCTTTCTTGCCGCTCCCCGCTTCCCAGCGGAGGGCGAAGTATATCCGCCGCCCCCGCCGGTCTTCCTCAAAGTTCAAATCCAGGGGACTGCGGGTGGCGAACTCCGAATGGACCAGGTCCTCAATCCGGGCGGGCGGGGCCTCGGCGATAAGCCACCGGCACTCCAGGCCATGGGCTCCCCGGGGCTTTCCCCACCGGGGGGAATTCGCGTCCTTGAACTTGATCCGCACCCTCCGGGGCAGGGGCGTTTCCGTTTCCATCTCCGGCGCCCGGTCCGGGGCGGGCCGGGGGGTGGGGTTCCGGTCGTGGATAGGTATCCGCAGCGCCTCCCGCCCGGTATCGGTCATGGCGTCGTTGTTCTGGAGGTTGTTCCGCACATACACCTCCAGCCGCCGTTTCAAAAGGCCCTTCTTTTCGTTTTTGGCCCGCATATCCAGCTTGGTGTACGCCGCGGTTTGGCAGATTTCGTGCAGGGCCTTGACCTCGGCGAAGAGGCTTTCCAGCTCCGCCAGCGGGGCCTCCTCCAGCTTCCACTCGTCCTTACGCGCCCTGGCCACGGCCAGCAGGTTGGCGCTCCAGCTTACAAAGTCTCCCTCTTTGGCGGGGATATAACTCGACATGGTATGCCTCCTGGGTGTTTTCCCCAGGATACCACAGCCCCGCCGGAAAGGCAAGTTTTTTACGAACCCCCGGGACGGACGCCGCCGGAAGCGCCGCCGCCCCGGGGGGATCGCCCCTGTCCCCGGGGATACGGGCCTTATCCGTGGTGATAACGGTCTTATCCTTCGGGATAACGTCCTTATCCCTAGGGATAACGGTCTTATCCCACGGGATAGCGTTCTTATCCCACGGGATAACGGTCTTATCCCCTGGGATAAGGGTCTTATCCCTTGGGATAACAGTCTTATCCCACGGGATAGCGTTCTTATCCTTTGGGATAACGATCTTATCCCTCGGGATAACGTCCTTATCCCACGGGATAGCGGTCGTATCCCCTGGAACAGCGGCCTTGCCCGGGGGAATGGGGGCCGCGCCCTCACGGACGGGGGCCGGCGGTTGAGGGCGGCCGTCCTTTCCCCGGGGCCGCCCCCAAAAG
>JAIRPD010000012.1 GCA_031257195.1 Treponema sp. | reverse complement strand
ACGGCGGACATACGCCAGGAATTGCGCCTGATTTCCAGCGCCGAGTTTGGGCTTGCAAGCATTCTTGAGGCGAACTCCTTATTGGATAATATATACATGGGAACCGAAAGCGGTATTTTTTTCCGGTATTCCGAATCAAATTTGTATGACAGCGCCTACGATCCCCGCATGCGGCCGTGGTATACCGCAGCCATGAACAGCCAGGGCAGGGCTATATGGCTTAATACCCATGTTGATTACTATGGAAGGCTTCTTGTTACCTGCGCGGTAGCGTTCAAAAACGGCGCGGGCGTTGATGCGGGCGTTGTAGCAACCAATATTTCCCCCGATGTTATTATTGAAAATATACTTGCCCTGCCGGCCGGTACAGGGAGTTATGCTTTTTTACTGGACAAAAACTGCACATATATAGCCCATCCCCGCTACAAGGAGCCGGGCTTTAACATGAATCCGCTGGAAAACGCGGAGGGTTCATGGCGGAGGGCGATCCTTGATATGGCAGACAATATTTATGGCGCGGCGATAGTTGAAACCGGCGGGGAAGAATACTATTTGTTTTCCGCGCCGCTTGTGGAGACAGACTGGAAATTCTGCGTTATGGTACCGGTTCAGGAAATTATCGCGCCCTCAGAGCGGACACAGGCAAAAATCGACGCATTTACGCTTGAGGCGCAGGACTATATCAAAAAAACTCTTTTCAGCGCCGTCATGCGCTTTATTGTCATATTCGCGGTCGCGGCGATTTTCATCGTCGCTTTTTCATACACCCTGTCTTTGGCCATCACCCGTCCCATCGAAGCGCTTTCCCGCAATGTGCGAAAAATCGGGGAAGGCGCGCTTGATGTTCAAATTCCCGTTAACGGCAGCGATGAAGTGGCGGAACTGGGAAAGGCATTTAACAAAATGACCGGCGACCTGAAGGGCTATATTCTGAATATAGAAAAAGTGACCGTTGAAAAAGAACGCATCAACAGTGAGCTTAATATCGCGGCGAAAATCCAGAACAATATGCTGCCCGCGATTTTTCCCAAATTTTCGGGCAATGAATACTTTTCTGTTTTTGCAAAAATGGTTCCGGCAAAAGAGGTCGGCGGCGATTTTTATGATTTTTTTTATCTTGACAAAAAAGAAACAAAGCTGGCCCTTGTTATCGCCGATGTAAGCGGGAAAGGGGTGCCGGCTTCCCTTTTTATGGTTATCGCCAAGACGCTTATCAAGCAGCAGATGCTTCAGAGCAACGATCCCGCCGGTACGCTCTCGGCGGTCAACAAGCTGCTCTGTGAAAACAACCCCCGCTGCATGTTTGTTACCGTGTTGATTTGTTCCATTAATCTTGTTTCCGGCGAAATGATTTACGCCAACGCGGGACATAACCCGCCGCTCGTCTCCATATCGGGCGGGGGGTATCAATTTATGAAACTGAAAAAAGGGCTTCCCCCCGGCATGATGGAAACCAGCGTGTACCGGCAGTGTTCAATGAAATTAAATCCCGGGGACAGGCTTTATTTGTATACCGACGGCATTAACGAAGCCATGAACATGGAAAACAGGGAATGGGGTAACGATAGATTTCTGGAAGCCGCGAACAGATACATCGATCTGAGACCGGAAGTGTTTGACGCGGCAATTCGCGCGCAGTTGGCGGAATTTGTTTCCGGCGCTGAACAGTCCGATGATATTACGACGATCTCGTTTACCTATGGAACTGCTGATTTAGGCAGCCGGGCATAAATCAGCGCTGCTTTGCGGCGATTTCACCGGAAGAATATCCTTAAAGAACGTGCGGATAAGTTTCAGGTACAACTGCTGTTTCTGCCGCCATACTCGCCTGATTACAATCCAATCGAGAAGCGCCGGCAAATATGAAACACCGGCTGCGGGATAACGCAAAGCGTTACGCCTCTCTTCAAAACACTATCCGCGCTTACCTGCGTTTTCATTGTTTTCGACTATACACACTTTCCCAATCTTGCATTATGCGAAAGCCCCTGCCCGTGTCCCTGGTTCCCGGTATACTAAAAATCAACATATGGACCATCAGACCCATAACCAGGGGGGCCGGAGAAATCCAGCCGCCGCCCTGGGGTATGGATGATTTCTGTGGATTAAATACCGGTATGGGGTTATACTGGTATAGCTTTTTAGGAGGTTATCATGGCAAAAAAACCGGTGTCCGTACGGACTGTGGTGGCGGTTGGAGTCGGCGCGGCTCTTTTCTTCGTGCTGATGCGTTTTGTGGCGCTCCCCTCGGGGGTGCCCAACACGAATCTGAACCTGGGGATCGCGGCGCTGAGTATCTTCGCGGCGATCTTCGGCCCCCTCGCGGGGCTTCTCATCGGCTTTATCGGTCACACCCTGGTAGACCTGACCTGGGGCGCCCCCTGGTGGAGCTGGATCATCGCCGATGCGGTTTACGGGCTTTTGATCGGCCTCTTCTGGAAGCTCTACCGGATTGACGAGGGCGAATTCGGCATCAAGAACTGCCTGATCTTCAACCTGGTTCAGATTCTGGCCAACGCCCTGGTCTGGACCGGCATAGCCCCGGTTCTGGACATCCTGATCTACCAGGAACCGGCGGACAAGGTCTTCCTCCAGGGGATAGCGGCCGCCGCCATGAACGCGGGGGTGGTGCTGATCCTGGGTTCCATCCTGGCCTTCGGGTATTCCAAGACCAAGACCAAGGCGGAAAGCCTCAAGAAAGAGGACTGATGCGGTTTCCCGCCGCCGGGCCGCCGGGGGAGTATCCGCCCGCGTTTCCGGCGGCTCTGGAGCCGGCCCTCTGTTTCAAAAATTTCTCCTTCCGTTACCGGGCCCAGACGGAGCCGACTCTGCGGGACATCAATTTAAGCGTCCCGAGGGGGGAAAAGGTCCTGATCCTGGGCCCCTCGGGGTCGGGAAAGTCCACCCTGGCCTATTGCCTCAACGGCCTCATCCCCCACGCCTTCAAGGGCAGTGCGGAAGGTTCCCTGGCGGTGCTGGGGGAAGACCCCTTCAAGCTCGGCATATTCGCCCTCTCGAAAAAGGTGGGGACCCTGCTGCAGGATACGGACGGCCAGTTCGTGGGCCTCAGCGCCGGGGAAGACATCGCCTTTTCAGCGGAAAACGACCGCATGGACCCGGAGGAGATGCGCCGCCGGGTTCCCGAAGCGGCCCGGCTTACGGGGATGGAGGCCTATCTGGCCCAGTCTCCCAAGGACCTTTCCGGGGGGCAGAAACAGCGGGTTTCCCTGGCGGGGCTCCTGATGGACCAGGTGGAAATTCTCCTTTTTGACGAGCCCCTGGCCAGCCTTGATCCCGCCGCCGGGAAAGAGGCGGTGGAGCTGATCCACCGGCTTCACGGGGAAACCGGAAAGACGATCATCATCGTGGAACACCGGCTGGAGGATGTGCTGCACCGGCCCCTGGACCGGATCGTGGTGATGGACGAGGGGCGGATCATCGCGGACCTGCCCCCGGCGGAGCTTCTGGCCTCGGATATTCTGATAAAAACCGGCATCCGGGAACCCCTCTACCTCCGCGCCCTCCGTTCCGCCGGGATTCCCGTCACCGCCGCCTCGGAGCCGGAGAGCGCCGGGACGGTCCGCTTCGAGCCCCGGCTCCTGGCGGCCTGGGCGGGGGGGCTGGAGGCTGAAGAGGCCGCCCCGAGGGAAGGGCCGCCGGTCCTGGAGGCGGAGGGGCTCTGTTTCAGCTACCCCGAAGCCCCGGTCCCGGCGCTGGAGAACCTTTCCTTCGCCATCCGCCGGGGGGAATCGCTGAGCCTGGTGGGGCGGAACGGGGCGGGGAAGTCCACCCTGGCCAAGCTCATCTGCGGTTTTATCCGCCCCGGCGCGGGAAGGCTCCTCCTGGAAGGCCGGGACCTGGGGGGGCTCTCCATCAAAGAAAGGGCGGACTTTATCGGCTATGTGATGCAGAACCCCAACCAGATGATCTCCCTGCCCCTGGTTTACGACGAGACCGCCCTGGGGCTGCGGAGCCGGGGTTTGCCGGAGGGGGAAATCCGGGAAAAGGTCCACGAGACCCTCAAGGTCTGCGGCCTCTACCCCTTCCGGGGCTGGCCCGTGAACGCCCTGAGCTACGGCCAGAAGAAACGGCTCACGATTGCCGCGATCCTGGTCCTGGGCCCCTCCCTGCTGATCCTGGACGAACCCACCGCAGGCCAGGACTTCCGGCACTATACGGAATTTATGGAATTCCTCCGGCGGCTCAACCGGGAGGGGGGACAGACCCTGCTGATGATTACCCACGACATGCACCTGATGCTGGAATATTCGGACCGGGCCCTGGTCCTGGCCCCGGCGGCGGAGGGCGGCCCAGGGCGGTTTCTGGCCGGCGGCAGCCCCGCGTCGATCCTCTCCGATGAGGCCCTGACCAGGGCGGCGGCCTTGAAACGGACCAGCCTCTACGATCTGGCGGTCCGGGCCGGGCTTGAACCCCGCGCCTTCGCCGAGGGCTTTATCCGCCGGGACCGTTCCCGCCGGGAAGGGGCCCGCCCATGAGCCGTTTCATGCTGGCCTATGTGGAACGGCCCTCGCCGCTGCACGCCCTGACCGGGGCGGCGAAGCTGGGGGTCTTCATCCTCTGGTCGGTCCTGGTGATGGCGGGCTACGACGCCAGGGTCATGGGGGCCATGGCTATTCTGGGGATCCTCCTTTTCATCATCTCCCGGGTCCGGTTCCGGGAGGTTTCGTTTATCTTCAAGATGATCTTCTTTTTCCTCTTCCTCAACCTTTTGGCGATCTACCTCTTCGCCCCGGAACAGGGGACGGCGATCTACGGGACCCGCCACGTGCTTTTGGAGGGCAAAGGCCGCTACAGCCTGACCGCGGAACAGCTTTTCTACGAGTTCAACGTCCTCCTCAAGTACCTTTCCATCATCCCCGCGGCGGTGCTCCTGATCGTTACCACCCATCCCAGTGAATTCGCCGCCTCCCTCAACCGCATAGGGCTGCCCTACACCGCGGCCTACGCGGTAAGCCTGGCCCTGCGCTACATCCCCGACATCCAGCGGGATTACGAGAACATTTCCCAGGCCCAGCAGGCCCGGGGGCTTGAGCTTTCCCGGAAGGCTTCCCCGCTCAAGCGCCTCAAGGGCGCGGCCCGGATCCTCCTGCCCCTGATCTTCTCCTCCCTGGACCGGATCGACACCATCAGCCGGGCCATGGAACTCCGGGGTTTCGGCAAGCACAAAAAACGGACCTGGTACTCCGGGCGGCCCTTCCGCGCCCTGGACCGGGCGGCGCTTATCATCGCCTTCCTCCTCTTCATCCTGGGCCTCTGGGTGAGCTTCCGCGACGGCAGCCGTTTCTACAACCCCTGGAAATAGCGGCGGCCTGTCTGCAAATCAAACACGGACTATGAAAAGGCGGTATACCATTTTCAAAACCGTTCCCCTTGCCCCTGCCCATGGCTCCCGGTATACTAAAAATCAACCCATGGACCATCAGACCCATAACCAGATAGCCAACTTCATCTGGAATATAGCCGATGACTGCCTGCGGGACATTTACCGCCGGGGCGAATACCGCAACGTCATTAAGGCGCTGGAAGCGGAGACCCGGGGCCTGCTGGACAGGATTTTGGAGGGGTAGGGAATGTGTAATGATATAACCAGCATAAAACCGGAATTGGACGCCATCACAAAAATCATTGTTGATACGGTTCCGGTGGAAACGATTTATCTTTTTGGCTCGTATGCCTATGGAACGCCCGGCAAAGATTCCGATATAGATTTGTATATCGTATTTAAGGACGATATGCAGATGCGGGAATTAGATGCGATAGTCGCGGCGCGGGCGGCAATGTATCCCGCACAAAAAACACCTATTGATCTTTTGGGAGAAAAAAAACGGCAGTTTCTTTACCGTTCAACCGGATTTGCGACAGTAGAAAAAGATGTGTCAAAAAAAGGAATAAAGTTGTATGGATAAAACCGAAGAAACAAAAGACCTGTTCGATCTCGCGGATGGGGATTTACGCGCCGCGGAGTATCTTTTGACAATGCGCCATCCGCGGCCTGATAATATTAGAGTTGTTCAATAACTTCAGTTATTGAACAACTTCCGCTGAAAAATGGCAGAATTTGCGGATTTTCCCTGAAAAACCGCAAATTCTGCGGGACTTGTTTAAGAACCAACCGGGTTCTTAAACAAGTCTATTATATGTTTTCATTGTCAGCAGGCGGCGGAAAAATATCTTAAAGGCTTTCTTGTTTTTAAGGGTATAGAATTCCCCAAGACGCATGACCTTGCGGCACTGCTAAAATTAGCAAATACCGGCGATGTTGATTTCTCGATATTACTCGACAAGTGTTTGTTTTTATTGCCTTTCGGGGTGGAACCCCGCT
>JAIRPD010000007.1 GCA_031257195.1 Treponema sp. | reverse complement strand
TCAAGGAGGCGCCCCACCACACCCCGGTGGGAAGACTCGACGAAACCGCCGCCGCCCGAAACCCCGTCCTGCGGTACACCCCCGGGACCTAGCCCCCCGTTAAAAGGAGGGCGGCAAGGACGCCGCCGATCCTCAGCCAAACCACCCCGCCCGGAGGACGCCCCGCCCCCCGTTCAGGCGGACGCGTCCCGCGGGGGAGCCCCCGCGCCGCACAGAAGATCCCCCGCGCCATACAGGGGATCCCCCGCGCCGCTCAGGGGATCCCCCGCGCCGTACAGAGGATCCCCCGCGCCACTCAGGGGATCCCCCGCGCCGCTCAGGGGATCCCCCGCGCCACTCAGGGGATCCCCCGCGCCATGCGGGGGATCCCCCGCGCCGCTCAGGGGATCCCCCGCGCCGTACAGGGGATCCCCCGCGCCATGCGGGGGAGCCCCCGCGCCGTCCGGGGGAGCCCCCGCGCCGTCCGGGGGAGCCCCCGCGCCGTCCGGGGGAGTACGCGGATAACGGGGAAAAGCCTCCCCGCCCCGCGGGGACTATCCAAAGGGCCGCGTTTCCCCTATACTGGAACAATCTTAGACACGAAAGGAGATCAACCCCCCATGACAATGGTAAAAGACTGGCTCCCCCACGCCCGGGTGGGACAACTCAACATGGCCAAGGTCTGGCTTACCGTCCTCAACGCCAAAAAAAGCGCCTGGGGAATCCCCCAGACCGTCATCGACGACCTCCAGCCCCTCATCCTCGCCGCGGACACCGTCCTGGCCCAGCTCACCTCCCCGGACCGCACCTCGGTGATCACCGCCGAGGCCAACCGGATCTTCGGCGACCTCGCGGCCTACCTGCGGTTCATCAAGGACCGGTACTTCAAGACCCCCCCCCTCATCGCGGAGGACTACCCCTCGCTGCTCCTCAGCATCCCCGACGCCACCCGGACCCCCCGGGGCGATCCCCGGGCCCAGGTAACCGCCGAGATCCGGCGGTCCGGCACGGATATGCTGATCCTCGCGTACAAGTACGCGGAGGGCACCGAGCATCTGGCGGACGCCCACACGGACGTGAGCAAGCAGCTCCGGTGGGGCCTCCTCCCGCCCCCGGGGATAGCCCCCGCGGGCGCGGAGCTTGCCGGCCCCCCGGGGGACCCGCTGGCGCTTCCCCAGGTTATCGACACCCGCCGCCGGACGGACCTCATCAACTTCCCCGTAGGCTCCTCGGGCAAAACCGCGTGGTTCTGTATCCGCCTTCACAACGGTAAATCCGGCTACGGCCCCTGGTGTCCGCTCTTTTCCGCGGTCGTCCCCTAAGGAGGCGCGTCATGCCCGGATATCCCTTTCAGACCATCGAACCCAAGTGGCAGCGGTACTGGGAAGATCACAAGACCTTCCGGGCCGTCGAGGACCCGGCCGTTCCCAAAGAAAAACGGCGGTACGTGCTGGATATGTTCCCCTATCCCTCCGCGCAGGGCCTCCACGTGGGCCATCCCGAAGGCTACACCGCGACGGATATCTACTGCCGCTACCTGCGGATGAAGGGGTACAACGTGCTGCACCCCATGGGCTTCGATTCCTTCGGCCTCCCCGCGGAAAACTACGCCATCAAAAAGGGAATCCACCCCGCGGTAACCACCGCGGAAAACATCGGCCACTTTAGGCGGCAGATCAAGGCCCTGGGCTTTTCCTACGACTGGGACCGGGAGGTGGCCACCTCCGGGGAGGAGTACTACCGCTGGACCCAGTGGATCTTCCTCCAATTGTTCCGCCGGGGCCTGGCCTATGAGGCGGAAAGCCCCATCAATTGGTGCCCCTCCTGCAAAACGGGGCTGGCCAACGAGGAAGTGGTGGAGGGCCTCTGCGAGCGGTGCAAAACCAGGGTGATCCGCCGTCCCGTCCGCCAGTGGATTCTCAAGATCACCGCCTACGCGGAACGCCTCCTGGAGGACCTGGAGGGCCTGGACTGG
Source organism: Treponema sp. (assembly GCA_031257195.1). Classification (GTDB taxonomy): domain Bacteria; phylum Spirochaetota; class Spirochaetia; order Treponematales; family Breznakiellaceae; genus JAIRPD01. Next base: position 12,872 of record JAIRPD010000007.1, on the reverse strand, counting down.
CCGGAACCGGTGAAGCAGATGCAGCGGAACTGGATTGGCCGTTCCCAGGGGGCGGTGGTGGTCTTCGCCGTCGAGGGCCGCGGCGAAACCCTGGAGATCTACACCACCCGGCCGGACACCCTCTTTGGGGCCACCTACATGGTCCTGGCCCCGGAACATCCCCTGGTGGGGGCGATCACCACCGGGGACCAGCGGGACGCCGTGGCCGCCTACGTGGAGGCCGCGGCGAAGAAGAGCGACCTGGAACGGACCGATCTGGCCAAGGAAAAGACCGGCGTTTTTTCCGGCGCCTACGCGGTGAACCCCGTGAACCGCCGGGCGATCCCCATCTGGATTGCCGACTATGTGCTGGCCTCCTACGGGACGGGGGCGATCATGGCGGTGCCCGCCCACGACGAGCGGGACTGGGAGTTCGCCCAGGTCTTTTCCCTGCCCATCATCCGGGTGGTGGCGGAGGACCCCGCCGGGGGGGCGGAGGACGGCCCCGGGGGACCGGCGGCCTGTACCACGGCGGAAGGCTGGGCGGTCAATTCGGAGTTCCTCAACGGCAAACCCACCCCGGAGGCTGTCGGGGCGATGATCGCCTGGCTTGAGGAGCGGGGCCTGGGGAAGCGGGCGGTCCAGTACAAGCTCCGGGACTGGATCTTCAGCCGCCAGCGTTACTGGGGGGAGCCCATTCCCCTGGTCCACTGCGAGCGGTGCGGGGTTGTCCCCCTGGGGGAGGAGGACCTGCCCCTGGTACTGCCCCCGGCCCGGTCCTACGCCCCCACCGGCACGGGGGAATCCCCCCTGGCGGCCATGGAGGACTGGGTTAACACCCCCTGTCCCCGCTGCGGCGGCCCGGCCCGGCGGGAAACCAACACCATGCCCCAGTGGGCGGGTTCCTGCTGGTACTACCTCCGCTACCTGGACCCCGGAAACGCCGGGGCCTTCGCGGGGCGGGACAAGATTGACTACTGGGCCCCGGTGGACCTCTATGTGGGGGGGGTGGAGCACGCCGTCCTCCACCTGCTCTACGCCCGGTTCTGGCACAAGGTCCTCTACGACTGCGGCCTGGTGAACACCAAGGAGCCCTTTCAACGGCTGGTTAACCAGGGGATGATCACCAGCTTCGCGTACCAGCGGAAGGACAAGACCCTGGTCCCCGCGGATCAGGTGGAAAAGCGGCCCGGGGGCCGGATGGTGGAAAAGGCCGGGGGCGAGGAGGTAACGGAGGTGATCGCCAAGATGTCCAAGAGCCTCAAGAATGTGATCAACCCCGACGAGATAGTCCGGGACTACGGCGCCGATTCCCTGCGGGTCTACGAGATGTTCATGGGCCCCCTGGAGGTGAGCAAGCCCTGGAATACGGCGGGGCTGGTTGGGGTGTCCCGGTTCCTGGAGCGGGTCTGGACCCTGGCGGGGAAGGTCCGGGGCGGTCCCGGGGGCGGGGAGGGCCCCGCGGTCCCCGAGGGGGTTCTCCGCCTGCTTCACCGGACCATCAAGAAGGTGAGTGGCGATACCGCGGGGCTGAACTTTAACACCGCCATATCGGCGATGATGATCTACTCCAACGAGCTGGCGAAACTGCCGGAGATCGCCCCTTCCCTGTGGGAGCCCCTGGTGATCATGCTCAGCTGCTACGCCCCCCACCTGGGGGAGGAGTTGTGGGAAAGGCTGGGGCGCGCCCCGCCCGCGGCCAGGGCGGCCTGGCCTGAATGGGACGAGGCCCTGTGCGCGGAAACCGAGGTTACCGTGGTGGTCCAGGTGAACGGCAAGGTGCGGGAAACCTTTACCGTCCCCGCGGGGACCCCCCGGGAAACGCTTGAGGCCGCCGCCCGGGCCCTGCCGGGGGTACAAAAGTGGCTTGAGGGTAAAACGGTGGTCAAGGTGATTTCCGTGCCCGACAAGCTGGTGAACCTGGTGGTCCGGTAGCGGCGGCCCCGCGGGCGCGCCGGTTTCGCCGCCGGGGGTTCCTACCCCTTTAACACCACCTCGGTGCGGCCAAAGCCCCCCTGTTCGGGCCGGGAAAAACGGTATTCCTCCACCGCGGGGTCCTCCCGCAGGTAGTCCTGGACGCCCTTTTGTAAAACGCCGCTTCCGGTGCCGTGGATAACGGCGAATTCCCTTAGTCCCGCCAGGACCGCCCCGTCTATCTGGCGGCGCAGGGCTTCCAGGGCTTCCTCCAGGCGCAGGCCCAGGAGGTTGAGTTCCGGCTTTACCTCCAGGGGGGCCAGGTCCGGCGGGGCGATGAGGGGGGCGGTTTCCGGGGAGGGGCGGCGGCCGTCCCCGGGGGCGGGGATCAGTTCCCCCTCGGGAAGGCGGGCCTTGACCGAACCGGTCTCCACGATCCAGAACCCCCGCTTGTCCCGGCGGATCAGCGTTCCCCGGCGGCGGGAAGGACCGGCCAGCACGTCCATTCCCGGCGACAGGGCTTTCCGTTCCGCCGGGGGGCCGCCGTCCTCCGCCGGGGGCCGCTCCGGGGCGGCCCCCTCGGCGTCCAGGGAGGCCTCCAGCGCGAGGGAATCGCCCTCCAGCTTTTTAAGGAATTCCTTGACCTTCACCGTCTTTTCCCGGCTCAATTCCCCCTCCCGGACTTCCCGAACCAGGTTTTCCAGGGTCTTCCGGCTTTCCGAAAGCAGGCGGCGGAATTCAAGGGCCCCCTCTTCCTTAAGCCGGCGCTCCCGCTCGCGGAGGCCGCGTTCCCTGAGTTCCATCCGCCGCCGCTCTTCCCGGAGCCGCTCCTCCTCTTCCTGGGCGGCCCGGGCGGCCTGTTCCAGGTCCCGGCGCTTTTCCGTGAGCCCCGCGATGAGGACGGACACATTGGGCCGTTCCTCGCGCAGGTAGCCCCTGGCCCGCTCCACCAGCGCCGGGGGGAACCCGTTCCGGGCGGCGATGTCCAGGGCCCGGCTTTCCCCGGGGGTTCCCATGGTGATCTTGTAGGTGGGGGAAAGGGTTTGGCGGTCGAACTCCACCGAGGCGTTCTCCACCCCCGTCCGGCTGTAGCCGTAGTTTTTCAGCGTTCCGTGGTGGGTGGTCAGGACCACGGTGCTTTTTGTTTCGATGAAGTGATCCAGCGCCGCCATGGCGATGGCGCCGCCCTCCTCGGGGTCGGTACCGGAACCCAGTTCGTCCAGCAGGACCAGGGAGTTGGCCGTGGCCTCGGCGATGATTCCCGCGATGCCGGTAATGTGGGCGGAAAAGGTGGAAAGGGACTGGGTGAGGGACTGTTCATCCCCAATGTCGGCGTAGACGGCGTCGAACACCGGCAAAACCGCCTCCGCCGCGGGCAGGGCCAGGCCCGCCTGGTTCATCAGGGCGAAGAGGCCGATGGTCTTCAGGGCCGCGGTTTTTCCCCCGGTGTTGGGTCCGGTGATGATCACCATCCGGGCCCGGCCCATGGTAAAGTCGATGGGGCAGGGGGCGGCCAGCAGGGGGTGGCGGGCCTGTTTCAGCGCCGGGGCTTCCCCCTCCCGGGCAAAGCGGCCCCCGGTTTCCAGGGAATATCGGGCCTTGGCCCGGACAACCTCCAGGCGGATCAGGGTCCGGTGGAAGTCCTCCAGTTCCATCCGCCGCCGGGCCAGGACCCCGGTAAGTTCCCGCAAAACCCGGCGGATCTCCCGTTCCAGCGCCGCCCGCTCCTCAAGCAGCCGGTTGTTTCCCTCCACCGATTCCCCGGGCTCCACAAAGGCCGTCTGTCCCGTGGCGGACATCTCATGGACAATTCCCCGGAACCGGCCCCGGAAGCGGGCCTTTACCGCCAGTACCAGCCGGCCGTCCCGCTGGGATGGCAGGGTAGACTGGAGCATCCGCCGGGTGCTTTCGTCCATGGTGTAGCGGGTGACGACACGTTCCAGTTCCCGGCCCAGTTCCTTGATCCGGGCGCGGATCCGTTTGATTTCCGGCAGGTCCCGTACCGCGCCGTTCCGGTCTATGACATGGAACACTTCCTTGGCCAGGGAGGAACAGTCCGGCGCCGCCGCCGCCAGGGCCGTCAGAGCGGCCCGGCCCGCCGGGCGCGGCTGTTCGGCGCCGGCGGGGCTTCCCTTGTTCACCGGGTCCCTTCCTTCCCCCAGGATAAAGCGCCGTAATTCCTCCCCCCGCTCGATAAAAAGCCCCAGGGCCAGAGCTTCATCGGCTTCCAGCGAGGAGCCCTCCACCGCCAGCCGGGGGAACAGGAACCCCACGGAAGGCAGTTCCCTCCCCGGATCCCCGCCCCCGGCGCTTCCCTCCTCAAGCAGCCCGTGAAAGGCCGCCGTCAGTTCTTTTTGCCGCTCCGCCTCACCGGGCTCAAAGAGGGGGATCTCTTCCCGGATGATCTTCGCCGCCTCGGCGCTAAGGGAGCGCGCCGCCGCCGCTTCCCGGATGGCGGCGAATTCCAGAAGCCCCAGGGCTTTTTCAGAGGGCCGCGAGTTCATCCCCGATCCTTAAAAAACTTTCGTAGCGGTCTTCATGGATCGTCCCCGCCGCCAGGGCCTCCGTGATCCTGCAGCCCGGCTCGCCGCGATGGGAGCAGGAAAGGCCGTAGGCGCAGCGTCCCGCCAGGGGGGCGAATTCCCTCATGTAGAGGATCAGGTCCTCCGGCTTAACGCCGTCGGGGACCATGCGGCGTATCCCCGGGGTGTCGATTATCCGGCTGGGGATTTCCGGCCCTCCGGGGACGGGGGGGATACCAATTTCCCGCATGACCGAGAGGGTGGTGGTGTGGGTTCCCCGGTCGTACTTTTCGTTCATGGCCCCGGTTTTGATTGTTAGCCCCGGCGCCAGGGCCCGGATCAGGCTTGACTTTCCCACCCCGGACTGGCCCAGCAGGGCCGTTGTTTTTCCCGCCCCCAGGGCCCGCAGCTCATCCAGTCCCCACCCGGTCTTGGCGGAAACCCTCAGCACCCGGTAGCCCGCCCGGCGGTAATCCCCCAGCCGTTCCTCCACGCCCTGTTCCGCCGGGGCCCCGCGGTTTTCCGGGGAAGGGGCCAGGTCGTACTTGTTGCAGAGTATCGCCGCCGGAATCCCCGCCGCCTCGGCCTGCACCAGGACCCGGTCCAGAAAGCGGGGCCGGAAGGGCGGGGAAAGGGGACTGGTTACGCAGAGGAGCAGGTCCAGGTTGGCCGCCAGGATTTGGGGTTTTTGCCCCTTTTGGTTAAACCGGGTAAGGAGGTTGCGCCATTCCCCCGCGGCCAGGATCCGCGCCGTCCCATCGGGCCCGGCCTCCAGGGTTACCCAGTCCCCCGGCGCCAGGGGGTTGTAGTACCCCTCCCTGCCTTTAAGGACCTTGCCCTTGATCCGGCATTCCAGTTCCGGCCCAAGCCCTCCCGGTTCCTCCGCCCGGACGGTAAAAAGGTTCCGGGACCCCCGGAATACCAGACCCCTCATGGCCGCGGGAACAAAACCGGGGTCATGCCCCACCGCCGGGCCCGGTCCTCCCACACGGGGCCGGGGGGATCTTCCCCGGAAAGGAGGAGGATCCGTTCCGGGCCGGCGGGGTTTTGGGCCGGATCTCGCGGGGGTTCCCCCGATGGCTGGGCCGCTCCCCGGTCCTCCAGCACCGCCTCTACCCGGGCGCGAACCCCCTCTACCGAATCGTAGATTTTCATGGCCGGCCCGGCCGCGGCGCGGAATTCGTCCAGCAGGAAAAGAAAATGGGTACACCCCAGGACAATGGCGTCCGCCCCCAGGTCCCGGAACCGCCGGACATAGGACGCGGCGGCGGCGAACCGCTCTTCCCGGGAGGCCGCGGCCAGGCGGTGTTCCACAAAGACCACCAGTTCCGGGGCGGCGGCTTTGTGGATCGCGCAATCCGGCCCGTAGCGGGAAGCCAGGCCGTCAAGGTAGGGATCGGCGATGGTCCGCTCGGTCCCCAGGATTCCCACCGACCGGAGAACACTTTCCTCCACCGCGGGCTTGACCGCGGGGACGGTACCCACAAAGGGAAGGCCGGGGAACCGCCGCCGCAGTTCCCCTAGGGCGCTGACACTGGCGGTATTGCAGGCCAGCACCGCCAGGACCGGATTGTAGGCGGCGATGATCCGTTCTATGTGGCGGGAAAGAAGTTCCACCAGCTCTTCCTTTGTCCGGGAACCATAGGGAAAATGAGCCCGGTCCGCCAGGTAGATCAGGCCGGGCGGATTGGGGCGGTCCAAAAAGCGGCGGCAGTAGGGAATCCCCCCCACGCCGGAATCCAGGAACAGGACGGGGCCGGGCATCAAGGGCCCCGCGGCTTGAGGGCGGAAACGTTTACCTCTTCGCTTGTCGCTTCCCCGCGATACCAGCACATACCCCATGATACCCCGGGGGGCTTTTTTTTTCAACATAAACAGGGTACAGTACAAAGAAAGAAAGATCGAAAAACAGGAAAAACAGGAACGATGTTTACCATAAGACCCTGCGCGGCGGGCTGCGGCAGGACCGCCCTTTTTGGCTCCCACCTTTGCGCGGTTCATTCCGCCGCCCCGGACCAGGAGGCCCGCCGCGTCGGCGGCTACATCCTGGAGCGGAACGAAGTTAAAGACCTGAACGCGCCGGGCCTGAGCTTTGTCAGCGCCGATTTTTCCCACCGGGCCTTCTACGGCTGCAACTTTATGGGGGCCTCTTTTTCCATGTGCCTCTTTACCCGGACAATAATGCGGATGTGCTTCTTTGACGCCGCGGGTTTTGTCAACTGCGATTTTTCCGGCAGCGATTTAAACTTCCTCTCCTTCGCCGGTTCCACCATCCACAACTGTACCTTCGAGAATTCGGAGCTGGTGAACGTAAACTACGGGGGCGCGGCCATATCGGACAGTACCTTTAACAACTCCAACCTGTACAATTCCCGGTTCATCAACGCCGGCGTTACGGGCAGCGACTTTATCGACTGTAACCTGAAAAAAACCTTTTTTATCGGGACAAAGCAGGAAGGGGTTTCCTTCAAATCCTCCAATACCGGCGAGGCGGTATTTGAACAGGAGCGCCGGTGAAGATATATACCCACTACTGCGCCTACGGTTTCAGCAACTGCTATATCCTGGGAACCGATATAGGGGACAAGGCGTCCTCCCGGGACGCGATTGTGGTGGATCCCGGGGGCATGGAAAAGCCCATGCTGGACTTTATTGAGGGGAACGACTACAAACCCCGGGGAATTTTGATCACCCACGATCACGCGCCCCACGTTCACGGACTGCGGACCCTTAAGCGGATTTACGACATACCCATCTACGCCGTCAACCCCGCGGTCCGGTGGTACAAAACCACCGTGGTCCGGGACGGGGACCTGCTTAACCTGGGGGCCATCAAGGTAATGGTGATCACCGTGCCGGGGCATTCGTCGGATTCGGCGATGTACCGGATAAACCAGACGATCTTCACCGGAGACGCCCTGACCGCGGGGCTCTTGGGAACCACGATCAGCGCCTACGGCGAGACGATCCAGATGGGCTCCCTGCGGAGCAAAGTCCTGTCCCTGCCGGGGAACTGCGTCCTCCTCCCCGGACACGGCCCCCCCACCACCCTGGACGCGGAACGGCAGTACAACGCGGGCATACAGAACTACGAGGCCACCCGGGGCAGGCGGCCCCGGTTTAAAGTGGATTTTGTAGACCTATGATCTTCCTGGCCAAAAGCTGGGCCAGGGAATACTTTTTTTCCATCCCCATATCCGCCCCGCCCTTCACAAAGGCCTCCAGCTCCGCCCGAAAGGATTCGGGAACCACGGGAAGTTCCATCACCTGTTTATAGTAGCCCCGATGGGAAGGCTCAAAACGCCGGTTTACGCAGAACAAGGTAAGGCAGGCGCTTTTAATAAACAGGGCGGAGGAGATAAGGTAGTTAAACTCGTCGTTGTGGATCAGCGCGGCCCCCAGATCGCTTAAGTAGTGTTCCATCTTTGACCGGCAGGCGTCCCTGGTTTGGGCCCAAAACGCGTCGTCCAGGTTAAGGAGCCGCTTCCGTATCCGATCTATCCAGCCGGTCCTGGAAAAGAGAATCTCCCCGTGGGCCAGGCGGTAGTATCCATAGGTGCCCGAGTCCTTGATAAGCCAGAGACTTTCGCGCTTTGATTCGGCGATGGCCGTCAGTTCCTCAATTTTTTCCACGGGCTTGAATTCCAGCCGCACCGGCAGGGAACCGATAAGGAAACGGTCCTTGTTTCCCTGGCTGGAACTCTCAAAAACCGCCGCGTCGGCCCCGTACAGGTTCCGGCGCTCCTCCGGGGGAGGGACCCGGCCCTGGTGGTATACGTCCAGAATCAGGGCAAAGTAGGGGTCCAGAATATCGGAATCCGCCGCCTCGTTAAGGGAAACACATTCCACCTGGGGCCACCGGGAAAGGAGCGACATAAAGCGCTCCGCGAGTAGTTTTGTCTTGTGCCTCATGGTGTATAATTATACTGTGAAAGGAAAGAAATGAATACCGGAAAAAAGGCGATTCTCTTCGCCGTCCTGGTTCCCCACCGGGACTGCCTTCCGGCCCTGCGGGCCTACCGCCGGGCCCTCTTCGCCGCAGGCCTGGCGGGGGCCCGCGCGTTCCCCCCCGCCGCCCCCCTGGCCCCGCTAAGCCGGCCCCTGACGGTGGAGGAGTTACGGGCGGCGGCGGCGGAACTTCGGGCCCTGCTGGGGGGGGGGATCCGCGCCGCCGGCCCCGCCGTCCCGGGGGAAAACGGCGCCGGGCTCCCCCGGTTTTTCGGCCTCCGCCTGACGGCGGCCCCCCGATCCCGCCCGGGAAACCCCGGGGAAGAGGCCTCCGCCGGGGCCTTTCCCCTTCCGGTCCTTCCCCCCGCCCTGCCGGGGATCCGCTGGAACCATCCCTTCCTGGCCCCGGCGATCCTGGCCCCCGGGGAAGACCCCCCCCCGGACCTTCCCCCGGCGCCGGAGATCACCTTCCGGGCCGCCGCCCTGGCGAATCTGAGCCTGAGCCCCGCGCCCGACGGCGAGGAGGACTATTCCTTTTCCTGGGAACGGGGCCCCCTCCGCTGGCTGCCCCCGGGGAGGCCCTAGGTGGGGGACTGGCTCCGCGCCGGGGGGGACCGGCTGTTCCTGGACATCAAGGCCCTCCCCGGCGCGTCAAAGACGGAGATCGCGGGGGTCAAGGATCGCCGCCTCCGGTTCCGGCTCGCCGCCGCCCCGGAAAAGGGCAAGGCCAACGCGGAACTTATCGCTTTCCTGGCCAGGACCCTGGGCTGTTCCCGGCGGGACATCGCGATCAAAACGGGGGAAACCTCCCGGCTCAAGACCCTTGCCGTACCGGCCCTTTTTCGGGAACAATTGGAAAAGCTTAGTAAGGAGTAACAGGATGAAAAAGCTTTATATGGCGGCGCTCTTCGCCGCCCTGGGAGGCCTCTGTTTCGCCGCGGACCCGGCGGAAGGTTTCTGGATCAGCGTGGACGAGAAAACCGGCAAAGCCACCGCCGGATGGGAAGTCTACATCCAGAACGGCAAACTCTATGGCAGGATCCTTTCCGTGGCGGGGGAGCCCCAGGACGTAAAAGCCGACAAGTGCAAGGACAGTTACAAGGGCTTCCCCACCCCCGGGAAAGTCTCGGAGATGACCGTGGTGGGCACCATCTGGATCTTCGGCCTTGTTCCCGACGGCCCCGGGGGCAAATGGAAGGACGGCAGCATCATCGACCCCGGGGACGGAAACATGTACGGCTGCAAGATAACCTTCCACCCCGCGGGGGAGGGCAAGTTCCGGGCGGACACCCTGGAAATGCGGGGAACCATCGGTCCCTTTGGCCGCAGCCAGTTTTGGCGGCGGGCCACCCGGACGGAAGCCGCGGCCCTCCGGTAGGGAGCCGCCGGCGGGCGGGGAACCTCTCCCGCCCGCCGGCGTTCCCCGGGGAAACCTTAGGCCAGGAGTTTCCGGTAGAGCCCGTAGTTTTCCCCGTCAAAACAGACAAACACCACCCGCCGGACCCCCGGCGCGCGGGGCAGGGTTTCCCGGACCGCCGCCAGCGCCTCCCGGGCGGCCTTGTCCTTGGGGTAGCCGTACACCCCCGTACTGATGTTGGGAAAGGCGACGCTTTCCAGCCCCGCCTCCTCCGCCAGGAGGAGGGCGTTCCGGTAACAGGAGGCCAGAAGTTCCGGCTCTCCCCCGCCGCCGCCCCGCCACACCGGCCCCACCGCGTGGATCACCCGTCGGCAGGGAAGCCTCCCCGCCCCGGTGATCACCGCCTCCCCGGGGGGACAGGCCGCTCCCGCCCCCCCGGCCTCCCGCGCGGCGGCGATCCTCCGGCACTCTTCCCGCAAAGCCGGCCCCGCCGCCCGGTGGATGGCCCCGTCCACCCCCCCGCCGCCCAGAAGACCGGGGTTGGCGGCGTTCACCACGGCGTCCACCGTCAGGGTGGTAATATCCCCCCGGATCACCTCAAGACTCGTCATCCGTTTCCTCCTCCCCGCGGCCCCCCGCCGGGGGAAGTATCCACCGCGGGTCTTCCGCCATGATACCCCGTTTCTGCGGCGGCGCGGGGCCTTTAGGGGGAGACGGCGGTTTCCAGGGCCACCTCCATCATGCGGGTAAAGGTGGTTTGCCGTTCTTCCGGGCTGGTCTGCTCCCCGGTGATGAGGCTGTCGGAGATGGTGAGGATCGCCAGGGCCTCCCGGCCGAATTTGGCCGCGGTGGTGTAGAGTTCGGCGCTTTCCATTTCCAGGGCCAGGCTGCCGAATCGCGCCCAGATCTTCCACTCCCCCGGGTCCTCGGTATAAAAGAGGTCCGAGCAGACCACGTTGCCCACCGCGGGTTCCCAGCCCCGGGAACGGGCCGCGTCGTAGGCGGTTTTGAGGAGGTTCCAGCTCGCGGTGGGGGCGTAGCTTTTGCCCCCAAAGCGCTGGAGGTTCACCCCGGAGTTGGTGGAGGCCGACATGGCCAGCACCATATCCCGGATCTTCACCCCTTCCTGGATTGACCCCGCGGTGCCCACCCGGATGGCCCGTTTTACCCCGTAGTCCCGGAACAGCTCGTGGGCGTAGATCGATATGGAGGGTATTCCCATCCCCGTTCCCTGGACAGAGAGGGGCTTTCCCCGGTAGGTTCCGGTGTAGCCCAGGATGTTCCGCACGGCGGTGTACTGTACGGCGTTTTCCAGGAAGTGTTCCGCGATAAACTGGGCCCGCAGGGGGTCCCCGGGAAGCAGGACGGCCTCGGCGATTTCGCCCGGTTTGGCCGCGATGTGGATCGACATAGGTATTACTCCTTCGCCGGGGTTTCCGGCCTGGCGGGGGGCGGTTCTCCCGCCCGGACTCCGCCCATGATAAACCACGCCGCCAGCATCGCCGCGGCGCCAAAGATAAACAGCCCCCCGTAGCCCCCCAGGTCTATGACCGCCCCGGTGAGGGGCGGGGCCAGGATCGCCGCGGATTGGCTGAAGGTATAGTACAGCCCCGTGTAGATTCCCATGGTGCCGTAGTCCGCCATCTGCCAGAGCATGGGGAAGGAATTGACCACCACCCCGATCCAGAAGACGCCGTAGATAAACATGAGGATAAGAAAAACGGTGAGGCTTTTGGTGAGGGGAACGGCCAGGAGGGTCAACGCCAGCAGGGCCAGGCAGATCCGGATGAAGCGGCGGCGGCCTATGGCGTGGGCCAGGTAGCCCGAGGGGACCGCCAGGATCACCCCGGAGATCCCCGCCATCCCCTGGGCCAGGGCGGCGTTTTCCCTTCCCACGCCGATCCGCTCCACCAGGTAGAGCCCCAGGAAGGGTTTGATCCCCTCGTAGGCCAGGAACCAGCAGAACAGGGAAAGGAGGATCCGCCCCACGCTCCGCCGGTTTGTTTCCCGAAGGTCCCGGTCCTCCCGGTGGTCCGCGGGGTCCGGTTTGCCGAAGATCCGCCGGATCGAGGCGCGGACGGAGACCTGTTCCTCCTCCCCCGGGACGGCGGGAAGGGTTTCCCGGACAAAGAGGACCAGCACCAGCGCGGCCGCCAGGATACAGAGCCCGGCTACGGCGAAGGGCAGGGTCTCCGGGGGAAAGGCCTCCGGGAGGACCTTTCTGTCCATGAGCCGGGTGAGGCCCAGGGTGCCCAGGATCAGTCCCAGCCCGCCCATCATGTTGATGATTCCGTTGGCCTCGGAGCGGTACGCGGCGGGGACGGTGTCGGGCATGAGGGCCACCACGGGCCCCCGGACGGAGGTTTTGAAGATGTTGAACACAAAGATGATTCCCATCAGGGCCGGCAGGGACCGGAGCGCCAGGGAGGGGATCAGGCTGAAGAGGATCGCCGACAGGGGGAGCATTACCGCGATGAAGGGTATGCGCCGCCCCAGGCGGGTCCGGGTCCGGTCGGACCAGACGGCTACCAGGGGGATCAGGAAGAGCTGGAGGATGTTGTCTACCGTCATGAGGGCTCCCACGGCGGTGTGGGAGCTGATGTAACGCCGCAAAAACAGGGGGAGGTAGGTGTCATACAGGGGGTCCATGAGGCCCATGGTGAGGAAGCCGAAGCCGATGAGGACGGTTAAGCCCAGGTAGGGGCCGAACTGTCCCTTTTCCGCCCCCCCGCCGGGGGGCTTTTCCATGCCGCCCATGAGTTTACTATACGGAAGCTTTGGGGAAATGTCAAACGCCTCAAATCCGCCATCCCTGGCGGATTTGAGGCTGGGAGTTTTCGCCGGGCGAAAACTCCACCCGTCCGGCTTTTCGCCGGACGCGTTGGTCACAGCGGCATCCATGCCGCCCATCCTTGGCGGATTTGAGGCTAGGAGTTTTCGCCGGGCGAAAACTCCACCCGTCCGGCTTTTCGCCGGACGCATTGGTCACAGTGGCATCCATGCCGCCCATCCTTGGCGGATTTGAGGCTAGGAGTTTTCGCCGGGCGAAAACTCCGCCGTGATCCCGCAGAGCGGGATTGCGACGCGTCCATGCGGCCTATCCATGGCGGATTCGAGGCGGGAGGGCAAGGGCGGGGTACGGAGAGGTCTCC
>JAIRPD010000005.1 GCA_031257195.1 Treponema sp. | reverse complement strand
AAGGAGGGGATCGATATTCCCCTTTTCCGGGGAACCAATTATCCCGACGAGCCGGCCCTGGCCATCGCGCTCGCGAAAAACAACATTGAGCCGGTAAACGACCGGGGGCGTTTTTCCCGGACGCTGATTGGGGCGTCCCGAATTCGCCTCAACGTTATAAAACGGACCGCCTTTTTCAGGAAAAACGGGGCCTCCGTGTTTCCCCTGGTGGTGCATTTTTGCGGCAAAAAGGGGCGCGTGTTTTACCTGCTGGAAAAACTGCGGCTTTTTATCCGGGTGGAACTTTCCTTTTCCTGGATTTTCGATATCGCCGAAAGAATTTTTACCTCATCCCGCCCGGCGCGAACGAATTAAAATTACCGGCCTTTCTAAAAAAACACTCCCCTTAATCAACCCTTTCCCAGTCTCCCCAGGAATCCCGCCTCAGCACTTCCCTCCCCTTTAATTCCCGTATCCCGTCAAGCTTGAACCGGTACGGCCCGTGCCGCAGGGGCTGCGAGGAAACCTCCGACACGGCGAAAATCCGTCCCCGTTTCACCGCCTCCGCCGCGTCCATCCGGTCCCCTCCCCCGGCGGGGGGCGGTATCAGGGCGTTGGCGGCCAAGTCCGGCGTATCCGCGTGGGTCATAAACCGGCGGGAAACGCGAAGCGGTCCCCGTTCCCCCGGCTCCTTCACCATAAGAAGGGGATTGTGGCCCTCCATTTCGGTGAAAGGCCCGGCGCTGTCGTAGTGCCCCCCGTGATCGGAAACCACGATGATCCGGGTGTTGTCGTACACTTCCCGGCGTTTTAAGTCTTCAACCCACTCCACGACCCGCCGCGCCGCCGCCAGAAAGGTATACATATATTCCGCGTTGTCCCTCGATCCGTAAAGGGCGATTTCCCCGCCGCTGAATGACGGGGGCCTTGACTGGGGAAAAAGCCCCGGGCCGTAAGCCCCCGACTCGTGGGTAACGGCGTTCATAAAGATGTTAAGGGTCCCTCCCCCGCCGTCAACGGAACACAACTGGGGTAAATAGTAGAGGCTGGAAAATTCCGCCACCGCCCTGCCGTAGCTGTTATACGCCGCTTCCCGCCACCACTGCCCCTTATAGTAGATGCCCCAGCGGAGCGCCGGCGGGGCGGCCCGGAAAAGTCCGTAACGGAAGAGAATGTCAAAATCGAAGGCGTCCTCCCCGCCGCCATCCTCCGGGGGAAACTCCTCCCGGAAACGGCCGGCCAGCTTTCCCGACAACAGCCGGGCGCTGACATTGGGCATGCCGCTGAACGGGGAAACATCGGGTACGGATCGCATGTTGGCGATCACCGGATCGGTAATGGTTACCCGGTAACCCGCCTCGCCGAACAGCCGGGGCAGGAAGGTGAGGGCCCCGTTCACTTTGTCAACCAAGGTTTGATCCCCCCTTTCGTTGATCGCCAGGGGGGTATAGGCGTACCCTCCCAGCATGGCGGGCACCCCCGTGACGGTACAGCCCCCAAAGGAAAGGGTGTTGGGATAAAAGGTAAACCCCTCCAGTTCTTCCCCCAGGGAGGGCATGTACTTTAGGGCGTCGGTCATGGCGGTTCCCTGGGCCCGGTCCAGGAAAACGATGAACACGTTGGTTTCCGTTCTGGAGAGGGGAAAAACCGCGGCGATCCGCTGGTTCCTGTCCCCGGGCCCGGCGGCGGCGAGTTTAGCCAGCGCCGCGGTCTCCCCGCCCAGGAACGCGAGATTAACGCAGCCCAGAACCAGGAGGGCGGCGCAGGCGGCCCGGAAAAAAAAGGTCAGGAACCGTTCTTTTTTCAGGACCAGGAGGGCCGCGGCCGCCCCCAAAGCGCACAGGGGAACGGCGACGCTTACCCAGGGGGGGAACGCGTTGATCAGCCGTTCCGTATCGTCCAGCTTGAAATTCCGGTCCATCACCCCATAGGATTTTGACAGGATAAAAAAACAAACCACCGAGCAGAGAGCCAGGGCGGAGAAGGCCGCCGCCAGAATTCGGCGGACCACCGGCGGGGCCAGGGCGCGGATAAACAGGGGGATCAGGATCAGAAAGGCCGCGCCCTGGAGGATCGTCCTCCATAAAAAAAGCCAGGGGGCTTCAAAATCCGCGGCGGAGGCGGAAAGCACCTGGGCGGGGTTGAGAAAGCCCAGCAGGAGAAAGAGAAGGGCCAGGGCGGAAAAATAAAGCCCCCCCATGCCGCCGCGGGCCGGGAAGTCCCCGCCGGCGAAAAACCGGACCAGGAAGCGCCATAGAAAGGGAAAACCCGCGAGACCGAGGGCCGCGCAGGTAAAGAACCCCCGGTAGCGTTCCACATCCGCCTCGCCGGACCAGATAAGAACGATGAACGCCAGGGCCAGGACGGAAACCGCCACGCGCAGAACGCGGCCGGGCTTTTTACAAAGCCCCTGGGCGGCGTTCTTTACCAGGGAGTAGACATTGTTCATGGTCCAGTACAGAACCAGCCCCGAGGGGGAATTGTAGAGGAGGACGAGGAAAACCAGGGCCATCGCGAAAAGCTGTATCATTTCCCGCTTTCCCAGTTTCCGGGCGTACAGAAAGGCCGCCGCCAGGTTGACGGCGGTCATCACAAAGGGCAGAAGGTTTACCCCCTCCCCCCCAAAGGGCGGGCTCAGGGGGATAAGCAGGTCCTGGGCGTTAAGATCCCGGAGAAACAAAAAGGACGCGCCGGAAAGCATGCTGGTCTGGGAAAGGAACTGGTAGGCGGCTATAAAAAAGGGGATCTGCAGGAGGAGGCCCGCGCTGGCCTTCAGGGGAAAAAGGGGGGAATAAGCCATTTGGCGGTAGTAGGCGCGGATTATCATCTGCCGCTCGTCGCCCTTAAAGGCCCTTCGGATACGGTCCAGCTTTTCCCTCATCCTCCCCTGGAGTTCCCGCTCTTCCCTTTGCCAGCGATCGGCGATGGCGTAAAGGGGAAGGGTCAGGGTATTGACCACCGCGCTAAGGAAGATCACCGACGCGCCGGGGGCGTCAAAGATACGGTTAAAGAGAACAAAAAGGAATTCCAGAACAAACCGGATGGGCCAGATAAAAAGAGTATAGAGGGTCCCGGCGCTTAGGGCTAAAATATTCACCTGGTTTTTTATAGCATATTCCGTTATACTGCTCAATATGTACGGCATGTACGGCGCGCGCGGCTTAAAAACCCGGACCCGTCTCCCGCTCCTCGCGGCGTTGTTCTTCCTTGTCCCGCCCCTTTTCACCGGGGCCGATCCTTTTACCATGATTTCCCCGGGGGATCCCCTGCTGGAAGACCTTCGCCTCGTGGTCCGGGAGGGGGGGAAGAGTTTTCTTTCCCTGACCCCTCCCCTTTCCCGGGACGAGGCGCGGCAAATTCTGGAGGGGATCGATCCGGCCTCGCTTTCCCTCCCCGCCCGGGAGCGATACCGGCGTATCCTGGACAACCTGGCCCCGGCGCTTACCTACGAATCCCCGGGTTTCGCCGAATCCTCCGGTTTCGCCGCGGCGATTCACCTTAAAGCCGCCCTGGAAGGCCGGTTCCGCGCGAATACCGCCGTCCCCTGGCTTAAAAAGGATAACACCAGCCAGGCCCTCCTCGGCCTTCCCATCCACCTCTTCTTCGCCGGCGCCCTGGAACTTTTCGCGGAACCCCTGGCCGCCGCCGATCCCTGGTATTACAACCACCCCCCCTCATCGTGGGGGACCAATGTCCCCTGGGAGGCCCAGCGCTTTGACCTTAACATGCCCCTGCGGGCCTTCGCCGCCGCGGGGGGGCCCTGGTGGTCCTTTCAGCTGGGCCGGGATACGCTTTCCTTTGGGCCGGGCCGGACGGGCAACCTGGCCGTCTCCAACAATCCCGACTACTACGACTTTGTCCGGGTTGGCCTTTTTTCCCAAAACTTCAAGTACTCGCTCCTGGTAAGCCAGACGCCGATGAACGCGGAAAAGCTGATCGGCGAGCCCTTTAAAAGCAATCAGGAGTTTATGCGAGGGCTAAGAGAGACCACCGGTTACGACGTGGAAACCCCCCACCGCTACCTGTACCTTCACCGCTTTGACGCGCGGTTTTTTACGAAGCTTTCCATAGGGCTCAGCGAGGGAGTGATGGCGGGCTATTCCCCCCTGGAACTCCGGTACCTTAACCCCCTGATGATCTTCCACTCCTTCTTTTCCTGGAAGGACTACCCCAGTTGGGAGATAAAAGACAACAATAGTAATCTTCTCCATGAGGGGGACCTGAACGGTTCCATCTTTTCCCTGGACCTGGAATGGGCCTTCCTGCCCCATTGGGCCCTCTACGGCCAGATCGTGATAAACGAGTTTTCCACCCCCTATGAACAAGAGCGGTTCCCCGATCAGCCGCCGCCGGGAATGGGCTACCTTTTGGGGGCCGAATACGCCGGGGCGCTCGCCAACTGGGCCTTTTCCTGTTACGCCGAACTGGTATATACCGATCCCTATCTATATATCCTTTCCTCTCCCTTCGCCAGCATGATCTGGATGCGCCGTTCCTCCGATCTGGGAACCAAGGACCTCCGCTACGCGTACTTCGGCCACGGTGAGGGGCGGGATATGTTCCTCGCCGCCCTGGGGGTTTCCGCGGCGGGGGAAAAACTCGCGCTGGCCCTGGATCTGTCCCTGAAACGGCAGGGGGAGCATGGCCTTGCCTGGGACTGGGACAAGCGGTACAATTCCCAGAACAGTCCCTCGGGGAACCCGGAAACCCTTATCAGGACGCTTTTAAGCGTTGAATACCGGCTCCTGCCGTCCCTTACCCTTTCGGGCCACGCGGGGGGAACGCTGATATTTGACGCCGGCCATGTGAGGGGAAACCGGGAATACGGATTCGAGGCGGGTCTTAAGGCGGCCTACTATTACTAATGAGGAAAAGGCGTTAAGCCATGGCGAAAGAAGATCGTAAAGGGTATTCGTTACGGGACATAATCCATTCCCTGCCCAGGGAAAAGATAAGACAGGACGGCCTTTGGACCCGCTTCGTCCTCAGGCCCCTTTCCTTTCCCCTTTCATGGCTGGCCCTTAAAGCCGGGCTCAGCGCCACCGCGGTATCCTTCCTTTCGGCGGCGGTAAGCGCCGCGGGGGGAATACTTTTTACCCTTCCCGGTTACGGGCTCCCGGGGGCGGGGGTGATTTTGTTTAACTTTTTTTCCATCCTGGACTGCGTGGACGGAAACATGGCCAGGGTAAGCGGAAAGGCCGGTCCCTGGGGGGGGTGGGCCGACGCGGTAACGGGGTTTATCGCCTATACGGCGGTGTTTTTTTCCTCCGGGATCTACCTTTTCCGGCAAAGCGCCTGGTGGCCGGTTTTGCTGGTGGCGGGCCTTACCTCTTCCGCCAACCTGCTCACCCGGACGGCCTACCAAATATACAAGAACATCGCGGGGGAAGGCGCCCACGGTTCCGTTTCCTTTGAGCGGACCCTGGCGGAAAACGCGGGGATAACGGGTTTCCTTATGCCCCTGCTCCTGGTCTTTCACTTTACCGGGTTTTTGCCCGGCATGTGGTTTATCCTCTGGTTCAACGCGGCCTTTTACGGGGGGGGCTGCGCGTTGACGCTCCTCAAACTGGGGAAAAAGGCCTTACGCGGAGGATGATCACTGTTCTGGCCCGCTACGAGCGGATCTCCCTCTTTCATACCATGGAGCCCTTTTTCCAGGAAAACCGCCGCCGCCGAAAACGGGGGGAACCCGGACTCTTCCACTTTACCCAGTCCGCGGAATGGTGTTTACGGCGCGACAAAAACCGGACCCTCTTTATGGAACGCTGTTTTCAGTACCGGGAACCCCGGGACCTGGGTCCCGGGGAACTGGCCCTGATGAGGCGGTTGAGGGAAAAATACGAAACCATCGTCTTTTTCTGCGGCCAGCCGGAGGCGGGGCCCAACAGACTCGATCTGCTCCCCTTTGTGGACAGGCTGTTCTACAAATCGGTCTTTAGCGACAAAAAGGATTACCGGAAAAAGCTCTACGGCAAGAACCTCTTCGCCGACTACTACCACTCCCGGTACGGCGTTACCGACGACCCGGAGTATTCCGGCGGGGAAGCCCCCCCCGGCGCCGGGGAAAGGGCCGGGCTTTCCTGGAATATCGGGGTGGGGAGCTACCCCCGGCGGCACTGGCCTCAGCGGGGGGGAACCGTCCTCGCCCGGCTGGACCTGCCCGGCCTGGGAAGGATCCTGGGCGGGGGAATTGGCGGGGGCCGTCCTCCCCCGGATTTTTCCGGTGAGCGCCGGGGTATCGCCGTCCACGCCCGGATTGATCCCGTAAGCTGCCCCTCCATCGCCTATCAGCGGCGGCTGTTCCTGGACAGGATCTCCCGGTTTGAGCCGCCGGAGGCGTCCCTGTTCCTTACCGGTTTGGTTCCCCAGACCCGGTATTACCGGGAGCTTGATGATTCCAAGATCGTCCTTTCCCCTTTTGGCTGGGGCGAGGTTTGCTTTCGCGACTTTGAGGCCGTTTTGGCCGGGGCCCTCCTCTTTAAGCCGGATATGTCCCACCTTAAAACCTGGCCTAACATTTACCTGCCCCACGAAACCTACGTGCCCCTGAACTGGGACGGGACGGATCTGCGGGAAAAAACAAAACAATACCTGGGGGATGAAAAAGAACGCCGCCGGATCGCGGAAAACGCCTACGTTCAATACCGGGAAGAATTGGCCGGGCTGACGGCGCGGTTTAATGCGCTCCTGGGGGACGTGATGTCCCGTTGACACAAGGGGCGGAACAGGCTATAGTGTTGCCATCGGCGGCTGTCGTATAACGGCTATTACCCCAGCCTTCCAAGCTGGAGACGTGGGTTCGACTCCCATCAGCCGCTAGGGGTTTCACCGGGGGGAAGGGGGGAATTTCGGCTTCACCTGGACGCCTTCCACGAATACCGGCGTACAAAAACAGGGAAGCGGCGTTTATGTTCCCGGCGGGATAACAACGCCGCCTTCCAACAGGGCGCGGTAAATCCCGCGGTATCCTTCCCCCATCCGCTCAACGGAAAACCGCTCTGTCACAATCCGCCGGCTTTCGGCCCCCATGGCCGGGGCCTTGCCGGGGTTCGCCGCGAAGTCCCGCAAGATCGCCGCCGCCTCTTCCGGCTCCCTAAAAAGGAAACCATTCTTTCCCGGTTCCACCAGGTCCCGGTGGCCGGGTATGTCCGTAAGAACCAGGGCGAGGGAAGCCCCCATCGCCTCCAGGACCCCGTAGGGCAGCCCCTCCCAGCCGGAGGTGGAAAGGTAAACCAGGCTTTCCGCCAGGTACTCCCCCACCTGGCCGGGGCCGACCCAGCCGGTAATCTTGATCCGGGGGGAGGTAAGCTCGCGCCGGAGCGCGCCGTCCCCTACCCAGACAAAGTCCCGACCACCCCCCCCGGACCCCGCCGGAACGGGTTCCCCGGAAAAGCCGGACCCCTCCCCAAGGGCCTCAACGACGGCGTTAAAAAGGGCGGGGTTCTTCTGACAGTTGGCGATTCCGGCGAAGCAGGCGAAGTACCGCTTTTCCCGGGGGGGGGCCTCCTCCACCTTAACGCCGTTGGCCACCCACAGGGCGGGCTTCCCCCGGGAGCCGTACAGTTCCCCCTCGCTTTGACCGCAGCCCACCACCGCGCCGGAAAAACACCCCCCCAGCTTTTCCAGCCCCTTAAAAAAGGCCCGCCTCAGGGGCCCCACGTCCCGCCGGAGAAACGAAGCCCCATGGGGGGTGTAGATAACCCGCCGGATTCCCGTGATACGGCAGGCCAGGCGTCCCAAAAAACCGGCCTTGGAGGAGTGGAGATGCACAACCATGTCCGGGACCTTGAGCTTCCTCAATAGGGAAACCAGTTCCGCCAGGGCCAGCCCGTCCTGGAGGGGGTTAATTTCCCTCCCCGCCCGTTTCCAGGGGATAAACCGGACCTCCGGGGGGAATTTCGCCTTCACCCGATCCTCGCTGTCCACCCAGGTACGCGAACCATGGATCACGATATGCTTTACTTTTTTTAATTCCCGGGTTATGCTGATAATCGCCGTGGTTACCCCGGAAGCGAAAGGCTCAATAACATGGACAACCGTCATATCATCATTAAAGGTAAAAACGATCCCGCTGTCAATTCCATCAATTTCCAAGGAAGAAGGGGATGAACCGGCGGCGGCGGGTTTTTGTGACCAACATCCTCATAGCCATGGACGCCCTGGTTGTCCTGGGGAGTTTTCTCTTTACCTACTTTTTCCGGGAACAACTGCACCGCCTGGGGATGGGAAATCTGCCGGAGTTTTCCTACTACTTTCCCTACATGCTCTGGGTTCTGGTAATCTGGCTGATCCTGCTCAAGGTTCTTAACTGCTACTCCCTAACCGAGGGGGGGGGCTTTCTTTCCCAAAGGATGGTCTTCCTCAAGCTCCTGCTGGTGGAGATCCTGGGCCTGGCCATCCTGTCCATTCCCCTGTATTTCTTCAGGGAACGGGATATCAGCCGGTCCTTTCTGGTCTTTTTCGGCCTTATCAACCTCTTCGCCCTCACTTCCTTCAAACTGCTGACCTTTCTCTTTTTTACCAGCATCGGGATAAACAAAAAATACCACCGCAAGGTGCTGATCGCGGGAAACAAAGACATGGTTTCCCAGTTCCTGGCGACCAGCGCGTCCATGCCGGAGCTGCTCATCGATCCGGACGTAAACCCCGATTTTGTTTTTGGGCCCCAGCTGATCTTAAGCGGCAAGGACTGGCGGAACCTGAGCGAGGGCATCATCGGCTACATCGTGAACCACGTGATAGACGAGATCCTTTTGGTCTTTCACAGCCCGAACCTCACCCTGGCCGCCCCGCTTATCAACGAGTGCCGCCGCCTGGGAATCATGGTAAACTTTACCCTGGACACCTCGGAAATCTCCTATCCTAAAACGGAGATGGACAAGATCGGCCCCTTTAACATCCTCTCCTTCCAGAGCTACGACTACAGCCCCGCCCAGCGTTTCCTTAAACGGGTGATGGACATGACCGGCGGCCTGGTGGGGTGCGTCATCTTCGCCGCCGCGTATATTTTTCTGGCGCCCCTCATCAAGCTCACCTCCCCGGGGCCGGCGCTGTTTATCCAGACCCGGAAGGGAAAGAACGGCCGGGAATTCAAGCTCTACAAATTCAGAACCATGTACGCCGACGCGGAGGAGCGGAAAAAAGAATTCCTGGCCCGCAACGAGATGAAGGGACACCTCTTTAAGCTCAAGGACGACCCCCGGATAACCCCCCTGGGAAAGTTCCTCCGCCGGACCAGCGTGGACGAGCTGCCCCAGTTTATCAACATCCTCAAGGGCCACATGAGCCTGGTGGGCACCAGGCCCCCCACGGTGGAGGAGTTCGACGCCTACGAAAACCAGCACCGCCGCCGCCTGAGCATCAAGCCGGGGCTGACGGGGCTTTGGCAGGTATCGGGCCGGAACGAGATCTTTGACTTCGAGGAGGTGGTCAGGCTGGACTCGGAGTACATTGACAAGTGGTCCATCTGGCTGGACATTAAGATCATCCTCAAGACCTTCACCGTCCTGTTCAAGGGCCGGTAGCGGGGTTACGCGGCCGCCGTAAAAATCCCCGCGCGCGTTTCATCTTGTCCCTCCTGTAAAGTAAATTAAAAACCGCCCGTGTAGCCCGTGTCCGTGATGGCCTTACGGACGGCTGCGCCGGTAAGTTTGGGGTTGCCCCGAAAGGCCCCGTTTACACCGCTTTGCCACCCTTTTTCAAAACCCTGCCACAGATCATGATACGTTCCATATTGAATGGTTTTGGCGGGCATCGTGACCGCGGCAAGCAGCGGACAATCGGCGAACGCGAGATCGCCAATCCGTTCAACACTGCCGGGGAGCGTTACCGACGTCAGCTTTTTACAGCCCCAGAACGCCCTGTCCCTGATTTCCTTCACCCCCTCGGGGATAACCAGCTCCGTAAAGCCACTGTCGTCAAACGCCCCTTCCCCGATTATTTCCAGGGTTTCCGGCCACTTGATGGAGGAGAGTTCCCCGCCGCCGCCGGTAAAATTTTCCGCGATTTCTTTCAGGTTTTTTGGCAGGACGACGCTGGTCAGCTTGCCCAGGTTAAGAACATAGGTGCCCCCCTGGATTTCCGTAATCGTGTCGGGGAACACCATGGAGGTTATGTAGGGTGTCAGGCCCTTCGCCCTGACCCGCGCGTCGGATAACCAATTGAGCTTATTATCCAGATAGCCAAGGCTCTGATCAAAACCAGTGCCATAGGGCGCGTTGCTGGTGTTTACCGCCACCACGGGCAGCCCTTCTATCGCGGCGGGGATCACCACGTTCCCGCCCGCCGCGTCTTTCTGATAGCCGGTGATGATCACGGCGTCGCCGGACCATTTTATTTCATAGATAAAGTCCGACGCCCCGGCTTCCTTGCCGCCGGTTACCGGTTCCACCGGCCCGCCGCCTGGGGCCGCGTCCCCGCCGCCGCCCGTCCGCGCCGGCGCTTTGCCCCCGCAGGCCGCCGCGGACAATGCCGCCAGCGCCGTTAACAAAAGTCTCCATCTCATCCTGTCTCTCCTCAAAACATAATAAGCGCCGCCGTCAAGGCTCGCGCTGCCGGCGGAGCCCCTCCGGCTTATTTATCCCACACCTGAGGAGGCCCATCGTATACGTTAGGGTTGGTATACGTTCCGGCCTTTTTACCGTTCTTTTCGTAGGCCTCTTTAAAATAAGAACCAGGGTAATCACCAAACGTGTAGTCGTCTAAGGAAACATTCGCCGGAAGGGTAACGTTCTTCAGT
>JAIRPD010000002.1 GCA_031257195.1 Treponema sp. | reverse complement strand
ATACTATATTCAAGAGATTCAATTCAATGATGGATTATAAAAAACTGTTTGAGGATTTCGCCGATCAGAGTGTCTTTATTAAAAGCACCGAGCGGCCCGTTATTGATGGTACGCAAAAGGCGGCCCTCAACAGAAAAGGCAACATTTTGCTCAACTCGGGAGATGTGGAAGGGGCGCGGAGGATTTTTTTGACCACCGGTTATTCCGACGGCCTTGCCCGGGTGGGAGACAAGTACAAAGCCCAGGGGCGGCCGCTTGACGCCCTCAGGATGTACTGGATGGCGCCGGATCGTACCAAAGCGGAACCGGTGATGGCGCAGATTTCACAGGTTATAAGAAACTTGATTCAGGAAGGAGAAGGTTCCCCCAATGAGTGATGTATCTAAAGAGGCCGTAGAATTCCAGTCCCGTATTTCCAGGGAGACCTTCCCCGGCCGCGGGGCGTCTTTTCCTTTGGGAACGGCCTTCCCCGGAATCGCGGGGGGAACGGAGAGTGTCCAGGGGGAAGGGGAAATTGAGGTCTCCGAGTGGTCAAAACGGGGTTATCAGTTCCTCAAGGAAAACAAGATAAACGAGGCGCTGGATTGTTTCAGCCGGATTCTCCTGGCGGACGAAAATAACAACTACGCCCTGGTGGGCATGGGGGACGCCACCAGAAAACGGGGGGCCTACCGGGAGGCGGTGGAATACTACAGCCGCTGCCTGAAACACCACCCGGGAAACAACTACGCCCTCTTTGGCCTCGCGGACTGTTACAAAACCCTGAATCAATACCACAAGGCCATTGAAATCTGGGAACAGTACCTGATCCACGATGACCGGAATATCACGGTCCTGACCAGGGTGGCCGACGCCTACCGCAAGGTCCGGGATTTTAAGCATTCCCAGGAGGTGTACCTTAAAGTGCTGGAGATGGAATCCTCCAACCCCTACGCGATTATCGGCCTGGGACACCTTCATTACGACTTTAAGGAATACCAGGAGGCCCTGGTCTACTGGCAAAAGATGGTGGAGATCAACCGGGAAAACGTGGATATCCGGGTGCTTACCTCCATAGGAAACTGCCACCGGAAGCTGAAAACCTTTGATGAGGGGATTGAGTTTTTTGAGCGGGCCCTGGCGCGGGATTCCAATAACTTTTACGCCCTCTTTGGCCTCGCGGATTGTTACCGGGGGATGAATCAGCAGCATCGTTCCCTGGAGTACTGGAACCGGATTCTGGAGCAGGACCCCCGGAACAAGGTGATCCTTACCCGGGCGGGCGACGCCTACCGGATCCTTAAAGATTTTGACCGCGCCGCGGACTACTACCACCGGGCCCTCAACATTGAATTTGACACCTACGCCGTCCTGGGGCTCGCCCTGGTATCCAAAGCCCAAAGCCGCTACGCCGAGGCGATTGAGTCCCTGAGCCGTCTCATAGAGCAGTCCCCCAAAAACTACCGGCTTTACATAGAACTTTCCGACTGCTGGTACCAAAAGGGGGATAAGCGCCTGGCCATTGAGACCCTGGGGGAATTCCAAAAACAGGGGATCCGGAACGCCAAAGTCACCGACCTCCTGGACCGGTACAGGAATTAAAACGCCCTTCGCCGGAATGACCGTTCCGGAGATAGCGGCCGCCCTGGCCGGCCTTTCCCTCGACGAGGCCGCCCCCCGGGGGATCACCGGGGAGCGGGCCGCCCGTATCCGGGCGGGGCAGATCTTCGCCTGGATTGCCCGGGGCGCCTCTTCCTTTGAGGAAATGACCGACCTTCCCCAATCCCTCCGGGCGGCCCTGGGGGAAACCTTTTCCGTCCGGGGAAGCGAAACGCGGGACAGGCTGGAAGACGGGGACGGGACCGTAAAACTGATCCTGCGGCTGGCGGACGGCTGCCGGATAGAGGCGGTGGCGCTCAACACCTCCGGCGGCGGGGGATATACCGCCTGCCTTTCCACCCAGGCGGGCTGTCCCATGGGCTGCGTTTTCTGTAAAACCGGCGCCCTGGGCTTCCGGCGCGGCCTGGAACCCTCCGAAATAGTGGAGCAATTTCTGGCCCTCTCCGGCGCGGTCCGGGAAAAACGGCGGGAAAACGCCGGGCCGGCGGCGATCTCCCGGGTGGTGGTCATGGGCATGGGGGAACCGCTGCTCAACCTGCCCGCCCTGCGGAAAGCCCTGGCGATCCTCCAGGACCCGGCGGGGGTTGGGCTTTCCAGGCGGAGGATCACGATTTCCACCGCGGGCGTTTACGGCGGCATCCTGGAAATGGCGGAGCGGGGCCCCGGGGTGGAACTGGCCTTTTCCCTCACCGCCGCCCGGGAAGACCTGCGGCGGCGGCTGATGCCCGGCGCGGCGGCCTATCCCCTGGACAAAATCAAGGAAGCCCTGAAACAGTACCGGGAAAAGCGGGGCCGGCGGATCACCCTGGAGGCGGTTCTTTTGGGGGGAATCAACACCGGGCCGGAAGACGCCCGGGCGTTTATAGCCTTCGCGGCGGATCTGGACGCGGTGGTAAACCTGATCCCCTGGAACCCCGTGGAGGGTTTGCGCTTTGAGGGAAACCCCCTCCGGCGGCCCCGGCGGGAGGAAACCGAGGCGTTCCAGGCCCTGCTGGAAGCGGGGGGGCTCAAAGTAACCAGGCGCTTCCGCCGGGGCCAGGGTATCGGCGGCGCCTGCGGCCAGCTTGGGTAAATGGGCTACCGGTCCGCGGCGGTCCGCGCCTTGCCCTCGTTATCGTATATCTTTACCACCGACTCGGGCAGCCAGCCCCGGTAATTCCCCTCGGTCAGGATCCAATAACCCGGCCTTTCCCCCTCCTTTACCAGCCGCCGTTCCAGGACCTTCAGGATCGTCCGTTCCCGGACATAGCCTATGGCGACCCCATCCAGGGAGGGCTCGTCCAGTATCCGGGTATAGGAAGCGGTTACCACCCCATAGCCCAGGGTTTCCCGGGAAAGGAGGGGCGTGGAGGGGGGCGACAGTTCCGGCCTGGAACAGGCGGACAGGAGGATCGCGGCAAAAACCGCCGGAAAAAGCCGCTTGCCAAGGGGGGCGGGGGTTTTTCCTTCCCCTTGACCGCCCGGAAGAGAAAACCATACAATCATCACAGTGAAAAGTATAGCCCCTTTTATTCTTTTCGTCATCTTCTTTACCGTTTTCTTGTCCCTCCGTCCCCAGGAAGTCCGGGGGGAGATCCGCCTGTTTGGCCGGCCCAGCGCCTTTTCCCTGCGCCCCCGGCTGGGAACATTCTATGGAACCATCCAGGAAATTCTGTACGCCGGCGCGGACAGCGGCGTCCGCCAGAGCGAACTCCGGTGGGAACTAAAGCCCCTGCTGTACGCGGGGCTGGATCTGGCCTTTGGCCCTTCGGAAACCGTCCGGGGCTGGGGGCTTTTCGCGGACCTCGCCTTTAAAACGGGCCTTACCAGCGCCGCCACGGGAACCATGGAAGACCGGGATTGGATTGACGACGCCAACCCCGAAACCCTGACCCTCTTTTCTTCCCATGAAAATATTACCGAGGAGGCCCTTCTGTTCACCCTGAACGCGGGGGCGGTTTTTTTTCTTACGGATACTTTTTTTCTTAAAGGATTTTTTTCCCTGGACTACTGGCATATAAAAATGATAAGCCGGAACGGCTACCTTCAATACGGGCCCAACGGGACCTATCCGCCCCCCCCCGCCCCCGTCCCCTGGGATCCCTCCTGGCCCAGGGAACCCTTTACGGGCCCGGGGATAAGCTACTTCCAGCGCTGGCTTATCCTTAGCCCCGGCCTGGGGCTGGGGGCGGCGCTGGGCCGTTTTACCCTTTCCGGGACGGTAAAAATCAGCCCCCTCATCTTCTGCCGCGCCGAGGACAATCACCTGAAAAGAAAAATTCTCTTTACCGATTACCCGTCGGGGGGACTGTACGTGGAGCCGGGGCTGGACCTGTTCTTCAGCCTCAGCCCCAAGGCGCGAATCGGCCTGGGGTTAAACTGCCGCTCTGTCAAGGGATCCAGGGGAGACAACATCACCGAGGACTACGGCGCCGGGGCGCCCTCCTCTAAGTCGAAGAACGTCGCGGGAACGGAAATCCTTGTGTTTGAGG
Source organism: Treponema sp. (assembly GCA_031257195.1). Lineage (GTDB taxonomy): Bacteria > Spirochaetota > Spirochaetia > Treponematales > Breznakiellaceae > JAIRPD01. The sequence goes on along the minus strand of JAIRPD010000002.1, from coordinate 6,266 downwards.
GAAACCTGAACCTGACCGTCTCGTTTTAGCGATCCCCAACCCTCAAAGACGGGCCAAGTACGCCCTTACCGCGGGGAAGAGGAGGCGGTCCGAGTCCGCGAAATCCAGGGTTTCTATTTCTTCCAGCGCCGCCCAACGCCAGGCGGAATGAACGAGGAGGGTAAAATCGCCGGACAAGAGTTCCACCCCATAGCCCCGGAGGGTAAATTCCGTTTCCCCGTGGGTAAAGGCCGCTTCCCCAATAAAGGACAGGGGCCTGACGGGGACGGAAAATTCCTCCTGGAATTCCCGGATCAGGGCCTCTTCCACCGTTTCCCCCCGCCGGACCTTTCCCCCGGGGAATTCCCACTTCCCCCCCAGGGCGCCCCCGGGGACCCGCCGGGCGATAAACAGCTCGGCGGGGGAGGAACCGCCGGGAACTTTCCGGGAGGCGATCCCCGCCACGGAGGTCCGGCGCGCGGTTAAAGGTCCGGGGGTCATAAAAAGATGATGGGGTAAAAAAACAGGTGAACCGCCGCCGCGCCAAGGCAGACAAAACCGGCGAGCCGTTTATATTTTTCGATCATCCCCCCCACCCTTTCGGCGGCGGTGAAATCCAGGGAGCGGCGGGTCTGGAAAAACTCAAACCCCAGGATAAAGCCCCCCGCCAGGTTGGCCAGGGCGGGAACCAGATCCCCCAAAACCGGCAGGTTCCCCGCCACGGGGGAAAGGATCTTCAGTATCCCGGTAACAAAGGAAAGAACCCCGATAACAATCCGTACCGTCTCGTTGTCAAGACTTTGGAACACGCCCTTCTCCCCGGCGCGCTCCCCCGCGAAAACCAGGGCGCATCCCGCGAGGGCGTTCAACAGGATCGACAAAGTATAAACCGGCAACATTCTATTTTTACTATACCATAAACCCCGGAAAAAGAAAAGCCGGACGCCTCAGGGAAGACGCCGCCGGTTTTTGCTTTCCGGGGTAACCGTTACCAGGACCCGCTCCTCCCCCATTTCCAGAAGGACATAGAGCTTAGTCCCCGTAAAGGGCACGGAAAAATGAAAATCCTCCCTGGCCGCGGAAGTAAAATAAAGGTCCTCCCCCTGGACGGGCAAAGCCCCTTCCCCCCCGTCCGCGGCGGCGACCCCCACCCTCACCGGGCCGGTCCGGGCGTCGTCCTGGGCGGCGGTTTTGATGACGGTAACGTCCGACGCGCCCCCGGAAGATTGGGCGCTGATCCGCAGGGTGTTGTTTCCCAGCGTCGCCTCCCCCGCGTCCCGGTTCATAAGCCGGGAATAGAGGACCAGCATGATACAAAGGGTAATAATAGAAAGAAAGACAAAAACCCCCGGCCTGGAGGCGGTAAGGCCCCTAAGGGGACCGCGTCCGCGGGAACCGGAAGTCTCGTAGAGTTCCCGCACCCGCTGGGGCGCCTTGGCCAGCCGGCGTTCCCGGTTATAGTGAAAGGTTACGGGCCGGCCCTTATCGTCGGTTAGCTCAACGCCGGGCTCGTTTTTTTCGTTGTCCATGGGCTCCTCAGTTTGGGCCGGCGGGGGGGCGCGGCAGCCAGGCCTTTCCGGCCAGGCGGGCGGCGGTTTCCGCCAGCCGGAGGGGATCGTAAAAGACCCTTCCCGCCCGGCGGGACGCGGCGGCCAGGAGAGTTCCCGCCGCCGCCGCCGCGGCGTAGGGATCAAAAACGGGGCCCCCCCGGCGTTCCTCCGCGGCCCTCATCCGGGCCGCGAGGGCGGCGCAGAACCCCGCGAGCAGATCCCCGCTGCCCCCCGCAGCCAGGGCGGGGTCCATGCCGTCAATAAAACCCAGCCGGCCCTCCGGGGAGGAAAGGACCATCACGTGGCTCTTAAAGAGGATCGCCGCGTTAAACCGCCGGGCCGCCCCGGCGATCAGGGCCGGTTCCGCCAGCAGCCTTCCCCGGGGAATCCCCGTAAGGGCCTCCATTTCCCCGGCGTGGGGGGTAAGTATCGCCCGGCCATGGAAAACCGCGTCCCGGTCCAAAAGGCCAATCCCGTCGGCGTCCAGGACCAGGGGTAGCCCCCCCTCCTCCGCCTTCCGGGCCTCCCGGCAAAGAGAACGCCGGACCTCGTCCCTTCCCCAGCCGGGACCCAGGAGGAGGGCGTGGGGCTTAAAGCGCCCCGGGCTCAAGACCCCCGGGGCCCCGGCGGGGACCCCCGAGAGGGGAACCACCATGACCCCCCCCGCGCCGGCGGCGAGGACCGGGTAGAGTTCGTCGTCCACCACCAGCCGGACCAGACCCGCCCCGGCGGCGGAAGCCCCCGCGGCGGCGATCCGGGCCGCCCCGGCGCTTCCCGGGGAACCGGCGCGAATCTCCACCACCCCCCGGCTATACTTATGCGAATCCGGGGGCAGGGGGGAAAGAGCCGGCCCCCGGTCCGCCCACCGGAGAAGCTCCGCGTCCCGGTACTTGTCCAGCAGCCCCCGGGGAAAGATCCCCCGGACGGGAAGGATCCGTCCCGCCCGGGGACGCAGGGCCGGGACATAGAGGGGAACCTTAAAGGGCTCGATGGCCAGGGTGTAGTCGGCGTTTACCGCCGGGGCCTCCGGCGGGATCCCCTCTCCTATCCCGGAGGGGACGTCGATGGAAACCACCACACAACCTCCCCGGGGAACCTCCCCGGGGGCGGCCTCCCGCCGCCGGTTAATCGACCGAACCATTTCCAGGGGGACCCCCTCCAGGGGACCCCGGAGCCCCGTCCCCGCCACCCCGTCAACGATGATCTCCGCGTCATGGAAAAGCCCCTCCGCCTCCACTTCCCCCTTCCAGGTAAGAACGGGGATCCCCATGGCCGTCAGGGCCCGGACCGCCCCGGAACGGGGACTCCCGTCATCGGGGGGGAATTTGCTCAGCAGCGCCGCCGCGCCCCGGGGCCCCCGGGGATTTTCCGCCCCCCGCCCCGCCATGAGGAGGAACCGGAGCGCCACCAGGGCGTCGGCGCCGTTGTTGCCCGGCCCCGCGCAGACCAGGACGCGCCCCCCCGGGAGGCCGGGAATATCCCCCAGCCGGGCCCCGCAGGCCCTTCCCGCGGCCTCCACCAGGGCCTGGGGGCTAAGTCCCCAGGAGGAAGAGGCCTCCCCGTCCAGGGCCGCGGCGGAAGCGGGGGAAACCAGCCCCCAAAACCCCTCGGCGGAAACGCCGGCGCGCCTCACAGCAGATCCCCCAGGAGCCGGTCCGTCCGCCACCAGACCAGCCGGGCCTCCCACTCGGTGGCCAAAAGCCCCGAAAGGATCCCCTCGGCGGAAAGGTTAAAGGTGTTGTACTCAAGCTCGTCATTCTTGACCTGGATAAAGCCCAGCCGCCGCTCCCGGTCCCCCGCGCCCAGTACCAGCAGGGAATACCCCCCGTCCACGGGAAAGTACAGGAACACCCGGCCCTTTTTTACCACCCCCAGCATGGCGTAGGGCAGCCGCTGGGTAATCTTCTTGTCGTTCTCCACCGCCGTATACTCAAAGAAGGGAACCCGGATCGATTCCTCGTAGGCGCCGGTTTCCACATTCATAACCCAGACCATCGACGAGTCGGGAACGGCCGTGGAATTATCGGCCCCGGCGGCCACATTCCGGTAGTAGTCCACCTTGAGGAAGAGCTTCCGCTCGTCCGGGGCGGCGGACACCTGATCCATGGAGGGCAGAAGCTCCTCCCCCCCGGGGGGCAGGGGAAGCGCGCTGTTCCTTAACTGGACCAGGTACATGAGGGTTCCCCCGGAACTATACCAGTAGATGTTCCAGCCCACGGGGAGGATGGAGATCACCACGATTTCGTCGTCCAGGGAAGCGTGGATCCCCGTGATCCGGGGAAAGGGCTTCCCCCCCAGCCCCTCCTGGCCCAGGGTATCCACAAAACGCCCGGACTCGTCAAAGTGCAGGACCGCGCTGTCCAGGGCGCTCCCTATTTCCGGATCGTTGATCCGCCGGTCTTCCCCCACCTTGTCCGCGGCGTAGAAGTGCTTCCGGGAGTCCACGGCGATCACCCCCGGCGCTCGCAGGGGGTAGGGGATGGACCAGCGGGTGGTGATCCCCTCCTCGTCTATGCCCCGGCGCAGGCTGATGGGCGGGGGGGTTGTTTCCTCGTTGTAGATCACAAAGAGCAGATCCCCGTAGGAGTTGTACCGGACGATCTTTCCCCCGGTGGTATCGGAAAGGTAAAAGAGGCCGTCCCGCATGGCCAGGCTGGTCCGGTGGGAGCCGCCGCTGTCCGCCAGGTTCACCAGGTTTACCTGGTCCTCCAGGGGACCGATCTCCAGGTTAAAGAGGTCCATCCGGGCCACGGAGGACACCCGGCTTTGGGGACAGGAAGAGAGGACCGCGGCCGCGGCGGCCAGGAAAAACGGGAAGGGAAAACGAGGTTTCATGGTCCTTAGTATACACCACTCCCGGCCCGCGCGCCAGAGGAGGGGCGGCCCTGATTGGCGGGCCCCGATTGGTGAGCCCCGAAGGGGCCTTGCGCCCTCCCCGGGGGAAGGGGCATACTGAGGCATGACCGTATCGTTTCTTAACAAAAAGATTGACCAGCTGGGGTTTGTGGTACAGGACGTTGACCGGTCCGTGCGGGACTATTACGAGCGTTTTGGCGTGGGGGACTGGAAAATCTACACCTACGGGCCGCCGATTCTTTCGGTGATGAAGCGGAACGGCGCTCCCTGTGTGTACAAGGCCCGGATCGCCCTCGGCTACTTTGGGGAAACCCGGGTGGAGCTGATCCAGGACCTGGAGGGCGGCACGGTGTATTCGGAGTTCGCCGAGCGCCACGGCTACGGCCTGCACCACCTGGGAATCTACGTACCGGACATGGGGGCCGCGCTGGAAGAAGCCCGGTCCGCGGGTCTGCGGGTTACCATGGAGGGGGGCGGGTTCGGGCTGGACGGGGATGGTTACTTCGCGTACCTTGACACCGAGGACCTGTTCAGTACTACCTACGAATTGATCCAGCGGCCCCTGCGCCGCCGGGAACCGGAAGACGTATTCCCCAGGCTTTAGTTCCGTCCCACGTCCGCCGCGGCCAACGCGCTTGGCGAAGCCGGCCGCCCCGCCCCCGGACCGCCCGCCGCCGCGTGACGCGGGGAAGCGGCGCGATCCCGCGAAGCGGGATCGCGGCGGAGTTTTCGCCAAGCGAGAACTCCCCGCCCCACAAGCCCCGTGGGGCTTGTGGGCTTTTTCCTTGGACCTGCCGAAGGGCGGCATGGACGCCGCTGTGACCAACGCGCCCGGGAAACCGGGCGGGTGGAGTTTCCGGCGGAGCCGAAAACTCCAAGCCCAAAATCCGCGAGGACGCGGATTTTGGGCGGGATGCCCTAGTCGTCCCAGTAGGGGTCGCCCGGTGCCGCCCAGTTGACAACGGTCATGGACGGGGTAATGGCCCCGTCAATGTAATGGTTAGAACTACCCATTTGAAACACCTGCGCGCCGAAGCCGGGCCCGTTGGTGGCGGTGTTCCCGCTGATTTCCCCGCCGGCCACGCTGAAGGGGTCGTTGCTATAAAGCCTCACGCCGCCGCCCCTTGGCGCCGTGTTACCGGAGATGACGCCGCCGGTCATGGTGAACACGCCGCCGCTCACAAACACACCGCCGCCGCCGTTCGTGTGGGATGCTGAATTACCGGAGATGACGCCGCCGGTCATGGTGAACCAGCCGCTCGACACACCCACACCGCCGCCGACCGACGTCGTTGAATTACCGGTGATGGCGCCGCCGGACATAGTGAACCCCCCGTAGCCCACAGACACAGCGCCGCTATTGTTCCCGGTGAGGGTGGCGCCGGTCAGGTTAAGGGCAGCGCCGCCTTCTATCCCGATGAACCTCCCGGCCCTGCCCCCGCCGTCGAGCGTGAGGTTGTTTCCCAGGGTCAGGGTGCCGGCGTTTAGGCTAATAACCGGCCGGGAGGCGGGGACGCCGGCGGCGTTGATCGTCCTGGTTTCCCCGGCCCCCTCCAGGGTCAGGTTGAGGTTGGAGTTGTTGAGGGTCCATTCGCCGCTCAGAGTTTCATCCCGGGTCAGCGCGATGAAGTAAGGCGTCCCGGCCTGCACGTTGGCCGCCACGCCAAGCCAAGCGATGGCGCCGGCCAGGGTTTCCCCCGCCTCGTACACCGGCAGCCGGGCGGTGGTTTTGTACAGCGTGGTTTTGTACAGCACCGCCGTTTTTACCTCGCTGGCGATCAGGACGCCGCCCCCCGCGGGGTTCCCCACCCGGAGCAGGGTCATGCCCCCGGGGGAATAACTCGCGGCGCTTACCGGGCCGTAGTCCAGCTGGTGGTAGTT
>JAIRPD010000096.1 GCA_031257195.1 Treponema sp. | reverse complement strand
CTCCAGTATTTACGGCTTCAAAATCTGGTTGATTTCCGCAAGGAAGGGCGCATTGCTTTTTATTTTTTAGCCGATACCCATGTCAAGACAATTTTGAAAGAAGGTTTTGGGCATTTTACTGCATAATTGCAAATAACGGCGGGGGCGTTACGGGGGCGGAAGGGAAATACTACCCGCAGACCCAAAAGATAATGCTCACTTGGGAAAATTCGAGGGGTCAAACATTGGACGCAACCTGGGAACCCTACGGCGGTTCCGCAGCAGCCGCCCGTTCCGCCCCGCAAAGCGGCGGCGCGGTCATCCGGTTCCGGCGGTTCCGGTTCATCCTCCGGCGCGTTCTTCGCTGTCCGGCATTTTTACCAACGTTAAGTTAGGCCGCCCTGCCGCCGGGGGCGTTACGGGGGCAGCGCCCATGAAGCTGAAAGAAGCGGCCATGCCCCGGCCCGTTTGCGGGGCTGTTTCCGTTGTGAATTCAAATTTCTCTCTCTCTTACTTGCGGGGGTAACGGTACGGACCATCACACTGGACAACGGATCGGAGTTTGCGGAGTTCAGGGGAACTGGGCGGGACACGGGAGCGGAGGTGTACTTCGCGGAGCCGCGCTCACCCTGGCAGCGGGGAACGAATGAAAACACGAACGGGCTGTTGAGGTTTTACTTTTCGAAAGGGACGGATTTCCGGATGGTGACGGACGAACGGGTAAAGGAGGTCGTTAACCTGCTCAACCACCGGCCGCACAAATGTCTGGGCTGGTTCTCCCCAGAGGAATTTGCCCCCGGGTGTTGCACTTGACTTGACTTTCTGCCTAATCCCCCCGGGGCGGGGGTCGCTGTCAGGGAGGCCGCCATCCATGGCGGAAAGTCCTATAGGCAGTAAGTACGATACCTCCTTGAACATCCCCGGTTCTTTCCCTATACTTCGGGTATGGCCCATTGCGTGGTAAGCGAGGCGGAGGCTGTCCTTGACAAGGAATTTCCCGTTTTGGATAAGGGATTTGTCCGGCTGATAGACTACCTGGGGGGGGACGAGCGGGTAGTTCAGTCCGCCCGGGTATCCTACGGGGAGGGAACCAAAACCTGCCGGGAAGACGCGGCCCTAATCGACTACCTCCTGAGGAACGGGCATACCAGCCCCTTTGAACAGGTGGTGCTGACCTTTCACGTTAAACTGCCGATCTTTGTGGCCCGGCAGTGGATCCGGCACCGGACCGCCAGGCTCAACGAGATCTCCGGCCGCTACTCGGTACTAAAGGATGACTTTTACGTCCCCGCCCCGGAGGACCTGGCCCTTCAAAGCGCCGATAACAAACAGGGCCGCTCCAGTGTCCCCCTGGACAGCGCCGGGGCGGAACGGATCCGGGCCAGCCTGGAAGAAGACCAGAAAAGGGCCTACGACGCCTATGCGGGACTAATCAGCGGCGGGTTGGCCCGGGAGCTGGCCCGGATCAACCTGCCCCTGTCCCTCTATACCGAGTGGTACTGGCAGATAGACCTTCATAACCTTTTTCACTTTTTGGACCTGCGGCTGGATTCTCACGCCCAAAAGGAAATCCGGCTTTACGCCCAGGTCCTCTTTACCATAGCCAAAAAAATCGCTCCCCGGTGCTGCGCCTCTTTCGAGGAACATGTCCTGGGGGCCGCTCGTTTTTCCCGGACGGAATTCGCCGAACTGCGCCGCCGGCTGGGCGCGGAAACGAACGGCGCCGCGGAACTGAACGGCAAGGAACTTGAGCGGTTTGAGGAAAAACTAAAGAACGGGAGGAGAAGATGATCAAACCTATCATTGTGGTATTGGCGGCGGGTATGGGGAGCCGTTATGGCGGCCTTAAGCAAATGGACAAGATCGGCAAGGGCGGTGAGGTGCTGCTGGATTATTCGGTCTACGACGCCAAGCGGGCCGGTTTTGGCAAGGCGGTGTTTATTATCCGCCGGGACATTGAGCGGGACTTTCGGGAAACGGTCCTTTCCCGCATAGGCGGCGGTTTTCCCTGCGAACTGGCCTTCCAGGAAATGGACAGCCTGATTCCGGCGGACATTCTTGCCAAGGCCAGGGAACTTAACCGCGTCAAGCCCTGGGGTACGGCCCACGCCCTGCTCTGCGCCAGGGACAAGATCGACGCCCCCTTCGCGATTATCAACGCCGATGACTTTTACGGCCGGGAAGCTTTTGACACCGTGGGGAAGTACCTCTCCACCCCGGGCGTCAGCGAAGGGGCGATAGTACCCTACAGCCTGGCAAAGACCCTGAGCCCCCAGGGAACGGTTACCCGGGGCGTCTGCGAAATCAAGGACGGTTACCTTACCTCGGTGGACGAACTTACCGCCATAGCCAGAGAAGGGGACGGCAAGATTTACAATACCTTCGCGGACGGCGCGAAGCGGCATCTGCCGGATACTACCCCGGTGTCGATGAACTTTTGGGGCTTTTCCCCCGCGATCTTTAACGATGTAAAGCGTTACTTCGACGATTTTCTCGCCGGTCCCGGCAGCGTTCAACCCAAGGCGGAATGTTACCTTCCCATGGCGGCGGATTGGCTTATTAAAAAGGGCCTCCTTAAAATCCGGGTCCTGGAAGCCGGCGCCTCCTGGTTCGGCGTTACCTATAAGGAAGACCGGGAGACGGCGGTGGCGAAGATAGGCGATTACACCTCCGCGGGCGTGTACCCGGCCTCGCTCTGGTAAAAGCCGTCTTTCCAGTTAAAGCGGCTGGTCCCCGGCAGGGGAACGCCCTCCAGGACGGCCTTCATAATGTCTTTGTAGACATGCTTTTTCAGGGGAAATGACGCGCCGCCAAAGATCCCGGCGGAGAAATCCAGGATAAAGCGGCGGAATCCAGCCGCCTCCAGGAAGGGCCGTTTATCGGCAATGGAAAAGGGCCGGTCGGGGATAACCACCGTTTCCCCCATCAACTCCCCCGTGCCGCCCGCCGCCATATAAAACTCCTCGCCCCGCCCGCCGCTGAACCGCCTAAAGGCGTAGGTTTTCCCCAGGTCCTGCCGGATACGGAACAGGGGGGGCCAGGCAAAGAGGGTAACAAAAACCCGGGAACGCTGAAGCGGCGGGAATTCCCCCCAGGTTTTTTCCAGATTTTGCCGGTTGTTTTCCAGGGGGCTTACGGCGTAGTCCGCCCCCAGGGATTGAACAAACGCCGCCGCCCGGGCATTGAACGTATACAGCCAGGGCCCCGCGATAAGGGTAAGCCGCCCCCCCGGCCCGCTTCCCCGTTCCCCCGCGGGGTTTCCGCCCTTTTTCCGGGCGGCGTTACCCCCCTTAAAAAACGAAAACTGCCCCGGGTTATTGGGCATAAACGTCTCGTACCCCGCCTCTATCAGCGCGGGAATAGTTTCCGCGTAAAAGGCTTCCGCCCCCTGGGGAAAGTAAGGGTCCAGGGCCACTATCAATTCCCCGGGCTTAAAGGGCAGGGGCCGCTGCCGGTCCAGAAGCCGCCGCCCGGTTTTCTTGTTCAGGGGAAGGATCACCGCCGCGGGCCGCAGGGATTGAATAACGTAAAGATCCTCCGGCGAGGCGGCGGCCGCATAGACCCCTTCGGGCAGGAAACGGCCCTGACGCCTGTTCCCGGTTCCGTGGACGCCCCCGGAGGGAACCCCCGGGGGAAACGCGGGGGCCCTGTCTCTGCCGGGCCTTCGCGTACAGGACGAAAGGTCCCGGGGAATCACCGGGGGACAGCGCCGGGTCATGGCCCTGGTCTGGATCAGGTAAACCGAATCCCCCCGGTCAAACCCCGGCGGGGCGGAAATAAGCCAGCTCCCCTTCCCGGCGGCGGCGTTACCCCCCTCCCCGCCGTCCGGGAGGCCCGCGGCCCGCTCGGCAAAGCGAAGTTTATAGGCCAGCCGCCGGGAATCATCGGCCTTGTGGAACCGCAGGGAATCCCCCGGTACGGGGTCGATCCTTTCACCCGCGGCGTCCTGGACGGGGAACTCACTCCTCACCAGAACCCGCCGCGCTTCTCCCTCCCCCTTAACACTAACGATGGTTCCCAGCCGAATCCCCGTGCCGCCGTCATGATCCGGCATAAGCCAGTCTATGGTTTCTTCGGCGCCGGCTTCCCGGCCCCCCCCGGGGGTAAGGCCAAAGAAATATTCCGTCTTGGGCCGGGCAAAGTCGTTCTGCAAAACGCGCCGGGCCTGTTCCTGGGCGCGGCGGCCCTGTTCCTCCCCCCCGCCCAGGCTGTCAAGCACCAGCCGGTAGGCGGCAACCACGGCGCCCACGTATTCGGCGCTTTTCATCCTCCCCTCTATTTTGAACGACCGCACCCCCGCCGCCGCCAGCTCCGGTACCCGGCCTATGAGGGAAAGGTCCCGGGGACTAAAAAAGTAGCCCCCCCGGGATTTTTCCTCCAGGCCGGCCCCCGGCGGGTCCCCAAAGGCCGGCCCCGGGACCTCCCCGGTCCGGTAAAACCGCCGGCACGCCTGGGTACACAGGCCCCGGTTGGCGGATTTACCCCCCAGATAACTGGAAAAGAGGCAGAGCCCGGAGGCCGAGGCGCAAAGAGCGCCGTGGACAAACACCTCCAGCTCCACATTGGTTCCCTGGACGACGCCCTGGATTTCCTCCAGGGTCAATTCCCGGGCCAGGACCACCCGGGACACACCGTAGGAAGACAGCGCGTTAGCCCCCCGGGCGGAGGCAATGTTCATCTGGGTAGAGGCATGAAGTTTGAGGCCGGGAAACTCACCGGCCATCACCACCGCGCCAAAATCCTGAAGAATAACCCCATCGGGCCCCAGGGCGGCCAGGTACTTTAACAGCTGGTAAACCCTGTCGGCCTCCCGCTGTTCAAAAACCGTGTTTACCGTAACATACACCCGGCGTCCCTGACGGTGAAGGACCCGCAGGGCGCCCTCAAACTGGGAGTAGGCAAAGTTGGCGCTCCGCATCCGGGCGTTAAAGGACTTAAGCCCCAGGTACACGGCGTCGGCCCCCCCCGCGATGGCGGCGTCCAGCGCCTCGGGGGAACCGGCGGGCGCGAGCAATTCGGGGACGCGGGTTGAATCGGGTTTCATCAGTGTGTCTATGGTCCTAAGGGTATCCCGTAATCCGGCCTCGCGCAAGGGCGCGTCCCGCCGGGAGGGACCCGGCAAAGGCCGCGCCCTTCCCCCGCCGCGGCGCCCTTCCCCGGCGTTCCCCCGCGGACCTGAGGGACCCCCGCCGCCGGGCGCGAAAGCCCCCGGGGGGATATCCCCCGCCGGTACAGGGGCCGGGCAAACCGCTTCCCGTCCTACGCGATGATCACACTCACCACATTGGACCAGGGACCGCGTTGCGCCCCTTCGTTTTCGTAGGCCGTCGCGTAATCCACCACCCGCCCCAGGTCGGCTTCGGTATACTGAAAGTCCCGGGCCGCCCCGGACTGGAAGTCCGAAGGCATATCGTCCGCCCGGGAAGGGGGCGCGTCCGCGTCCCGGACCCGGCGGGCAAAGGCCACGCCCCTCACCAGCGGCGGCTTCTGCTTCGTCCCCGTGGCGGGGTTAATCGCCGTTACCGTATGCTTCCGCGACCCCGAGGGCGCGGCCTCCGTCAGGGGCGTTATATCCGGCACCGGGTGGGGACTGGGCTCACTGTCCCGGATGGGGAGGTTCATGTTTTCCTTGTCCCCGTTGGTAACGTTGGGGTTCCGCATGATAAAGCCCTGGATATAGGTCCGCAGCCCGGAAACCAGCGCCTTCTTTGCCTCGTTCTTGTTGAAGGTGTCGATTTTACCATGGTTGGGGGACTGATAGGCCGTCAGGGCCGTCTCAAAGGCGGCAATCAGGGCCTCCAGGGCCGCCTGCGGACTGGGCGCCGACCACCGGGCGGCGTTAGCCAGGGCGTAGGCGTAGAGATTCTTGGCAAACGCCAACAGATCAGGATCACGATAAGGGATATAATCATGGTTTTGAGCCATCACGGCCTCCCGCGTATAAAAATGATACCCCGCCCGCCGGCGGGGAAAGGTACACCATTGTTCCCCGGGTATCCGGGGCCGTTTTACCGGGGCCCGGAACCCCTTCATACAGGTCAGGGCCCGCGTTCTACCCGCACGGAGCCTCCCCGAGCGGGCCCGGGGTTTCTTCGTACCCCCGCGGAACCCCTTCGCGCCGGTACGGCGCCCTCTCGCACAGGCGCGGAACCTTCCCGTACAGGCCCGATCCCGCTTCGTACCTCTGCGGAACCCCTTCGTATGGGCATGGAACCCTCTCGTACCTGTACGGACTTTCTCCGTACGTGTACGGAATCCCCTCGTACTTGTACGGAGTCTTCCCGTACGTGTACGAAACTTCCTCGTACATGTACGGAGTCTTCTCATACATGTACGGAACCTCTCCGTACATGTACGGAGTCTTCCCGTACAGGTACGGAATCCCTTCATACCGGTACGGAACCTTCCCGTACCTACCCCGGGCGGGCCCGGCGCATCCCTGCGGGGTTCCGCCGGGACGCGAACCCCGGGCTAAACCCCCTCAGGGGACCCGCCGGGGTTCCAATCGCCGCGGGGATAGTATAGCGGAGCAAGAAAAAGGTTGTCAAGCGGCGGCGGGCCGGGGAAACGGGTCCCCCGGGGGGCCTAAAAGTAGTTCCGGGCGCCCAGGAACCGGGCCTTGTAGTAGCCCTCGTTCAGGTTGGAGATGATCACCCCCGTTTGAGCGCCCTGGGAGGCGGCGTGGATAAACAGCACCCCCCCGGGGCCGTTCTCCAGCACAATCCCGGCGTGGCTGGGCCCGGCCCGGACGGTGGTAAAGAGCAGCACGTCCCCGGGACGAACCTGGGCCAGGGTAATTTTTTTGCCGCCGCCCCACAGGCCCGCGCTGGAACGGGATACTTCCATGCCCGCGGCCTCCCGGTAGATAAAGTAGATAAACCCGGAACAGTCAAAGCCCTGGGGGCTGACCCCCGCGTACCGGTAGGGAACCCCCAGGTATTCCCGGGCGGCGGTGGTGATAAGCCGCCGGTACACCGCCTCAATATCCAACTCCGGCTCGTCCCCGCCGGCCCTGGCCGGGGCGGTTCCGGCTATCGCCGGAGGGGCGGATTTTTCCGGGGGGGCGGCCCCGGCCTTGTCCCGGGGCTCTTCCTGGGCCCCCAGGACCGGAAGGAGGCATAGAAACAACAGGGCCGGGGCTTTTTTCATCTGCCGCTGGCGTCCGGGCTACCGGATTCCCGCCAGTTCCATCTCAAAAACCAGGAATGCGTTGGGGGGAATAACCCCTCCCGCCCCCCGCTCGCCATAGGCCAGCTCCGGCGGAATCACCACCAGCCGCTTTTCCCCGGTTTTCATGTCCAGGACCGTCAGATCCCAGCCGGGGATAACCTCGCCGGCGCCGGCCCGGAATTCCAGGGGCTCCCCCCGGGGTTCGGAGGCGTCAAAAACTTCCCCGGAAAGGAACATGCCTTTGTAGTTCACCCGCACCGAACCGCCCCGGGAGGGCTTGGGGCCGGTTCCCTCTTTCTGAATGAGGTAGCGGACCCCGTTGGGGCCGGCGATAAGGTTCGGGTACCTGGCGTCGATCTCCGCAAGGTCCTTTTCCCGCTGGGCCCTGGCCTGTGCCTCGGTACGTTCCCGGGCTTTGGACAGCAGGCTGTTAAACGCGGCCTGGTTCGTCTGGAAATTCCGGGCCCCCGCGCCGTTCCGCACAATGGTAATGCTGTTTATCTTGTCCCCCTGCTTAATGGCGTCCACCACCTTTTGGCCCTCCACTACCCGGCCAAAGACGCTGTGGTGATCATCCAGCCAGGGGGTTTCCTTGTGGGTGATAAAGAACTGGCTTCCGTTGGTGCCCGGCCCCGCGTTGGCCATGGAAAGCACCCCCGGCCCGTCGTGGCGCAGGGAGGGGTCGAATTCGTCGGGGAACTGGTAGCCCGGACCGCCCTGGCCGGTGCCCTGGGGGTCCCCGCCCTGGATCATAAAGTTGGCGACCACCCGGTGAAAGGTAAGGCCGTTGTAAAAGGGTTTACCCCCGCAGGCGTCCATAGTCCCCTCCGCAAGGCCCGCGAAGTTACAGACCGTGAGGGGGGCTTTGTCATAGTCCAGCTTGACAACGAGTTCGCCCCGGTCGGTACTGATCCGGGCGAAGAGGCCGTCGCCCAGGGCCGCGCTGTTCTGGGAACAGGAAAAGAGGATACAACCGAACATAAGGGGCGCCCAATAGGGGGCTGCTTTCATAATAACCATAAAAAGAGTTTACCATAGACACCGGCATTGTTTCAATCTATACTGATGGGGTATATGGACGCCGCCGAGATTCAGGATGAACTGTTTCATCTGGAATATCCCTACCTGCTGCCCAATCATGATCCCGATATAGAGCGCTATTTTTATCTGCGCGCCGCGGGGCGGGCCCAGGATGCCCTCGCGGTTTACCAGCACAGGCTGAGGGTCCGGTATCCTAACGACGAATTCCGCACCTGGCTGCTCCGCTGTTACCGTAACCATGATCCGGCTTTCCCGAATCTCCTGGCCCGGGGCTACCGGATGCTGGGGATCCGTTCGCTGGAACGGATAAAGCGGGTCCTCCTGGTGATCGCCGAAAAGGCGGAATCCTACAACGAAAAGGATCTCTACTCCACGATAAAAACCGCGGAGGATATGCTTCAGCTGCTTCCCCGGGAACGGTACGAGGCTATGGCGATGATGGATCGGCTCCTCCGGTACGCCGCTATCCTGGACATAAAGGTGCGTTCCATCACCAGGGCCGCCGGGCTGGTTAGTTCCTACCTTACCGATTCCCTGCCGGTGGTGGCGGAGGAACGCCGCCGCCGTTCCCAGGCCCGGCTGAAGGCGGAGGAGGAGGAGCGGCGGCGGCGGATTCAGGCGGATTGGCCGGGGCGGGAAGGTTCTTCCCCGCCGGAGGAGGCCCGCCGGTACAACTACCGGATCCAGAAACAGCCCGGGGTCCGTCAGGGGGCGGTTGATCTTTCCACGGTGGTTTTTTCCCCCCAGGAACTGACCCGGATGGAAATTCCCGCGTATCCCCGGGTGGAGGACCAGGTCCTGGGGTATTGTTTTAAGTACTGGTATATGGTGAACGATCCTTCGTTTGAGAAGGCGCTTTTCCTGTATTCTCGTAAATACGGCAAAAGAAACCACGATGTGTTTATGATCATCCGCCGGGGACGGAGGGCGAACCACCGGGACGAGGAAATCCTCGCTTCCGTGATGGGTATTTTGATCACCGGCTATTACTATTCCATGCAGGGGGACAGGTATCTCCAGCGGAACTGGAAAACCCTTAAGACGGCGCTGGATAATCAGCGGCGGGTTCTTCCCCCTTCCGCCAGGAAAAAGGCAAAGGAGGGCGGGCTTCCGGGGGCGCGAAAGCCGGCGGCCCTCCCGGCGGTTAAAACGGATCGCCCCGCGATCAAGCTTCCCGGAATTCCCGTCCCGCCCCCGGCGGCGGTAAGGGAGGCCGTTCAGGCCAAACTGCGGGCCGCCCCTCCGGCGGCTAGAGGGGCCGGCCCCGCCCCCCGGCGGGCCGCCGGTCCGGTGACCAAGCCGCCGGTAAAGGCCGCGGGTTCCGTGTCGGACCGGCTGAGGGAACTTTCGGGCCGTTCCTACGATTTGTACCAGGAGCGGTTTCTTGCCAAGGCCCGGCCCGCGATCCGCAAGGTGTTTGCGGCCAAAAAGGGCCTGCTCTTCAACCTTCCCGAGGAGGCGGAGAACCTGGTGTACGCGTTTCTCAAAGATCATTACTCGGACCCTTTTATGGACTGGGAAAACAGCGGGGAAAAGAAAAAGCTTCTGTCCATGGGTTTTGACCTGCCCTCGCTTAACCTGGTCATTGACGAATGTTACCGGGCCTTGTAGAAAATGAGTTAATCTTAACGTTAAGGAATAGATATGGGTATTAAGAACGAGGCGAAAAAGAACGGTTTTTTAGTGAGAAACCTGCGGAACTTTTTTGAGCATCGGGCGCTGTGGATGTACCTCCTCTGCGACGAGGCCCGCAAGAAGGGCCTGGATCCGGTGAATTTTGCCCCCGCCGCCATCCGGCGGTGCGGGATATACCATGGCCTGCGGGCCCTGACGGGGCTGCAGGACGCCGCCGCCCAGTCCGGGGCGCGAAGGGGGGGCAGCTGTAAGCTGCTCAAGAAGAAGCTCTTTCCCCCGGCGGGGCGGGCGATCTTTGAGATGCGGATCCTCAAGGTTACCGATGACGCCTTTGACGTGGATTTTCACTACTGCCCCCTGGTTTCCGCCTGGCGGAAACAGGGCTGTCCCCCGGAAGAGATGGACAAACTCTGCCAGTGGGCCATGGAGGGGGACCGGGGTATCGCGGAAAGTTTTGGCTGCGATCTGGAACTCACGAAAACCATCGCCCGGGGGGACGGGATCTGCCAGATCCGGTTTAAGCGGAAAGGGTAAAACAGGACGCCTATGGGATATTTATACGAAACCCATCTTCATACCCGTCAGGCCAGCGCCTGCGCCGTGTCCCGGGGAGCGGAGTATGTCCGGTACTACCGGGATTTAGGTTTTACCGGCATCATGGTTACGGATCACTTCTTTAACAGCAATACCGCCATAAACCGTATGTGTCCCTGGTCCGACTGGGTAAAAGATTTTTGTTCCGGCTACGAGGATGCCCGGAACGAGGGGGAAAAGCTGGGGGTTGATGTTTTCTTTGCCTGGGAGGAAACCTTTGACGGCGATGATTACCTGATCTACGGCCTGGACGAGAAGTGGCTTTTGGAACACCCCGAGCTGGTCCGCTGGACCAGGGAAGATCAATTCCGGGAGGTTCACCGCCACGGGGGCTGCGTGGTCCACGCCCACCCCTTTAGGCAGCACCACTACATTGAGACCATTCACCTGGCGCCGTATCTTGTGGACGCCGTGGAAGCGGCCAACGCGGGAAATCACGAGGCCCTTTACGACGCCCTGGCCTGGGAGTACGCCCGGATTTTGGGGCTGCCCGCGGTGGCCGGGTCGGACATTCACAACGCGAAGGATTTGGAAGAGGGCGCGCCCTTTGGGGTTGAGCTTGACGGCAAACTCACTTCCATAAGCGACTATGTCTCCCTTATACTGAACGGTGGAAAGATAGGCCTCCACATTCCCCCGGATCGCTGCGTGTTTCGGGCCTCCGAGGCGGATAAGCCCCTGTCCAAGAAAACGGAGATCCGGGACAGGAAAGACAGAAGCGCGGGAACCCGGGGGATGAGTTTTAGCGAGGTGGCGGCGCAGCTTAAAAAAGCGGGCTGATCGATGAGCGCGGCGTAATGGATCGCGGCTCGCGGAGGGGAAATGGATATGGATAAACTCAGTGTGGGTATACTCTGCGGCGGGAAATCCGCCGAACACGAAGTGTCTCTTCAATCGGCGCGAAATATCTTTGAGGCCATGGACCGGGAACGATTCGATCCTGTTCTTGTTGGCATAGACAAAACTGGAAAGTGGATCTACTCAAACGGAATGGGGGTCGAGGATTTTATCCTGAACGCCGATGATCCGGCCAGGATACGCCTTAACCCCGCCGGCGCCGAAGCGGTTCTTCCCCCTAAAAGCGAGGGCCTCCTGATAAGCGGCCTGGACGGCGGCCCGCGAAAATCCATTCGGCTTGACGTGATCTTTCCCATACTTCACGGTCCCTTTGGGGAGGACGGTACAGTCCAGGGGCTTCTTAAACTGGCGGAAGTTCCCTTTGTGGGTCCCGGGGTGCTTGGGTCCGCCGCGGGGATGGACAAGGATGTGATGAAACGGCTCCTTCGGGATGGGGGCGTTCCCATCGGTAAATTCCTCGTGGTTCGGGAGGGGGAACGCCTTCCATCTTTCGCCGAAGTTACCGCCCAATTGGGGAATCCGGTTTTTGTAAAACCCGCCAACATGGGTTCCAGCGTGGGGGTCAGCAAAGCCGGCGATGAAACGGCTTACCGGACGGCCCTGAACGACGCCTTTAAGTACGATACCAAGCTGATCCTGGAGGAAAACATACCAGGCAGGGAACTGGAATGTTCCGTTCTGGGAAACGAAAAGCCCCAGGCGTCCCTGCCGGGGGAAGTACGGGCCGCCCGGGACTTTTATTCCTACGAGGCCAAGTACATCGATTCCAACGGGGCCGCTTTGGAAATTCCCGCCCGGCTCCCGGAGACAAAGATTAAGGAAATTCAGGCCCTGGCGGTAAAAACATTTCAGGTTCTGGAATGTCAGGGCCTTTCCCGGGTGGATTTTTTTATGAAAGCCGACGGGACGGTGCTGGTGAATGAGATCAACACCATGCCGGGTTTTACCAAGATCAGCATGTACCCCAAGCTTTGGGAAGCCAGCGGCGTAAGCTATACGGCGCTTATTACCCGGCTTATAGAACTGGCCCTGGAACGGTTCGGGAAAGAAAAAAACCTAAAAACCACCTACGGGTGATGATCGGAACGTTTCTTTTCATATGCATTCCCGTTATGGCGTCCCACATTGTTTTGTCAATGGAGCGCGCGATCTCAAATGAACTACCCCGCCAGAGGCGCCGCCGCTGACTTTTACCCCTTTAACGTAATCTCCACCACCGTGTCCGCCGGATCCGGCAGGGGGTAGCTGCTTGAGGTCTGGGGATCAAGAAAGAAAAAAGCGTGCTGGGGATATTCGGCAAGGTTCCAGTAGTCGGCGGGAAGAACTTCGCCGCGGTCCGAGAGGAGCCGCATTTTTTCGATCTTCCCCGCAAGCCCGCCCAGGCACACCGCCCCGACCTGGCTTTCCAGCACATGGGCGTAGAGTTTTTGGCCGTTCCGGGTATAGCGGCCCCATTCGGGTTTTTCAAGTCCGGCCTCGCCGCAGTGGTAGATACTCTCACCGTTATCCGCCATCCAGCGGCCCACTTTTTCCAGAATTTCAACCGATGCCCGGGGAATCCTCCCCTTGGCGTCAGGGCCGACATTGAGGAGGAGGTTGCCGT
>JAIRPD010000087.1 GCA_031257195.1 Treponema sp. | reverse complement strand
GCGGTCTTCGGGGAAAAAAGATGCGTGATCTATCAAAGAGGAAGAGTAAAATGCTTGAATTGGTTATCTGTCTTGTCGTAGGTCTGGTGATTGGCGGTATATTTGGCCTGCTCAAGCTGCCGCTGCCGGTTCCCCACGGCCTGGGCGGAATATTGGGACTTATTGGCATGTTCATAGGCGGCCAGCTCGTAAAACTGCTGGTTTAACCGTGATGGCAAATAGGAGGAAAAAAGAATGAAGAATGCGTGGCTTTTAGTTTTGGGATTGTTGGTCTTTAATTGTACCAGAGGAGGAAACATGAAAACCGCCGATGACTTGGGAAGCAATGACGCATTGCTCAAGAAAAATTTTGCCGCCGTAAAGCGGGAGACCCTGCGAATTACCCTGGATGGCCAGCCGATGGAAGTGAGGGCGTGGCGAAAATTGGTTTATGTCGCCAATCCGGTCGCGGTTGATCTTGACAAGACTATAATCGCGCCCTGGCTGCCGCCCATGCCTTTCACCAGCGGCTCGTGGCAGCAGCTCAGTATTTTCGCACCGCCAAACGCCGGTGATGACTCGCCTGTCATATTCCGGGTTGATAACAGCGGCTGGGCGAACAGTCCTCTTATTGAGGATGTGGTTGCCGGGCGATCTTATGTCAGTACCAGTGACAATGACAAAACCGGCGCGGCCCTCAAGGCGGGTTTCGTGGTGGTGAACGCGGGAACCCGAAGCCGCAATCTTGTTGATACAAAGGGCAAATTCCCGGGCAAGGCCCCCGCCTGCGTCGTGGACGCGAAAGCGGCTATCCGTTTTTTGCGCCTTCTTGACGGGGAAATCCCCGGATCCTCTGAGCGTATCATTATCACCGGGACATCCGGCGGCGGGGCGTTGTCTTCAATAATTGGGGCAAGCGGCAACAGCCCGGATTACTACCCATATCTTGCCAAAACCGGCGCGGCGGGAATCACCAATGACGGCAGGAGCGTCATTGGTGATGACGTGTACGGCGTGCTCGCGTATTGCCCGATTACCGATTTGGGCAACGCGGATTTGGCGTATGAGTGGATGTACGGCGATTCAAGGACGCGGGTAAAAAACCCCTCCGATAACAGCCCCGCCATGCGGCAGGCTTCCAAAGAACTTGCCGCGCGATACCCCGCGTATCTCGCGGGCCTTAACATTGGCCTAACAGCGGACACATTGCCTGAGGCGCTGGCCGCGGTCCTCACGGAACAGGTGGAAGAAGTCCTGGCGAAAGAAAAATCAGGTATCAGGATAGAACCGCCGGTTCCCGATTTCGGCGGGGATTTTTTGATCAAAAAAACAGTTCATTCTGACATCGGCGCGTCGGAGCGGATTGAAAAAATAAAAAACAATTGGCTCAGGATCAACAGGGAGAGCGGCAAGGTGGTGAACATTGATTACCGGAATTTCCTTGATTTTGTCGCGGCCTGCCAGGAACTCAAAGCCGTTCCCGCCTTTGATCAAACCGCGGTGAACGGTATGGGCGACGCCGTCTCAATAATGGGACCTCCGGGCGAGAGTAATCTTTTTGGCGCCGATGAACAAAACTACTGGCACTTTACCCAATTCGGCTGGGACAACGATGATATTAAAAACAATGGAACAGGCAAAGACGATACGGGGCTTTCATGGGAACAAATGCTCGAGCAAACCGGGATTGCCCAACAGATAAAACTGATAAACCCCCTGGCCTACCTCGCGGACAAGTCAAACGGCAAGAGCGCTCCCCACTGGTACGCGCGGGTCGGAATGATAGACCGTGACACGTCATTTGCCATTGACATGGAATTGTACTACGCCCTGCTGTCGGCCCCGGATGTCAATAAAAATAATGTCAATTTCAAAATCGCGTATCTCCAGGGACACGCCGGGGATTATGATGTTCAGGAAGCCTGTGAGTGGATCGCGAAAATAACAAAGAGATAGGGGATGTCCGGCGGTTTTCCAACAACGCGAAAACCGGTCCAGACTTTTTCTAAATCATTTGAGTCTCCCGCGAAACTTCAGTTTCGCAGGAGCCGCTTATCCTTTATTCTATAAAAAATACCCGATAAAATCTGTTGGTACGTTTTCATTGAATGACGCCGCCGCGCCCGCCCTTCGCGCGGTTAACGCGGCCGCCGCCGGTTTATTCGCGTAAAACCGGGAGCGGGCGCTCTAAGATTCGAGAAGAAAGTACAGCTCCATAAGCTGGGATCGCAGCCCGTCCAGTTCCGCCCGCAGATCCTGCCATTCGCCGGTAAGCTCGCGCTCAAGCTGGGCCCTGGCCCCCTCCACGGTGAAGCGCCGCTCATGGAGAAGGTGCTTCAGGCGGAGGAGGAGCCGCAGATCCCGGCCGGAAAAAACCCGCCGGCCCGAAGCGTCCTTTCTGGGCTGGATCAGGGGTACCTCTTCCACCCAGTAGCGAAGCACGTGGCTTTTTACCCCCAAAAGCCGTTCCGCTTCCGCGCTGGTATAGGACATCAGGTCCGTCCCCGAATTTCCACATCCACCGGCACGGCCGGATAGCCCAGGTCCCGCTGAATCTTGTGGCGGAGGTAGGTCCGGTAGGCCTCGGTTACCGCGTCAGGGCGGCTGACAAAGAAAACAAACTTTACCGGGTTGGCGGAAACCTGAACGGCGTATTTTACCTTAAACCGGGTCCGGGGACCGGAAGGGGGCGGGTACTCCTGAAGCCAGCGGGCCAGGGCCTGGTTCAGGACCGCCGTTTCCACCCGGCGGCAAAGCTGGCGGTATAGACGCAGGGCGGTTTCCAAAAGTTCCTCCACCCCCGTTCCGTCTTTGGCGCTGACCGGGACAATGGGGGCGTACTCCATCTGGCCGAAAAAAAAGTGTATCCTGTCCCGGACCGCGTTAAAGGCGTTTTTAACCTGGGGCATGGCGTCCCATTTGTTCAGGGCCAGGATTACGGCCCTCCCCTTTTCGCAGGCCAGGGCGGCGATCTTCTTGTCCTGGTCCGTCAAGCCCTCCTGGGCGTCGATCAGCAGGAACACGATCTCCGCCTCGTCCAGGGTTTTGATCGCCCGGTTTACCGAGTAATACTCAATGTCCTCCGTCACCCGGGATTTGCGCCGGATCCCCGCCGTGTCCAGGATTCGGAATGTCCTGTTTTTCCACCGGAACTCCCCCTCCACCACATCCCTGGTGGTACCCGGCGCGGAACTGACTATGGAGGCCGCCGACGCGGTGAGCCGGTTTGACAGGGTGGACTTTCCCGTGTTGGGCTTTCCCAGCAGAGCCAGGGCGATGGGCCGCCGGCCTTCTTCCGGATCAAGCTCGACCCGGGAAAAATCAAGCCGGGACACAATGGCCGCCTCCAGCTCGGCCACCCGGTCCCCATGCTCCGCGGAAATAAGAAACAGTCCCTCAAAGCCATAGCTAAGGGCGTTCCAGGCCTCCCCTTCCCGGCGGCCCCCCTCGGTCTTGTTCACCGCGGCGATTACCTTTGACCAGCGGGGACGGAGGAGACCGATAAATTCCTCATCCTCCGGGGTCAATTCCCCGGCCTCCAGGAGGAGGACGATCAGATCCGCCTCCTGGATGATCTCCAGGGTCCGTTCCACCACCAGCCGGTCCAGACCGGGGCCGCCGTTTTTGACGCCGCCGGGATCGCCGGGGCCGCCGCTTTCCCGGTTCAGCCGAAAACCCCCGGTATCGATGATCCTAAGGGGCCTTCCCGCGAGAAAGGCCCGGCCCTCCACGGGATCCCGGGTTACCCCCGGGACGGGACTGGTGATCGCCCGGCGGCGGCGCAAAAGGCGGTTAAAAAGGGTGGACTTTCCCACGTTGGGACGGCCCACCAGGGCCACCAAGGGAAGATTACGATACGCGGGAAGGGCCTCCCCGTTCAGGGGGTCAAATTCCATGGGATCCGCCGTTTCCCGCCCGCGGCCTATCCATGCCCGCGTAGAGGCTGGAAGGTTCCAGGCCGGGAAAACGCTCCGCGTTCCAGCCGCTCACCAGGGCCTGAACCTCCCGGCAGGAGGAGGCGGCCAGAACCTGTTCCGCCAGGACCCGGCAGGACTCGTAATCCGTTCCCCGGATCACGCGCTTTACCTGGGGAATGGCCGCGGCGGTCATGCTGAACTCATCCAGCCCCAGGCCGAGCAGCAGGGCCGCCGCCGC
This sequence comes from Treponema sp., assembly GCA_031257195.1. Taxonomy (GTDB): domain Bacteria; phylum Spirochaetota; class Spirochaetia; order Treponematales; family Breznakiellaceae; genus JAIRPD01. The sequence goes on along the minus strand of JAIRPD010000087.1, from coordinate 6,396 downwards.
GGGATCCCCCGCCAGCTCCCCGCACAGGGCCGCGGGAATTCCCCGCTTGTGGGCCGCGTCAATGGTCCGCTTGATAAAGCGCGGCACCGCCGGATGGGAGGGCTGGGCCAGGTAGCTTACCTTTTCGTTCCCCCGGTCCACCGCGAGGCTGTACTGGATCAGATCATTGGTACCGATGGAAAAAAAGGCCGATTTTTCCGCCAGGATGTCGGCGGTCATCACCGCCCCGGGGATCTCTATCATCGTTCCCGCCTCAATATCCGCGGAAAAGGCCTGGCCTTTTCCGCGGCACTCCTCCTTGGCCTCCTCCAGTATGGTCAAGGCCTCTTCCAGTTCCTCCACGCCCGAAATCATGGGAAACATGATCCGCACCGGCCCCTCCGCGCTGGAACGGAGGATCGCCCTAAGCTGGGTCTTAAAAAACTCCGGCAGGGTCAGGGAAAAGCGCACGGCCCGCCAGCCCAAAAGGGGGTTTTCCTCCGGCACCCTCATCCCCGGCATCACCTTGTCTCCCCCTATGTCGATGGTCCTGATGGTAACGGGCTTTCCCGCCATGGCCTTAACCACCCGGCTGTAGGCCCGGTACTGCTGTTCCTCGGAGCCATGACCGTCCTGCAAAAAAAGAAACTCCGAACGGTACAGGCCAATGCCTTCCGCCCCGTAGTGGTGAACGCTTTCCGCCTCGCCGGGAACGCCTATATTGGCCTTTAGGCTTACCCTGCGCCCGTCGGTGGTTTCCGCCGGCGAATCCCGGGGGGGAACAAATTCCCCAAAACCCCGCTTCCGGTTTGCCAGCTTTTCCTTAAAACACCGGAGGGTAGCCTTGTCGGGGTCCAGGATCACCTGCCCCTGCTCACCGTCCACAATAAGGGTATCGCCGGAGGTGATTTCCCTGACCGCCGTGGAAAGTCCCAACACCGAAGGAATCCCAAAGGCCCGGATAATGATCGCCGTGTGGCTGATCCTGGAACCCGTGTCCATGACCAGGGCCTTAACCCGTTCCCTGTTCATGGTCAGGGCGTCGGAGAGCGAAAGATTGTGGGCCGCGAGGATCACGTCTTCCCGCAGATCCGCCAGGGAAAAGGGCGTAATCCCCAAAAGGCGGTTGATGATCCGCCGGGACACATCGGCCACATCCACCGCCCTTTCCCTCAGGTAGGCGTCCGGGGACTGGACCAGCTTATGGGACAGGTCCCGGGCGACCTCAAAAACCATCCACTCAATGTTATCGTACTTTGATTCCAGCCTGGCCTTGATCTGGTAGTGAAAATCCGGGTCCTCCACCATCATCAGGTGGGCGTCAAGAATCGCCCCCTGCTCCCAGCCCAGACCCGCGCTGTTTTTTTTCAGGGTCCTCAGTTCCTCCGCCGCCTCCCGCGCCGCGGTAACAAAACGCGCCAGCTCCGCCGGGGTTTCGCCGGGATCAATCGCGTACCGGGGAATTTCGGGGCGGTTCTCCTGAACGACCAGGGCCTTGCCGATAACAACGCCCGCCCCCGCGGAAATCCCTGTGAGGATCTTCATGATAGAACAGTATAGCCCCAATAAGGGGGGATTTCAATTACACGGACCGCCGGGTACAATGGGAGGGGGGTACATAATGCAATACCGGATCGACATAAAATCGGGGAACAAGCTTTCCGTTCTGGGCCTGGGCTGTATGCGCTTTCCCCGGACCCTGGCGGGGATTGACATGAAAAAGGCGGAGGCGATCATCATGAGCGCCGTTGACCAGGGGGTCAACTACTTTGACACCGCCTGGATGTACCCGGGAAGCGAGGAAGCCCTGGGGTTGGCGCTGGAAAAAAACAAGGTCCGGGACCGGGTATACATAGCCTCGAAACTGCCCATCGTACTGGTAAAAAAGGCCGCGGACTTTGACCGTTTTTTTGACGAGGAATTAAAGCGGCTGCGGACGGATCATATTGACTACTACCTGGCCCACATGCTCACCGACCTGGCCTCCTGGGAAAACCTGAAGGCCCTGGGGATTGACGCGTGGATCGCGTCCAAAAAGAAAAGCGGCGCCATTGGGCGGATCGGCTTTTCCTTTCACGGCATGGGGGGGGAATTCTTTAAACTCCTGGACGCCTACCCCTGGGAGTTCTGCCAGATCCAGTACAACTACAGCGACGAAAACTTCCAGGCCGGGGTAAAGGGGCTTACCCGGGCGGCGGAAACCATGCCGGTGATCATCATGGAGCCGCTTTTGGGGGGGAAACTCGTTTCGGGCCTTCCCCGGGAGGCGCGGGAGATCTTCCGCCGGGCCGGCGGGGAGGGAAAGGTTCCCACGCTGCGGGGCCGGCCCTTTTCGCCCGCGGCCTGGGGACTGCGCTGGGTATGGAACCAAAGTCAGGCGGCGGTGGTCCTTTCGGGGATGAGCGACCCCGCCCAGGTCCTGGAGAACGCCGCCCTGGCGGACGTAAGCGCCCCCGGCTGCCTAAGCGCCGGGGAACTGGACGTATACCGCCGGGTTCGGGAGGTATTCAACGCCTCCTACAAAGTCCACTGCACCGGCTGCGGTTACTGCATGCCCTGCCCCCGGGAGGTGAATATTCCCGGCTGTTTCGCCGCCTACAACACCTCCTACGCCATAGGGTGGATAACGGGAATGCAGCAGTACATGACCAGCGCGGCCTTTACCTCCGCCCGGAGCTTTGGCCCCGGCAACTGCGCGGCCTGCGGCGCCTGCGAGGGCCATTGCCCCCAGAAGATACCCATCGCGGCGGCCCTTAGGGCGGTACGGAAACGGATGGAGCCCCCGCCGGTACGGCTCCTCCTGGCGGCGGTTCGGGGCTTTTTGGGACGGACACGCGCCCCGCGCCGCTGATCGCGCCGACTATCCGCCGCGCGGAATCATTGCCCCCGCGCCGGGTTTGCCCTTGAGGTTCTGTATAATGAGCTTGATAACAACGTTATCAAAGTCTTTCATGCCATGAAATGCCGCAAAGCATATCGTGATTTTTTTGGCTTTTAGGAGAAAACCATGCCCGATTACACCGATGAAGAATACGACGCCCTGGACGAGTACTTCACCAAAAACGACATCATGCCGGATATAAGCAGGCCGGGCTTTTTCTCCCGCGCCTACGGAATGACCGTGCGGCTCGACCCGGAAACCACCCGCATTATCACTGACCGCGCCCAGGCCGAACATACCACACCCGCGCAGGTTATCAGTACCCTGGCGCATAAAGCGATAGCGGCAACGGCGTAGCCCGGTTCCCCGGTAAGGCCGCCGCGCGGAGACAACCCGCCCCGCCCTCAGGGGCGGGGCGCGGACCCCGCGTTACCTGTCTCCCCGAAGCCGGTTAAGCGCCGCCTTGGCCTGCAAAGACAACTTGCCCTGGGGGATGTTGTCAACGCCGTCGATTCTGGTAACACCGGGGCCGATGTTGACGGTGGTGATAGGGCAGCCGCTAAAGGAATCTCCGCCCAGACTGGTATTCGCGTTGATGGTCAGGGTTGAGAGGGATGTACAGCCGGCAAACACGTCTCCTCCAACCCGGAGATCCCGGCTCTGGAAGGTTACGCTGGTCAGGCCGGTACAGTTTTTGAAGGCCCCCTCGGCGCCTATGTCTCCCCCCGCCAGGATTTGCCGGTTTTTAGGCGGGGCCTGAAGATCCCCGCCCTGGAAGCTTACGTTCATCATCCGGGGACGGTTGTCGAAGGTCCCCCCGCCCATATACCTCACGTACCCTCCTACCAGGATCTTCAGGTTTTTGGGCAGGACCAGGGCGGTTAAGCCGGTACAGCCGGCAAAAGCGGCGGCGTCGATTCCCGTAAGACTGTCGGGAAAGGTGATCGCGGTAAGCGCCTTGCAGTCCTCGAACGCGCTGTCCCCTATGCTGGTTAAACCCGCGGGCAGGGTAACCGCGGTAAGCGCCCCGCACCGGTAAAAAGCGCGGGAGCCAATGGCGGTTACGCCGCTTGGTATGGCCACCGACTCCAGGCTGATACAACCGGCGAATAGAGAACCGGGCACCACTTTCAGGCCCCGGGGCAGGGTTACGGTTTTGAGGCTGATACAGTTTTTAAAAGCGCCGTCATCCCCCCAACGGTTGGATTCGTATTGAGCTTTAAAACCCGGAATGACGGTAACGCTGTCGGGGATAGTAACGCTGGTTATTTCTTTATTGTCCGCAAACGCCTTGGCCTCCAGCTCCCGTACCGGCAGACCCTCGATGACGGCGGGGATGTTCACGACGCTGGCCAGGCCCTTGTAGCGCTTGATCACCACGCCCGCGCCGTCCCGGGTGGCGTCGTACTCAAAGTCGGCGGCGGTAACCCCCCTGGCGTTGGCCGCGGCAATGGCGGCGGCCCGCTCCTCCGCGGCTTTTCGTTCCGCCGCGGCCTTATCGGCGGCCGCCTTCTCCGCCGCCAGCCGCCGCTCCGGTTCCGCCGCTATCCAGTCCTGGGCGGCCTTGAGTTTGGCCTGATACTCCGGTCCAATCTTAGGCCAGGCGTACTCCACATTCCCCATGTAGCGATGAAGCGGATCGCTCATCCGGTTCCGCAACTCCCTAGCCATGTCCTGTCCGCCCTCGAGCTTCTCGAGCTGTTCCACGGCGGCCGCCGCTTCCTTCTGCCAGGCGGCCATTTCGTCCCGGGCGGTCGGTTTCCTCGCCTGTTCCCTCATCTGTTCCAGCGCCCGTACCGTTCCGGTATAATCCTTTTTATTGTAGGCGGCAACGGCGGCGCCGGAGGCGGCGAGGACCGAGTTCTGCCGCTCCCGATCATTCGTCTCGCGGGCAATCCCATAATTCTCCTGGACCGAGGCATGTATCGCCTTCTCCACGGTTTTCTTGTTCACCTTCCCCTGAACCTCCAGGTAGCGGGCCAGGTCGTCCAGGCTTACCTCCTTGCTCAGGTCCGGCACGTACCGGTCCTGCCCCCAGACCGGGAGGGCCAGGATTATAGCGAAACACACAAGCGGCATCCATGCCGCTCGTACGCTTCGTCGGTTTTGGTTCATTGTTCTCATCGTTCACTCCTCTGCGGTTTTCTTCCGCGATAAAAGTATGTTTATGCCCCCGCGGGGGGCGGCAAACCCGTGTTTGGCGCGGGCGCTCGTTCGCGGGAAAAGAACGGCCCAGGTCCAGTCCGTTCGTTGTACGCCAACTCCCCGTCTCCCCGCGCGGCGGCCCTATTCCAGCCTGGAATGCGATCCCTCTTCCAGGCTGGAACGCGGCCCCCATTCCGCGCCGGAAGGCGATCCCCCTTCCAGACGGAAGCGGGGGGCCGGCTCAACCGACGGTCAATTCTCGGCGGTCTTCGATGATCCGGGGCTCCTTGGTAAGGCCGCCCCCGGAGGCGTACTGGGTAACGATCCGGACCTTCCACTTGCCCGCGGCCAGGGCGGGGATTTTCCCGATCAGCTTGGCCGGCGCGTTTTCCGCCAGGTTCCCGGCGGCCCGTTCGCTGACGGCGGGGTTGTGCAGCACCTCCTTCGTGTCGTCGAACATTGACGCCATGGTGTCTCCTCCTACTCTTTCTTTTTGGTCAGGGTAACATCGTACTCCAGCGTACGCATGCCATCGTAGTAGGTCCAATAACAACCCACCACCGCGTCCGCCTCCGGGTCAAATTTCGTAAAATAAAAGTAGTCGCCGGTGGTTCCCGCGACGGTATCCCCGAATCTCTCCAGCGTTAAGACCCCGCCGGCCAGATCCCCCTCCAGTTTGACGGGGGTCCTGCGTTGGGTGTAGAAGGTATTGACGGTCTTTCCGTCCTCAAACCCGCCGATGGTCATGGTTATGTCCACCCTGGTTTTGCCCCGTACCATGGCGCCGGTGTATTCGGCCCCCTTGCCGGTAAAGCCCCGGCGGTACGCCACGCCGTCAATTTCCAGGATATCCCCGGACACGCTGAAGGGGACCTTCCGGGTCCGTTCCTTCTTTAACTCCGCCGAAAGGGGTTCCATGGTTTTCCCCTCCCAGTCCCACCCCATTTCGGGTAGAAAGATCCATTCCGTCTTTGTCCGTTTGAAGGTTCCCTTCTCAAGGAGGGGCTCCTGGAATTCATCATTCGGAAAAACTTTAAAATCCGTGTAGGTGTTACCGGAAAGGGTAAGGGTATACGACGCGTCCGGCCACTTCCCGTCCTCCATCGCCGTTATGAACTTCCATACCCCGTCCAGGTTGACCTTGGCGGGGCTGTCCGCCCCGCCGCCGCAGGCGGCCGCGAGGAAGGGCAGAACCAGGGCCGCCAGAAACGCGCGCCCTCGCGCCGGGGCGGCTAAAGTGGAAAGGTTTTGCTTACTTACCGGCGGGTGATGTAACGGAGAACGGAGAACGGAGAACGGAGAACGGAGAACGGAGAACGGAGAACGGAGAACGGAGAACGGAGAACGGAGAACGGAGAACGGAGAACGGAGAACGGAGAACGGAGAACGGA
>JAIRPD010000123.1 GCA_031257195.1 Treponema sp. | reverse complement strand
CCCCCCCCCCCCCCCCCCCCCCCCCCCCCCCCCCCCCCCCCCCCCCCCCCCCCCCCCCCCCCCCCCCCCCCCCCGCCCCCCCCCCCCCGCCCCCCCGGGGGAAAACATCCGAATTCGCTTCCATATGACATAATCCTGACACAATTATCCGCTACATTGAGGGTTAAGGAGTGTAAAATGAAAAGGACTGGAAAAATGGTTGGGGCAGCTATTGCCGCCTTGCTTGTTTTGGCTGCGGGTTCATGCTCGAAACTCGATGTGGTAGGAACGGATTCCGTGCGGGCATTTGGTAATGTGTTGAAAAAGTTGCCGCCGCGCGAATTGGATTGGGCTGCCGGCCCGGCGTGGAGTTTGGACGCGCCGGATGGGGCGGCGGCTTTTTTAATGCTTTGGGATGAAAACACGCTTTCAGATTTCGACCTTGTTTTGGAAATAGACTCCCGGCCTTTTTTGAGCGCCGGCCTTGATGCCGCCTTGTTAAACGGCTGGCAGTTTTCCGATGGCAAACTAAGCTACGTTCTCCATTTGGACAAAAGCGCTCCCGCCGAATACGCCGCGCCGCTGGAAATATTCAAACAAATCGTAAAAAATCACCGGAGCGTTGTCGGCTATCACGGGGCGCTTGACCACTACGGCGTAAACCTGGGGGACGGCAATTTGTTTGAATGGGCCAAAGACATGACAACCAACGACAAGGATATCGTCTTTGTGCTGAACCCCGATCCCTTCATTGCCGCCGGTGTTGACCCCGCCGGAATTGAAGGCTGGGCCTTCGCCAAAGTTACCGTTGATGACGCAAACGGCAAGCCCGTTCAGGTGGACAAGATTTTGAAGCCCTTTAACCTGTTGTAGAAGATATGCGGGGCGGGGCCTTTCATGGGGCTGTTCAGAAACCGCGGTTCCTGAGCAGCTTCCGCTTGGCCCTGGGGGACGTGAGGGATTTCCCCGGGGGATCCGTTACGTTCGGGAGGCCGCGGGGAAGAAAGGAAGGGCCGCCCCCGGTCCCGGCATACAGCCGGCATCCCCGGGGCGGCGGGCGGGGAGGAGGGGCGCGGGCGCCGCGGGTGGGGGTTGCCGGGGCGGTACACCGGGCCCCGGGATATACCCGCCCCGCCCCTACACCAGGGTCCGGGCGATGCGGACAATGTCGGCGAAAACCCCCCCCGCGGTAACCTGGGCCCCCGCCCCGGGTCCTTTGATCACCATGGGAAGCCGGGAGTAGCGGTCGCTGGTGATCACCACCATGTTGTCCGAATCCGTGAGGGTCAAAAAGGGGCTGCCCCGCTCTTCGGCCCGGAGGGAAAGCGCGGCCCGGCCGTCCTCCACCACCGCCACGTAGCGCAGGGCCTTCCCCTCCGCCGCAGCCCGGGCCCGGCGGACCTCAAAATCCCCGTCCCGCTTCTCCAGTTCCTGGAAAAACCGCTCCACGCTGGGGGCCTCAAAACAGGCCGGGGGAAGGAGGGGCTCAATTTCCACCTTCTCGAACTCAAGCCTCATGCCGCACTCCCGGGCCAGGATCAGCGCCTTCCGGGCGGCGTCCATGGCGTTCAGGTCGTCCCGGGGATCAGGTTCGGTGTAGCCCGCGGCCTGTGCCTCCCGGACCAGCGCGGAAAAGGGTTTGCCCCCGTCAAAGTTGTTAAAGATGTACGAGAGGGTGCCGGAAAGGACCGCCTCCACCCGCCGCACTTTGTCGCCGGAAAGGAAGAGGTCCCGGAGGGTGGAGATCACCGGCAGGCCCGCGCACACCGTGGTTTCGTAGAGGTAGGGGATGCCCCGCTCCCGGGAGTAGTCGGTGAGGGCCTTATAGCAGCCGTAGCTTCCCGCGTTGGCCCGTTTGTTGGGGGTAATAACGGGGATGGCGGAGCTGAGGATTCCCAGGTAAGCGGCGGCCACCTCGTCGCTGGCGGTGCAGTCGCAAAAGGCCGTGTTGGGGAGGTTGTGGGCCTTCATGGTCTCGATGAACCGCGCCAGGTCAAAGGGTTCCAGCCCCGGGGAGGTCCCGGGGGAAGAACCGGCGGCGGGGTTGAGGAGGGCCTTGGTTTCCGCCGGGGGGAGTCCCTCGGGGTTAAAGATCATCCCCCGGGAATTGCCCGCCCCCGCCAGGCGGACCCTGATCTGGTGGGTGTCCGCGAGGATCTCCCGGTGTTCCGCCAGTTGATCCAGGAGGGTGCCCCCGATAAGGCCCGTTCCCAGGAGGAAGAGATTGACCGAACGCACCCCTGAAAGGAAGAAGGCCTCGTGGATGGCGTTCAGGGCCTTGGCTTCGTCCGCCCGGGTTACCACCAGGGAAATGTTGATCTCCGATGAGCCCTGGGCTATGGCGACCACGCTGATCCCGTTCCGTCCCAGGGCGTGGAAGACTTTGCCGGAAACGCCGGAAAGGCGTCTCATCCCGCTTCCCACCACGGCGACGATGGAGAGGCCCTCCTCCGCGACGGGCTCGTCCAGCGCCCCCTCCCCTATTTCCCGGCTAAATTCTTCCCGCAGCGCCCCCAGCGCCCCCGCACTGGAAGCGGGGTCCACCGCGGCGCAGATCGAATACTCGCTGGAGGCCTGGGAAATAAGGATTACGCTGATCTTCCGGCGGGCCAGCGCGCCAAAGAGCCGGGAGGAAAACCCCGCCACCCCCACCATGGCCGATCCCTGCAGGCGGATCAGGACAACCCGGGACAGGGAGCTGATCCCCCGGATGGGATATTCCCCTGGCTCCGCGTCCGCGGTGATCCGGGTGCCGGGACAGGCGGGGTTGAAGGTGTTCCTGATGACGATGGGGATTCCCCTTTCCAGCGCGGGCCGGATCGTGGGGGGGTGCAGGACCTTGGCCCCAAAGTGGGAAAGTTCCATGGCCTCCTCGTAGGAAAGGGAATCGATTCTGAAGGCGTTCTTTACCAGCCGGGGGTCCGCGGTGAGGATTCCGTCCACGTCGGTCCAGATCTCCACCACCTCCGCATTGAGCGCGGCGCCGTAGATCGCGGCGGAAAGATCCGATCCCCCCCGGCCCAGGGTGGTGGCGGAACCGTCCTCCGCGGCCCCGATAAAGCCCGGGACCACGCAAACAACGCTCCCATCCGCGGGGACGCGCCGCCGGATCTTCCGGTACGATTCTTCCGCCCGGAAATGGGCGGCACCGTACTCTTCATCGGTAACGATCACCTCCCGGGAATCGAGGTGGGCCGCGGGGATCCCCGCGGCGCGAAGGATCCGGGCGATCAGGGGGGCGGAAAGGCGTTCCCCAAAACTCATGATCCCGTCCAGGCACCGGGGGGACAGTTCCTGGAGGATCCCCACCCCGTCCAGCATCCGGCACAGTCCGGCGAGGGACGCGCGGATCTCGTCCTCCGCGGCCCGCTGTTCCTCCCCCTGGAGGAAGGCGGCGCTGATCTCCAGGTGCCGGTCCAGCAGGGGGGCGGTCAATTCCGCGCCGGACAGTTCCTCGCCGCCGTCTGCCGCCATCCGGCGGGCCGCGGCGATAAGCGAATCGGTAACCCCGGACAGGGCCGATACCACCACCACCCCGGTTTTACCGGCATGGGCGGGATCTTTCAGGATGGACACAAGCTTTGAAAGCGCCGGGGGGGAACCAACGGAGGTGCCGCCAAATTTAACTACCAGCATGGGACTTATGCTACTCCTCTTGCCCCGTCAATTTCAATCGGCTATGATCAGCCGTATCGCCATGGTTACCACGCGCCGTTATTTTGACTGGGCCGCCACGGCTCTACCGGCCCGCTTTCCTTCCCCCCGCCGGGAAGGGCCGGCCGCGGCCGCGGCTGGCGAAAACCCCGCCTTCGGGAATCCCTCCTCCCTCCACGCCGAAGGCCGGGCCGCCCGGGCCGCCCTGGAGGAGGCCAGGGAACGCTGCGCCCGGGTTCTGGGGGTAAAGCCCGGGGAGATCGTCTTTACCTCCGGCGGCACCGAGGCCAACGCCCTGGTCCTCTTCTCGCTGCTCCGCGGACCCCGCGCGGGCGGGGGCGGCGCGGAACTCCTCTACTCCGCGGGGGAACATCCCTCGGTGCGGGAAAACGCCGCCGTCCTGAAAGAGCTGGGGGTTTCCAGCGCCGGGGTTTCCCTGGAAAAGGACGGCCGGGTAAGCGAGGGGACGCTGCGGAGGGCGCTGGAAAAGAACGGCCCCCCCCGGATGGCGGCGCTTATGGGGGTGAACAATGAAACCGGCGCCATCAACGGCGTAAAGGACCTGGTCCCGGTGATCCGGGAAAAGACAAAGGACAGGGCGCCCGCGCATATACACTGCGACCTGGTCCAGGGGGTGGGGAAGATCCCCCTGGACCTTCAGGGCTGGGGGATTGATTCGGCGGCTATCAGCGCCCACAAGATCGGCGGCCCGCGGGGAACCGGTCTGCTCTGGCTAAAAAAGCCCCTGCGGCCCCTGATCCGGGGGGGCGGCCAGGAGGGGAAGATCCGGCCGGGAACGGAAGATACCGCCGGGGCGCTGGCGCTGGCCCGGGCCCTGGAAGAACGCGCCGGCGCCGCCCTGGAGGCTGCGTACCAGGCGGCGGCGGATCGCGCGGCCGTCCTGATGGCCGCCCTCCGGCGGGGGAGCCGCCCGGCCGCCGCGGACGGGGACCAGGGCTTTATCCCCCTGCCGCCGGACCGGACGGACCGGGACGGCCGTTTTTCCCCCTGGATACTCCAGGCGGCCTTCCGGGGCCGCCATGGGATCATCCCCGGGGAGGTGATGGTCCGGGCCCTGGATGAGCGGGGTTTCGCCGTCTCCACCGGTTCGGCCTGTTCCGCGGCGAACAGGGCGCGGCCCGTCCTGGACGCCATGGGCCTGGACAGGGAAACGGCCCGCGGGGGTATCCGTATTTCCCAGGGCTGGTCCACCACTATGGAGGATATCGAGGCCCTGGCCCGGGCCATTGGGGAGCTTCGCGCCCTCTTGTAGCGCCAAAGGAAGGCCATGACGGAGATTGTCTATCTGATAAAGCTGGGGGAACTGACCCTTAAAGGCGGAAACCGGGAAGGGTTTGAGCGCGTCCTGCGCCGGAACCTAACGGCCATGCTCCGCGCGAAAGCCCCCGGCGCCGGCGTAACGAACCAGCCCGGGCGCTTTTACATCCACCGCGCCGAAGCGGCGGGCCCGGCGGTGGAAGAGGTCCTGTCCCGCCTGGTGGGAATCACCGGCTGGGCCCGGGCCCGGCGGGGGGAGAAAACCCCGGAGGCGGTGCTGGCCGCCTGTGTGGAGGAAGGCCGGAGGCTGCGGGAAACGGGGGCGCGGTCCTTTAAGGTGGAGGCCCGGCGGGCGGACAAGAGCTTTCCCCTGGGCTCTCAGGAGATCTGCCGGGCCGCGGGGGACGCGGTTCTCGCCCAGGTCCCCGGTCTGGAGGTGAACGTGCGGGAACCCGCCGGGATCATCGCCGTGGAGATTCGGGAAAAGGCCTACGTTTACACCCTGGAAAAGAAGGGCCGCCGGGGACTGCCCGCGGGCAGCGCCGGCCGGGGGCTGCTGCTTCTTTCCGGGGGGATCGATTCCCCCGTGGCGGGCTGCCTTATGGCGGGCCGGGGCATGGGACTGGACGCGGCGTACTTCCACACCCCCCCCTACACTTCCCCGGAGGCGCTGGACAAAACGGTAAAGCTCGCGGAAATCATCGGCTCCTACTCGATGGGGGTGCGCCTGCACGCCGTGAATTTTACCGCCGTCCAGGGGCGGATCCGGGAACGGGCCCCGGCGGAATGGGCCACGGTGCTGCTTCGGATGGCCATGATGGACGCCGCCTCCGCCATCGCCCGGCGTCTCCGGGCCAAGTGCCTCATCACCGGGGAAAGTCTTTCCCAGGTGGCCAGTCAAACCATCGAGAACCTGACCTGCGGTGAAAGCCGGGCCCGGCTGCCGGTGCTGCGGCCCCTGGTCGGCCTGGACAAGGAGGCGATCACCACCCTGGCCAAGGACTTTGGCACCTACGAAACCTCCATCCTGCCCCACCCGGACTGCTGCGTTCTCTTTAGCCCCCCCCACCCGGTGCTGCGGGGAAACCCGGAAGAGGCGGGGGCCCTGTACGAGGCCCTGGAACTGGGTCCGCCGTTCCCGGACGGCGGAAACACCGGGCCCGGCGGCCTCCTCCAGGAAGCCCTCCGGGGGATGGAGACGCGGAAATGCGGCTACTACGAATACCGTCAGGGGGAACCAGGGGACGAAGGGCCGGCCCCCTAGATCACCCGCTTTTCCCGCCACTTGCCGCCCAGCCAGCGGTGAAGGTAACACCCCCCCCGGCTCAGGAAGTCCAGGCCCATGGCGATCCATACCCCCAGGGGGCCCGCGCCCAGGGTAAAGGTGATCAGATACGAGAAACTCACCCGGACGGCGAACATGGAAACCGCGGCGGCGATCATCACATAGCGGGCGTCCCCCGCGGCCCGGAGGGCGTTGGGCAGCGCGAAGCTGAAGGTCCAGCCCACCGCCATGGAAACGCAGTGGACCCGCAAAAAGCTCTTGGCCAGGCGAAAAGCCTCCGGGCTTAGGTGGAAAAAGCCTATCACCGGGTCCATAAAAACAAAGATCACCAGCGAAAGGAAAAGCAAGGTGATCCAGCTTATCTTCATGATCTTGATCGTGTTCCGTCTGGCCCCCTCGTAGTCCCCCGCCCCCACGCACTGGCCCGCCACGGTAAGCAGCGCCATGCAGTAGGCCATGCCGGGCATATACGAAAAGGAGTTGATCACCGAGGCGATGGCGTTGCCGGCGATGGCCGCGGTGCCAAAGCTGGTAAAGATCCGCTGGGTTAAAAGCCGGCCCATCTGGAACATGGAACCCTCCAGGCCGCTGGGGATTCCCACGTTGAGGATCCGCTTTGCCATCTCCCGGTTCAGGGAAACCCGCCGGAGCCCCCCCAGGTTGATATACGGCGTCCCCCCGCGGATCAGCATCCCCGTCAGCACGGCGGCGGCGATGATCCGGCTGATCAGGGTGGCGATGGCCGCCCCCATGGCCCCCAGACCCAGGGCGTAGATAAAGAGGCTGTTCCCCGCGATGTTGGTGATATTCACCAGCAGGGCGATCCGCATGGGGACGGCGCTGTTCCCCGCGGCTCGGAACAGGGCGGCGCAGGCGTTGTACACTCCCAGGAAAGGATAGGACGCGGCGGTGATCAGGAAGTACACCGCGGCGGCTTCCATCACGTCCTTCGCCACCGCGCCGTAGAGGAAGCGGATCACGGGACGCCGCCAGATCATCGCGGGGACCATCACCAGCAGGGCGGCCAGGACCACCACATAGTACAACTGCCGGGACGCGGCCTGGGCGCCGGCGGCGTTGGAACGGCCAATATAGTGGCTGACCACCACGGTTCCGCCGGTACACAGGGCGGTAAAGGCGATGATAAAGAGGTTGTTGATATTGTCGATGATGTTGACCCCGGACAGGGCCGCCTCCCCGGCGGAACTGACCATGAAGGTATCCATGGCCCCCATGGTAACCGCCAGGATCTGCTCCACCACCAGCGGCCAGAGGAGGCGGAAGAGACTCCGGTTATCCCAGACGTTCACGCGCCGCGCCGCCCGGCGCGAGTACGGTGGTTATGGCTCCACCCTCCGGCGGTCCCGGGGGAACAGGCTCGCCTCCTTGACGTTGGCCAGCCCCAGAATACGGGCGGTAAGCCGTTCGCAGCCTATGGCGAAACCCCCGTGGGGAGGGCAGCCGTACCGGAGCAGGGCGGCGTAGTTTTGCAGGTTTTCCAGCCTAAGGCCAAACCGGGGCAGGGTTTCCACAAAGGCCTCGTAGTTGTGCTGCCGGCGGCCCCCGGTGGTAATCTCCAGCCCCCGAAAGAGGGCGTCGAAACTCATGGTCCGGTTGGCGTCCGAGGGGTAGGCGTAAAAGGGCCGGTACCGGCGGGGAAACTCGTTGACAAACACCAGATCGCTGCCGTGTTCCGCCAGGGACCACTCGCAGAGAAAACGCTCCGCCTCGGGGTTAATATCGAAGATCCGGGCCCCCCCGGAAGCGCCGGGGGACGCCGGCCTGTCCCGGGCCGCCCACTCGTTGGCCGTCCGCACCGCGTCCTCGTAGCCAATCACGGGGGCTTTGGCCGCGGCCTCGGCGGAGGGCGCGGGAACGTTCCACGCGGCCAGGTCGGCGGCGTTCTTCCGGGACACCTCCTCAAAGATATGGGCCAAAAGCCCCCGTTCCAGCTCGATCAGCTCCCGCTCGGAATCGATAAAACCCATCTCCACATCCAGGGACACATACTCGTTCAGGTGCCGGGGGGTATCGTGCTTTTCCGCCCGGTAGGCGGGGGCGACCTCGAAGACCCGCTCCATGCCGCTGGCCACCATGGCTTCCTTGTAGAACTGGGGGGACTGGGCCAGGTACACCCGGCGGTCAAAGTAGGCCACCTCAAAAAGCTCGGTCCCCCCCTCGGTGCCCCCCCAGACAAGTTTGCTGGTCTTGATTTCCGTAAAGTCCTGGGAACGGAGGTAGGCGGCGAAGGCCTCGATGATCACCGCCTGGACATTGAAGATCGAGCGGATCCTGGGGTTCCGGACGCTGAGGATCCGGTTATCCAGGATGGTTTCTATCCCCATCCTGGCGATGTCGCCGTTCACCTGGCAGGGCAGGTCCGGCTGGGCCCGGCTGAGGATTTCCAGGGCCGTAACCCGCAGTTCCGCCCCGCCGGGGGCCCTTTCGTTCAACGCCGGGAAGCCCCGGACGCTGACCACCGATTCCAGGGTAAGGTCCGCCGCCGGGGGGGATGCCTCGGAGAACACCAGTTGGACCATGCCCGACCGGTCCCGGAGGACCACAAAGGTGATGCCCCCCATATCCCGGATCCGGTGGACCCAGCCGGAAACCCGCGCTTCTTCCTCCGGTTTTGTCCGGGCCGTCTGGGGAATGTCTTTTGCCAGGGTACGCATGGTTCCAGTATACCCGCCCGCGGGTCGAACGGCTAGGGTCCGCGCGCCGCGAAGCGGGCCGCCCCGGCGCCGCCCTTGGCGCGGCGCTTCACCTGAGCGGTGATGGGCTCTCTGTGGAGCGGGAGCGGCTCCCTATATATACGCGGGAACTCCGTATGCATACGCCGCGATTCCGTATATATACGCCGCCGCTCCGTATATATACGCAGTTGCTCCGTATGCATACGCCGCCGCTCCGTATATATACGCCGTTGCTCCGTATATATACGCTGCCGCTCCGTATATATACGCGGGAACTCCGTATATATACGGAGCGGCTCCCCGTCTGCGGCCAGCCATCCGCCCGGAGGCGGATGGGGTTTCCGGCGGGGCCGGAAGCCCTGTCTGTATCCTTATGGGTAGTTTGCCGGGGCGCGCGCGCGGGGGGCGTGAAGTGTACCAGTTGATGCCGCGGTAATCCGCCGCCGGCGGGTTAACGCCTTTACAGCGACGAGGCCACCCGCTCCCCGGCGATCTTCGGATCCGCCCGGCCGCCGGTGGCGGCCAGGACTTTTCCCACCAGGAAGGCCGTGAGGACGCGCCGCCGTTTTTCCACCGCCCCGGGGCCGCTCCCGGCGGGGAGGGCGCGCAGCTCGGCGACGGCGCTTTCCTCCGCGGCAAAAACGGCCTTTACCGCCTCGGCCACGGCCGCGGGGTCGGCAAGCTGCTCCCAGCCCATGGCCCGGACAATCTCCTCCGGGTCCCGGTCCTCCGCGGCGGCCCGTTCCAGGGTTTGCTTGGCCAGCTTCCCGGTGATCCGCCCCCGTCCCAGCATGAGCGCCAGGGAGGCCAGGCGGGGGGGGGTAAGCCGGAACGCGGCGATGTCCCGGACGGCGATGTTCTCCCGGCGCAGGACCCGCTTGATGTCCGTCAGGAACCAGTTGGCGATCCGGGCCGCCTCCCCGGGGGCGGCGGCGGCGGCGGCCTCAAAGTAATCGGCCCCCTGCTTTTCATCGCAGATAAAGGCGGCCTGTTCCTCGCTCAGGCCGTAGTCCTCCATTATCCGGCGCGTCCGGGGGCGGGGGAGTTCCACCAGGGCCGCTTCCACGGAGGAAAGAAACGCCCCGTCGGGACAGAACACGGGGAGGTCGGGTTCGGGGAAGTAGCGGTAGTCCTGGGCGTTTTCTTTCTGCCGCATGGGAACGGTCTCGTCCCGGTTCTCGTTCCACAGCCGGGTTTCCTGGACCACCGCCTTTCCCGCGTCCAGGGCCTCGCCCTGGCGGCGGATTTCGTAGTTCAGTCCCAGCCGGACAAAGCGGGAGGAGTTGAGGTTCTTGATCTCCACCTTTTTGCCCAGTCCGCGCCCGGGCAGGTTGACCGACACGTTGGCGTCCGCCCGGAGGCTTCCCTCTTCCATGTTGCCGTCGCAGACCCCCAGGTAGCGGACTATCCGGCGCAGTTCCTGGATGAACAGCTCCGCCTCCTCCCCGCTTTCCATGTCCGGCTCGGTAACGATCTCCAGCAGGGCCACCCCCGCCCGGTTGTAGTCCAGCAGGGACGCCGCGCCGGTGTGGATCATCTTGCCCGCGTCTTCCTCCAGGTGGCACTCCTTGATCCGCACCTTCCTGGCGATTCGCGCCCCGCCGGCGCCCCGCCCCTCAAGCTCCAGGTATCCTTCCCGCCCCAGGGGAGAGGCGAACTGGGAGATCTGGTAGTTCTTGGTCATGTCGGGGTAGAAGTACTGTTTGCGCTCGAACCAGGTCCTTTCGGGGATGGCGCAGTTCAACGCCCGGGCCACGGTACAGCCCATGCGGAGGGCCTCGATATTGAGGGCGGGCAGCGCGCCCGGATAGCCCATGCAGACGGGGCAGACATTGGCGTTGGGCTCGTCGCCAAAGGCGGACCGGCAGCGGCAAAAGACTTTTGTTTTGGTCAGCAGATGGATGTGAACCTCAAGTCCAATAAACGATTGATACATACCACTCCCTTGGGGTGTTCATGTTGGGCAGATTCCCCGTACAACCGGAATCCTGCCGAAACCCAGTATACATCCCCCGCCGTGAATGAGGCAAGGGCCGGGGCGGGGGAAAGGGGCCGGCGCTTTTCAAAAAAACCGGGTAAAACGCTCAGGCAAAACGTGCGGCGTCTAGGGATACACTTCCACCGGTACGGCGATTCCCGCCCCCTCAAGGGAGGCGCGAAGCAGCCGGGCCCGTTCGTCCAGGGCCGCCGCGGGGGCCGCTTCCGCCAGGGGGTCCTCCGGGGCGGGACGGGCCTTACCGTAAATCTGCACCCCCTGGACGCCGCGCCCCATCTTGCCCGGGGTGATGTCCGCCCGCCGGGCGGTGTCCGCCAGTTCCGTTACCAGCCGTACCCAGGCGGCGCTTTCCTCCGGCGGGGGCAGGCCCTCCGGCCCGGCGGCGGGGTCTGCTAGTTTGCAGAGCATGGTCTGAATGGTAAAGGGCGCTCCCGAGGCGGCGAAGGCCCGGATCCGGGAAAGCAGTTCCCCCTGGGGAAAATCCGTTCTCCCCATGGCTTTGTACCAGGACCCGGTGGCGGCGTCTATTTTGAGCCAGATGTGGAGGCCCCTGTCCGCCAGGGCTTCGGCCCGCAGGAACGCGAAAACCTCCGGGTTACGGAGGCCTGTCCCGTTGGTGATCAGCACCAGCCTGGCCCCGCCGCCGGACTTGTCCCAGGCCAGTTCGTCCCGCGCGATCCGGGCGGCCCTCAGGGCATCCATAAAATGGGGGGACAAAGTGGGCTCCCCATTGCCGGAAAAACAAATATCCCTGATGGAAAGACGCCGCTTTAGGGCTGCAAGAATTTCCCGGCGGAGGGCGGTTTTCATCGTTTCCAGATCAAAGACAATGCCCGTTTCCAGGGGAAAGACCTCGCAGTAGGGGCAGTTGAAGGAGCAGACCTTGCGGTCCGGGAAGAGGTTGATCCCTATGGAAAGGCCCCCGGAGCGGCGGGAATACACGGGGTACACCATGGCTCCCCCCTCCCGGTTCCGGTGATCGTCCACCGGTCCTATGGCCACGGCCTGTTCCCCGGTCCGGCGGCGGTTTGCCTGGCCGCGGCGCTGGCCGCGTGCGCCGCCAGCCCCTCCGCCCGGCCCATCCTTTCCGCCGCCCCCAGGGCTTCCCCGAAACCCGCCCCGGGCAGGCAGCGCAGGGTGGTAACGATTTTGAGGAAGTGCCGTACCGAAAGGCCCCCGGTAAAGCGGGCGCTCCCCGAGGTGGGCAGGGTGTGGTTGATTCCGGCGCTGTAATCCCCCAGGACTTCCGCCGCCAGGGGACCGATAAACAGGGAGCCGTAATTCCGCAGGTCCCCAATCCAGGGATCGGGATTTTCCAGGTGGAGTTCCAGATGTTCCGGGGCAATGGTATTGGCGACCCGGACCGCCTCTTCCCGGCGGTGGTAGACAACGATGAGCCCCCCCGCGTCAAGGGAGGCCCGGGCGGCCTGCCGGGAGTATTCCGGCAGGACGGCGAGCCGTTTTTCCAGGGCCGCCTCCACCGCCTCCGCCATATCCCTGGAGGGAACCAGGGCCCGGGCCCGGGCGTCGGCGTCGTGTTCCGCCTGGGCGCACATATCCGCCGCGATTATATCCGCCGCCGCCCGCCGCCCGGCGGCTTCGCCGGGCCGCGCCGGCTTTTCCGCGATGACCAGCACATCCGTGGGGCCGGCGATAAAGTCGATCCCCGCCTCCCCAAAGAGGGCGCGCTTGGCCTCCGCCACGTACTTGTTTCCCGGCCCGGCGATAACACCGGCCCTGGGGATCGTTTCGGTACCCAGCGCCAGGGCGGCGATAGCCTGGGCGCCACCCATGGCGAAGACCCGGATGGCCCGGGTTCCGGCGGCAAGCCCGGCGGCGGCGAGGATGTTTTTGTCCGGCAGGCCGTTTTCCATGGGGGGGGAGGCGAGGATTACCTCGTCCACCCCGGCGGTCAAGGCGGGGATCATCCCCATAAGAACCGAGGAAAAGAGGGGGAAACGTCCCGCGGGAACGTAGATCGCCGCCCGCTCCACGGGGATTACCCGCTGGCCCGCAAAGAGGCCCTCCGCGATTTCGGCCTCGAAACCGGCAAGCTGTTCCCTTTGCAGTTCCGCGAAACGCCGGATATGACGGGCCGCCAGTTCCATGGCGGCGGCCAGTCCGGGGTCTTCCCGGTTAAGATCGTCCCAGGCGGCGCGGACCCTGGCGGGTGGAACTTCCAGCGCCTCCGGGGAACTTTTGTCAAACCGGGCGGCAAAGCGCTTGACCGCGGCGTCCCCCCCGGTTCGCACCGCCTCGATGATCTCCTGGACGGCGGCGGCGGTTTTGTCCCCCCCGGGTACCCTGGAACCGCCCGCGCCGCCCTGAAGCCGCCAGTAACCGTCAAACTCTTCCGCGCCAATGATCCGCATGGGACCAGTGTAACGGTAAAGGAGTTTAAGTGAATAGGTACCGGGTACGGTCAATGGAGTTGACACTTTTTCGCAATATGGGGATACTAACCTATGCCCTTGGATAGCTTGACCACAGAACAGACTACGCCCGACGGCTCACGGCTCACGGCTCACGGCTCACGGCTCACGGCTCACGGCTCACGGCTCACGGCTCACGGCTCACGGCTCACGGCTCACGGCTCACGGCTCACGGCTCACGGCTCATATTGTACAAACAAGTCTCAAAAAAATCTACTAGACAAAACTACTAAACAAGCCCTTTTTCGGCGCAATTTCTCAGTTTTCGGCAAAAACGCCCCGGCGGTAATTTATTCTGCCCCAACAGCGTCCCCGGCCAGCATAACCAGAGGCCAAAAATAAGATGTTCGATTACTTGATAGCCGGGGCGGGCTTATTCGGCGCGACCTTCGCGCGGGAGATGACCGATAGAGGAAAATCCTGCCTCGTTATTGACAGGCGTCCGCACATAGCCGGCAACGCGTATACCGAAG
>JAIRPD010000105.1 GCA_031257195.1 Treponema sp. | reverse complement strand
TTCTGCATCCCCTACTTGACGATAGAGCCGATTGTGAACAAGCTTTCGGTGCAGTTCTGGTACTCCTCCGCCCGGCGGACCACCACCACGGAAAACCTGGCGGTGTTAAAGGAAAAGCTTTCGACCGTCGATGTTAATGTAGTGGCGGAAATCGGGAAGATCAACGTTTCCGTCCGGGATGTGCTTTCCCTGCGGGCCGGGGATGTGGTGGTGCTTTACAATGTGCGGGTAGGGGACCCCTTCGCGTTGAACGTGGGGAACAGGGCTAAGTTTTTATGCCGGCCCGGGGTGATTGGCAAAAAAGTAGCCGTCCAGGTAGTCAAAAAACTCGCGGAGCTTGAACAGGAAGAGTTTGAGGAACTCTCGTCGGAAGGGGAGGAATTATAATGAGTGATGGCGCTCTTTCTCAGGATGAAATAGACGCCCTGTTGGCGGGTGTGGATTCTTCGGCCATGGGCGGCCCCGCCGCCGCGACGGCCCCGGGGGGTCCGGGGGACGAAAAGGCGATTCAGGATTATCTTTCCGCCACGGTGGACGCCCAGTCTTCCAACCTGTCCATGATGACGGGCCGGGAGGTGAGTTTCCAGGGTCCCTCCGTCTCCTCCCTGTCCAGGGATGAGCTGCTCCAGCGGCTCCCCGACACGGTAACCACGGTTAAGGCGGACTTTAACGCCGGGTTCCCCGGGGAACACAGCTTTATCTTTCCAGAGGAAACCGCCAAGGCTGTCGCGGCCCTGATGAACAAAGAAGAGAACATTGAGCTGGACGAAATGGCCATGTCGGTGCTGGGAGAGGTGGTTTCCCAGCTGGTGGGTTCCCAGATCACCGCCCTAACCGATAAAACCGGCAACAAGTCCATCGCCTCCGTGTCCCCGGAGGCGGCTAATGTGCCCAAGGCGGTGGCGGCCCTGCCGGGCGACAGGTTTATCTGCGCCGCCTATCAGTTGAACCTGGGGGACGGCAAGGAACATCAGCTTTGGGAGGTATACGGCTCCTCGGTGTCCGCGGATATAGCCCAGGCCTTAAACGCCAGGAACGCCCCCCCGGCCGCTCCCCAGCAGGCCGGTTTTGGCGGTGGTATGGATATGAGGGGTATGCCCGCCATGGGCGGCATGGGAGGAGGTATGGGTATGGGAATGCAGGGTATGGGCGGCATGATGCCCTCCGCCAATGTTCAATCGGTACAGTTTCCCAGCCTAATGCCCCAGCCCACGGCCCAGGAGGCGGGGAATATCGGCCTGATCATGGACGTGTTCATGGAAATGACCGTCGAGCTGGGCCGAACCAGGAAGCTGATCAAGGAAATCCTTGGTATGGGAGAGGGGACGATCATCGAGCTGGACAAGCTGGCCGGTGAGCCCGTGGATATACTGGTAAACCACAAGCTTATCGCCAAGGGCGAGGTGGTGGTTATTGATGAAAACTTCGGTGTCCGGGTTACGGAGATCGTGTCCCCCATGGAACGGATGGGAGAGGGGATGGGCTGAGCTAAAGACAGCCCTGGGATATACATAATTCAGTTCTACTTGGGAGGGGAAAACTGAAACGCTTAACCTTGGCCGCGATCCTGGCGGCCGCGTTGATTTCTTATACCGCCTTTTCTCAAACCGAAGCCGCGGGGACGGCCCGGGAAAGCGCCGCCCCCGGCCAGACGGTTTCCCCGGGGAATTCGGCGGACGCCGCCGCTCCCGCCGGGGAAACCGCCGCCAGGGACGCGTCCGCCGCCTCCCGCGTCGAAGAGGAGGCCCTTCCCAACTTTTTTGACGATCCGGCGGCGGGAAGCTCCCCGGCGGCGGCGCGGAGCCCCTCGGCGGCGCCGGCCATTTTCCGCATGGTCCTGGTCCTGGCCCTGGTGGCGGCCCTTATCTACCTGGCGGTGTTCTTTTTGCGCCGCCTTTCCCGGCCCCAGACGGAGCAAAATCCCCACCTTAAAATACTGGCCTCTACCCATCTGGGGGCCGGCCGCTACGTTCATGTGGTGTCCGTGGGCGGCCTTGCCTGGCTTATCGGTTCCGGCGAGGGGGGGGTGCGGCATATCGCCGACATCACCGACCAGGAGGCGGTGGACGCCATGCGGCTGGACCTTTCCCGGCAAAGCGCGGAAACCCCCGGCGGGCCCTTCCCTTCGTTCCGGGCGCTGCTTAAAAAGTTCTCCGGCCCGGTCAGTCCCGCGGAACAGGACCGCCTGGAAGCCATGCGGCGGCGGCGGGAAAGGTTCAAGAGGTTTTAGGGATGATAAAAAACCGCCGGGCCGCGCCGCTTGCCGTTCTTTTGACGCTTTTAGCCTTCTCGTCCCTGTCCGCCCAGGAAGAGGTAACGCCCCAGCCCGGTTCCTTAAGCGGCGCCGCCGCGGAGCGGGGGACGACGGCCATTCCCACCCCCGGGGGCAGCCTGATCCCTTTTATCGACCTCACCGTCCGCAATCCGGCGAACAACCAGGAAGCGGCCTTTTCCCTCCAACTGCTGCTCCTCCTGACGGTGCTGTCCCTGGCGCCGAGCATTATCATCCTGATGACCAGCTTCCTGCGGATCTCGATAGTGCTGGACTTTGTAAAACGGGCCCTTTCCCTCCAGCAGGTTCCCCCGAACCAGGTGATTCTGGGGATCAGCCTTTTCCTGACCCTGTTTATCATGTGGCCCACCTTTGATTTGATATACCGCAACTCCTTCCGCCCCCTGGCGGACGGGCAGATCAACGTGGAGCGGGCCTACCGGGAGGCGGAAGGCCCCCTGCGGCTTTTTATGTTCCGCCAAATGAACAGCGAGTCCGGCAAAAACAACATCCGGCTTTTTCTGTCCATGCGGGGCCTCGCGCCCCCCCGGGGCCCCGCCGACGTGCCCACCTATGTGCTTATCCCGGCCTTTATTTTAAGCGAACTAACCGTGGCCTTTAAGATAGGAATACTGTTGTTTATTCCGTTTATTGTGATTGATATGGTAGTGGCCAGCGCCCTCATGTCCATGGGGATGATCATGCTGCCGCCGGTGATGATTTCCATGCCCTTTAAGCTGATCCTCTTTATTCTGGTGGACGGCTGGGGGCTTTTAACGAATCAACTGGTCCGTTCGTTTTTTTAGGGAAGCGGGAAAAAGAAGGGGGAGCGGGCGTATCATGGAGGAACGAAGTTTGCGGAACGCGCGGGGGTTGTCCAGATGAGTTTAGGCGCGGTGTCCACGCTGCTCCATGATGGCATCTGGGAGGTTCTTGTTCTGGCCTCCCCCCTGCTCATCAGCGCCCTGACGGTGGGACTGGTGGTGGCGATTTTGCAGGCCACCACGTCGATACAGGAGCAGACCCTTACCTTTGTGCCCAAGGTAATCGCCATCCTCCTGATTTTGGGATTCCTGGGGGGCTGGATGTTTGCCCGCCTGGGGGATTACACGATACGCCTGTTTCAGATGATACCGGACATGGCCCGGTGAGGCGGGTATTTACCGGAATGGGCGCGTACGGCGCGGCGCGGATGGCGTCATGTCAATCCTCGCCGCCCTGTGAAGGAGTTTGATTGATAAGGGACATCCTCGCCGCCGCGCCGCTCTTTCTCCTCCTCGCCGTCCGGGCCCTGGCCCTGATAGAGACGGCCCCCCTCCTTTCCTCGGAGGCCAACCCCCAGACGGCGCGGGTGGCCCTGGCGGGATTCGCCGCCTACGCCGCCTTTCCCTCCGCCCAGGCGGCGGCCCTGTCCGGCGGCCTCCAGGGAACCGACATTTTTTCCCTCGCCTTTCTCCTGCTCCTGGCGGGGGAGGCGCTCATCGGCGTCATCCTGGGTTTTTACATCATCCTCATTTTTTCCGCCTTTTCCACCGCCGGCCAGTTTTTCTCCCTGCAGATGGGCTTTGGGGCCTCCGAAACCTTCGACCCCCTCTCCCAGATAGAAAACCCCCTCATGGGCCAGTTCCTGAACCTGGCGGCCATGCTGGTCTTCCTGACCCTGAACGGCTTTACCAGCCTTTTCCAGGGGGGCTTTTGGCGTTCCGTCCAGACCCTCAACACGGCCTCCCTGGCCGCCGGGCGGGAAGCGGCCCTGGGGATGCTCCTTTCCGGCCTTTCCCGGCTTTTCCTGGACGCCATGGTCATTTCCATGCCCATCCTGGGAACCCTGTTTTTAACATCCCTTTCCACGGGGCTTATCTCCAAGGCGGCCCCCCAGATCAACATCCTGGCCGAGGGTTTTCCCATCTCGATCACCGTGGCCTTTATGCTGATCGCTTTTACCATGCCCTTCATGGTGGAAGCCTTTGCCCAGGTAGTGGATTCGGGGTTTTCCACCCTGCGGGACCTCTACGTCCAGATTGGGCAAACCATAGGAGGCGGAACGTGACCCCCGCGATTATGAGGGAAAGGCCGCCGCGGTGTACCTTTCCGGCCCTGGCCATGGACTTACAGTGGTTCGCCGCCGAGGACGAGGGCCGTACCGAGGAGCCCTCCGAGTACAAGCTCCGCAAAGCCCGGGAAGAAGGCCGGGTCGCCAAAAGCCAGGAGCTGATCTCCGCCCTGGTACTGCTCTTCCCCGCCCTGACAATCCTCTTCCTGGGCCGGTACATCCTCCGGACCAGCGTGGAGATGCTGCGCTTTTTTTTCCTGCGGATCAACGAACTGGACCCGGTCCGGGACCGGATCGTGGGGGGGGTGTTTTTTTCCTACTTTGTCCGGCTGGCCCTGCCCGTGGCGGCGGCGGCGGCGGCGGCGGCGATTTTCGCCAACCTGGTTCAGGTGGGCCCCCTCTTCACCGTCAAACCTCTGACCCCGGATTTTTCAAAAATCGTCCCCCGGTTTGGGCGTTACTTTCAGCGGACCCTCTTTTCCATGGAGGGGCTCTTTAACTTTGTTAAATCAATCGTTAAAATGGCAATCATTGGCGTCGTGGCCTTTGTGCTGGTCCGGAGCCGCGTCCAGGAACTGGCCCGGCTCCAGACCGCCGGTCTTTGGTTGGGGTTCACCACCGTGGCGGGGCTGGCGGCAAGGCTCCTCATCATATCGGCCCTGCTGCTCCTCCTCCTTTCCATACCGGACATGCTCTTCCAGCGCTGGCAGTACCGGGAATCCCTCAAGATGACCAAGGAAGAGGTGAAGGAAGAGCGGAAAATGTACGAGGGGGACCCCCACATCAAAGCCCGGATTCAGCGGCGGATGCGGGAATTTATGAGCCGGAACATGGCTGTCAACGTGGCCAAAGCGGACGTGGTGATCACCAACCCCACCCACTTTGCCGTGGCCCTGGAGTACGACGAGGATACCATGCCGGCCCCCCTCCTCAGCGCCAAGGGGGCGGACGAGATGGCCCTGAGAATCCGGGGCATCGCCCGGGAGAACGGCGTGCCCCTGGTGGAAAACAAGCCCCTGGCCCGGGCCCTGTATCAAGAGGTGGAGATAGGCCAAAACGTGCCGGTAGCCTACTACCAGGCTATCGCCCAGGTACTGGCCCACGTGCGGGCGCTGGAGGAGCGGCGGCGCCGGGCCAACGGGGTGAGCGCCTAGGAACGGCGAAGCCGGAGAGCGCCGCCAGGGATGGCGGCGGATGCGGTGGATAGAGAAGTTTTAGGGGGAGTTTTCGCGAGGCGAAACTCCAAGCGCGAGGAATGAGAAGGATGTTGGGGAGTAATCATGGCTGACGCGAAAACACTGGGAAACCCCCAGGCGGGCGGCGGGGTCGCCGGCGGGCTGGGAAGCCTGTTGGGGAACCGGGCCGACATCGCCATCGCCGCCGCGGTGGTGGCGGTGGTGATGATGCTGGTGATCCCCCTGCCCACCCCGCTGCTGGACGCCCTGATGGCGATGAACCTGGTCCTGGCCCTGCTCATCCTCCTCATCGTTCTGTATACCAAAAAGGCCACGGACTTTTCTTCCTTCCCCACGGTACTGCTGGTGTCCACGGTCTTCGGCCTGGCGCTGAATGTCTCTTCCACCCGGCTTATCCTGCGGGACGGGGGAAAGTTTAACGGCCAGATGGTCAACGCCTTTTCCTCATTCGTGGTGGGCTCCAGGGACACCAAGGGGCTGGTGGTGGGGTTTGTGATCTTCATCGTGCTTATCGCCGTCCAGGCGGTGGTGATCACCAAGGGGGCCACCCGGATCGCCGAGGTGGCCGCCCGGTTCACCCTGGACGCCCTGCCGGGAAAGCAGATGGCCATAGAGGCGGAGTTCAACTCCGGGGCGATCACCGAGGAGGAATCCATCGCCCGGAAAAACGGCCTCCAGCGGGAGGTGGACTTTTACGGCGCCATGGACGGTTCCAGCAAGTTTATCTCCGGAAACGTCAAGGTGGGCATCCTGATCACCGCGGTCAATATCCTGGGGGGGATCATCGTGGGCACGGTGATTAACGGGGAACCGGTTTCCTGGGCCGTGGGGACCTATATCCGCTTCGCCATCGGGGACGGCCTCCTCTCCCAGTTCCCCGCCCTCCTGGTATCCACCGCCACGGGGATCATCGTTACCCGGTCCGTGTCGGAGGGAACCTTTGGGGAGGACGTGTCCTCCCAGTTTTCCCGGGACGCCCGGATCTACTGGATAGGGGCGGCGGTACTGCTGATCTTCGCCCTCATTCCGGGTTTTCCCTGGTACGTGCTGGTCCCCCTGGCGGCCCTGCTGGGTACCCTGGCCTTCCGCCTGGGCCGGAAGAAGCAGCGGGACTTTGCCGCCGCCATGAGTAAAAGCGCGGAGGCCGCCAAACCCAAGGAGGACGCGGAAATGTCCCCCGTGGTGCCCCTGGACCCGCTTTCCCTGGAACTGGGCTACGGCCTGATTCCCCTGGTGGACCGGGACAAGGGGGCGGAGCTGCTGGAGCGGGTCCAGCGGATCCGCCGGGAAAGCGCCCTGGACCTGGGGCTGGTGATCCCCCGGATACGGATTATCGACAATATGCGGCTGGAGCCCAGCGAGTACTGCCTTAAAATCAAGGGGGTGGACGTGGGCCGGGGCAAGATCCGCATGGGGTATTTTATGTGTATCAACCCCGGGGGGATTAAAGAGGACATTCCCGGCGAAAAGACCCGGGACCCCGCCTTTGGCCTGCCGGCCCTGTGGGTAAGCGCGGACAACCGGGATCAGGCGGAACGGGCGGGGTATACGGTGGTGGACCCGCCCTCGATTATCGCCACCCATCTGACGGAAATTATCAAACACCACGCCGCGGAAATTCTGGGCCGGCAGGAAACCTCCGGCATCCTCGACGCCCTGAAAAAGGACTATCCCGCGGTGGTGGAAGAGGCCCAGAAGCATCTTTCCCTGGGGGAAATTCAAAAGGTGATCCAGAACCTCCTCAAGGAGCAGGTGTCGATCCGCAACATGACGGCGATTCTGGAGGCCCTGGCGGACTACGGTCCGGCCACCAAGGACGCGCAGTTCCTTACGGAAAAGGCCCGGCAGGCCCTGGGGCGGCAGCTGTGCCTTCAATACGCGGACGGCGAAAAGGTCCTGCGGGTCCTTACCATAGACCCCGGACTGGAGCAGAAAATTATCGATAGTAAAGTAGAAACCGTTTCCGGGGTGATTTCCGCCCTGGATCCGCCGGTACAAAGCGGGTGGATCAAGGCCCTGTCCAGGGCGGCGGCGGCGGTGCAGGAACAGGGCTGGCTGCCGGTGGTTCTCTGTTCCGAGGCGGCCCGGTTCCTGGTCAAGCAGTCCACCTTCCGGGAATTGCCGGAACTGGCGGTCCTTTCGGTGCCGGAAATTGTCAGCGAAATCACCGTGGAAGCGGTGGGTGAAATAAAAATAGAAAGCGCGGTATAAGGAGAGAGCATGCCCTATTTTACCGAACAGGCCCGGACCCATGGCGAGTGTCTTGAAAAGATCAAGGTCAAGTACGGGGAGCGGGCCAAGGTGCTGACCGCGCAAACGATCCGCCGGGGGGGAATTCTGGGCCTGGGGAGCCACGAGGAGGTGGAAATGACCGGTACGTATACCACTTACGGCTACGCCGTTTCCCCGCCGGCCGCGTTGTCCGGCGGGGGTATAACCGGCGGCGCCGATTTGGAAGCCGCCAAACGGGGGGTTCTGGCCGCCGCGGGCAAGACCATGCCGGAAGCGGCCCTCCAGACCGTCCTAAAGGGAATCAACTCCCTGGAGGGGATGGTCCGGGGCCTTTCCGCCAAGGTGGACGCCACCATGAGCGCCCCCCCCGTCCAGGACAGGGGGGAACATCCTTCGCTCCTCAAGCTGGAAAAAGACCTGGCGGCCAACGATTTTTCCCCTTCTTTTACCAAGGGAATCGCGGAAAGGGTCCGCCGGGAATTTCCCCTGGACGATCTGGACGAGTACGAGGAGGTCCAGCGGCGGGTACTCCGCTGGATTGGGGAAACCATCTCCCTCTACCGGGAAGCGGAGGGGACCAAGGACCGGGAAGCGGGGAAAAAGCCCCGGGTGATCATCCTGGTGGGCCCCACGGGGGTGGGCAAAACCACCACCATCGCCAAACTCGCCGCCCTCTACGGGGAGCGTTCCGAGGGCCGCTGGCAGCGTTCGGTACGGCTGGTAACCCTGGACAACTACCGCATTGGGGGCCGGCAGCAGATTGAAAAATACGGGGAAATCATGGAAATCCCCGTAAGCGCCGTGGAAAACTACGAGGGCCTCAGGCAGGTTATGGCCCTGTACCGGCAGGAAGTGGACTACGTGCTGGTGGACACCATAGGCAAGAGCCCCCGGAATTACGGGGAACTGGGGGAAATGAAGGCGATCCTCGACGCCTGTCCCGCCAGGTCGGAAACCCACCTTTGCCTTTCCGCGACCACCAAATCCAGCGACATCAGGGAGATCCTTAAACAGTTTGAGCCCTTTATGTATCAGGCGGTGATCATCACCAAGATGGACGAAACCCGTAAAGCAGGCAATGTGGTAAGCGCCCTGGCGGAGGAGAAAAAGAGCGTTTCCTTTATCACCACCGGCCAGACCGTTCCCTCGGATATACAAGAGGCGTCGGTAACCCGCTTTTTGATGAAGCTTGAGGGTTTTACGGTAGACCGGGACGCCCTTACCAGTTATTTTAAGGAAAACACAGGAGTTTAAAATATGGAAGATCAGGCGGAAAAACTTCGCGAGATGATGCGGCAGAAGAACAGTTCCTACGAAAAGCCCGGCAAAGGCAAGGAAGGAAAGAAAACCCGGATCATCACCGTAACCTCCGGTAAGGGAGGGGTGGGAAAAACAAACGTATCCGTCAACCTGGCCCTGGCCTACGCCAGAACGGGCAGGAAGGTGGTGGTTATGGACGCCGATCTGGGGCTGGCCAACGTCAACGTGATGCTCAACATGATCCCCAAGTTTAACTTGTACCATGTGATCCGCAAGCAGAAAACCATGCGGGAGATCATGGTGGAAACCGAGTACGGAATCAACATCGTGGCGGGGGCCTCGGGGTTTTCCAAAATCGCCAACCTCAGCGAGGAGGAGCGGCAGTTCTTTATCGACGAGCTTAGCACCCTCTCCTTCGCGGACATCGTGATCATCGACACCTCCGCGGGGGTTTCCAGCAATGTGCTGGACTTTGTGGCCGCCGCGGACGACTCGGTAATCATCACCACCCCGGAACCCACGGCGATTACCGACGCCTACGGGATCATCAAGATCATCGCCACCGAGATCAACAGCCTTAACATGGGGCTTAAACTGGTGGTAAACCGGGTCAAAAACGCGGCGGAGGGGACCAAAATCGCCGACAGGATGATCAACATCACCAGCCAATTCCTTAACCTTAAGCTGGAGTACCTGGGTTTTATCTACGATGACGCCGCCGTGTCCCAGGCGGTGCTGAAGCAGCGGCCCTTCATGGTGGTGGATCCCAAATGCCGGGCTTCCCTGTGCGTTCAGCACATTGTAAGCCGGATGGACAAAACCGAAATCCGGAATACCGGGGGGTTTGGAAATGTGATCAAGCGGATATTTCAGGGGGAACGGTAAACCGTGCCTCATGTTAAGGTCTGCGCCGCCGCCGGGGGGGCGGCGTTTATCCTTTCCCTGCTGGTCGGCCTTATCAGCGGCGCCGGCCTCGCGATCCTCCTGATCCGGGCCCTTGCCTTTGCCGTCCTTTTTTTCGCCCTCTTTTTTCTGATCTTCCGG
Source organism: Treponema sp. (assembly GCA_031257195.1). Lineage (GTDB taxonomy): Bacteria > Spirochaetota > Spirochaetia > Treponematales > Breznakiellaceae > JAIRPD01. The sequence goes on along the minus strand of JAIRPD010000105.1, from coordinate 5,111 downwards.
CTGGTGGAGCAATTTGTCCCGGAACTGTTAAATCCCGCCGGGGAGGACATGGACCCGGAAGCCCCCGGTTCCCGGGTCAATATCAGCCTGGAAAGCGTCCCCGTCACCGGGGCCTTTCCTATGGACGCCTCGGACGCGGTGGACGACATCAGCGGCCCCCCCTTCCGGGACGCCGCCGCCCCTCTGGACCAGGATAAAAATCCGGGGTATACTGAAAGCCAGGGTCCCGCGGACGATCTGGGAAGCTTTTCTATCGGCCTGGACGACGGTCTGGTACTGGAAGATTCCCCGGAAAAAGCCCCCGGCTCCCAGCCTGGTCCGGCGGCACCCCGGTTGATCCTGGACGAGGGGGAGGAGATCCTTCCCGATATAGACAGCTTGGCGGCGCCTTTTGTTTCCCCGCCGGGGAACACGGGCCCGGGGCGTTTTACCATCGACAGCCCCGAGCCAGGCAAGTCCCCCGTCCGCGCGGGAAAGAAGGGGCTTGAAGGGGATTTTAGCCCCAAAGAGCTGGCCCAGGCCATACAGGGCGTGTTGAAGAAGGACGAAAAAGGATAACCTATGGGGAAGACTTTCTGGGGTTCCGATAAGCCCCTGGAAGAAAAGACAGAAGAGGAACTCTGGATCCAGTACCGCCGGCAGCGGGATCCCCATATCCGGGAGGCCTTTATCAAGCAGTACGCTCCCCTGGTTAAATATGTGGCCGGCAAGGTGGCGGTGGGTATGCCCCACAATGTGGAATTCGACGACCTGGTGGGCTTTGGGGTTTTCGGCCTTCTGGACGCCATTGACAAATTCGACCCGGACAAAAACGTTAAATTCAAAACCTACGCCGTTACCCGGATCCGGGGGGCGATTTTTGACGAACTCCGTTCCATCGACTGGGTTCCCCGGTCGGTGCGGCAGAAAACCCGGGAAGTGGAGGAGGCCATTGGCGCCCTGGAAGCCCAACTGGGCCGGACCGCCACGGATCAGGAAATCGCCCAGGCCATGGGCATGGACGAGGGGGAATTCCTTAAAACCATGCAGCGGATTTCCAGCACCTCGATTCTTTCCCTAAACGACGTGTGGTTTTCCGGGGACGAAAACGACAAGGTTTCCATAGGGGACAGTATTGAGTCCCCCGCCAGCCTCAACCCGGACGTGATCGTGGAAAAAGAGGAGATCCGCCGGGTCATTGTGGAGGCGATCAACGATCTCCCGGAAAAAGAAAAAAAGATCCTGGTCCTCTATTATTACGAGGACCTGACCCTTAAGGAAATCGGCCAGGTGCTGGAGGTTACCGAATCCCGGGTTTCCCAGCTTCACACCAAGGCCATACTTCGGCTCCGGTCCAGGCTTACCAATATACGAAAAGGTATTGTTTAATGGTCGATTTTGTCCAGCTTCAACATGCGATGAAAGAGCGTTTGGAGCGGGACAGGGCGATACACGCCGTGGAGGCCGAAGGGACCACCCTGGAAGAGGCGGTGGCGGCGGCGGCGGCCCTGCTTAATCTGCCGGTCCGGCGCATTGAATACGAGGTGGCCGTAAAAGGCTCCCCGGGGTTTCTGGGGACGGGGGTAAAAGACTGGAAGATTAAAGCCTATGAACGGGTAACCGCCGAAACCATCAAGGAAGAAAAGGAAGCCGCCGCCGCGGAAGAAAGCGCCGCCGCCGAGATGGAAGCGGATCGGGACGGGGAGGCGTTTGTCCATCTCTTCTACGACGGCGCGTATCTTAAAGTTACCGCCCCCGCGGGCAGGGGGAAAAAGGTCAATTCCTCGGTAATCCCGGGGCTTCTTGCCGCCCGGGGGGTAACCGGCTACGACATGGACGTCATCAGCGCCGTGGTCAGGGACGAGGCGGGGACCTACGAAAAAATCGGCGAATATGTCCGCTCGCACGTCAGCGACGCCATGGTCGCCGTGGAAGTTACCGCCGATGAAATGAAGGCCTATGTTACCGTAACCGGCCCCGCCGCCGGGGGCTGCGATATTTCCAGGGAAAGCTACCTGGCCGTGCTGCGGAACAACAAGGTGTCCTCGGGAATGATCGAGGAAGTCCTGACCGAATTGGTGGATAAGCCGGTTTATAGAAAGCCGGTCCAGGTCGCGGCGGGCCTTGGTCCCGTGGACGGCAAGGACGCCTATATTCAGTATAACTTTGAAACCGATCAGACCAGGGTCAATATCCGGGAAACCGCCAACGGCAGGGTGGACTTTAAGGAACTGAACATTATCCAGAACGTGATAGAAGGCCAGCCCCTGGCGGTAAAGCGGCCCCCGGGACAGGGCACCCCGGGCTGCACCGTAACCGGCAAGGTAATCCCCGCCAAAGACGGAAAAGACATCGCCCTGCCCCTGGGCAAGAACGTCCACCTGGGGGACGACGAGGCCACGATCATCGCGGACATGAACGGCCAGGTGATCCTCGCCAACGGGAAAATCAACGTGGAGCCGGTGTATACCGTCCAGGGCAACGTGAACATCAAAACCGGCAACATCATCTTCCTGGGCACGGTGATCATCACCGGAAACGTGGAAGACGGTTTTTCCGTCAAAGCCGCGGGCAATATCGAGGTAAACGGCACGGTGGAAAAGGCGGAGCTGGACGCCGAGGGGGACATTATCGTCCACCAGGGCATTACGGGCCGGGCCGACACCCTCATCCGGTCGGGCCGTTCCATCTGGGCCCGGTTTATCAACAACGCCCGGGTGGAGTCGGGGAACATGGTAGTGGTTTCCGACGGGATCATCAATTCCCAGGTAAGCGCTTTCAAGCGGATCATCTGCCAGGGCAAGCGGGCCTCCATTGTGGGGGGCCACCTGCGGGCCGGGGAGGAGATCAACGCCATGAACATTGGAAGCCCCACCAGCGGCACGGAAACAATCTGCGAGGTGGGCTTTGATCCCAAAAGCAAGGAACGCCTGGACACTCTGGTGGCTCAAATGGCGGAATTCCAAAAGACCTTTACCGAAATCCAGAATAACGCGCAGACCCTGATCAACACTAAAAAACAGCGTAAAAGCCTGCCGGAGGACAAAGAACAGTACCTCGCGGACCTGCTGGACAAACGAAAGGAACTCGCGGAGCGGATACAGGCAAACCTGGGGGAAACCGCGGAAATCAAAAAATACCTTAACTCCCTGCGTTCCCAGGGCCGGGTGTCCGCCTCCGCCAAGGTACACCAGGGGACGCGCATTTTTATCCGGGACGTCGAGGAAAAGGTGCGGACCGAGTACAAAGCGGTAACCTTTGTGCTGGAAAACGGCCTGGTGCGGGCGGGCGCGTACGAGGAACCCAGCGAGGAAGCGAAGCGAGGACCCGATGGCTATAGCGCCGATTGACCTGCAAACGCTGTTTACCCAGGTTGACAAGGTGGGTAAACAGGAAGCGGCCCAGCGGACCGGGACGGCGATTCAGCAGTCCATTCAGCAGGCGCAGACACAGCAGCGGGTGGACGAGCGGATCCGGGCGGTGAACGAGGCCCAGGACTCCGGCGAGGGAACGGAGGGGGTAAAGGACAACAACGGCCGCCGCCGGGGCCAGGAACACCCCTCCCCGCGGCGGGAAGTGCGGGAAAAGGAAACGGCCCCCGAAACCGCCGGCGATGTGATCCGCGACCCCGCCCTGGGAAGAAACGTCGATTACTCCTGTTAAAAACCGTTGGAAGGCGCCATGAACTGGTTTTTTATCGGCCTTGCCCTGATCGTCCTCCTCTGGTTTTTCGCCCTGCTGTACCTTAAATCCTATGTCCAGCGCCGGACCAGTCCGGACCACATCCTGGGGGAGCTGCAAAACGAGGTTCTTCAGCTGGAGGCGGACATTGACCAAAAGACCGATCAAAACCTTCAGCTTCTGGAAGAAAAGATTGAGGTCCTCCGCTCGCTGGCCGCCGAGGCGGAACGGCGGGTCGCCCTCTACAGCCGGGAACTGGACCGCCGCCGGGGAGAGGAGGAGGCCTTGGCCGCCCTGAACCGGTCTTCTCCCCCGGCCCGCGAGCCGGGGCCCGCCGCCCCAAAGCGGGCCGGAAAACGGAAGCCCCCCGGGGCGGAGGTTTCCTCCCCCGGGGCGCGGCGGGGGCCGGACCGCTCCCCGCCGGAACAGCCGGCCCCGGACCAGCCCCCGGTGAGGCTTCCGCCGGAAGGACCGGCGCCGAACCGGCCGGCGCCAAGCCCGCCGCCGGACCTGCCGTCGCCGGCCCCCGGGGACGCCCCCGCTCCAGAGGCCGCGGCCGGGAGTATTCCAGAAGCCGGGGCCGCCGCCGCGTACCGGGCCCAGACCGGGCAGCCGAAGATTGTCCTTTCCCGGACCCCCCTGGTCCCCAAACCGCCCCCGGTCAAGGACCGGATCGCCGAGCTGTACAAAGCCGGCTTTTCCCCGGAGCTGATAGCGGAACGGCTGGGCCTGGCCGTGGGGGAGGTTCAGCTCCATATCGCCCTGGTGGATCGGGGCTAAGGGAGCCAGGGGCCGCCCCAGCGTCCGGCGGGCCGGAACCCGTACCCCGCGGCGCGCCCCGGGACCTTCCCGGCATGCCGTCAGACTTTCCCGGCCGGCCGTTAAATCTTCCCGGCATGCCGTCAAAACTTCCCGGCCGGCCGTCAAACTTTCCCGGCCGGCCGTCAAATCTTCCCGGCATGCCGTCAAATCCTCCCGGCATGCCGTCAAACCTTCCCGGCATGCCGTCAAACCTTCCCGGCCGGCCGTCAAGCTTTCCCGGCCGGCCGTCAAACTTTCCCGGCCGGCCGTCAAACTTTCCCGGCCGGCCGTCAAACTTTCCCGGCGGGCGGATAAACGCGTCCCGCCGGCGGTTCCTCAGGGCCGCCGGGGCCGCTTGCGCTCTACGCCGGCCTATGCTATGCTGGGGCAGCGGCGCCCTGTACCGGGGCGCTTTTGCCGGTTCGCGCGCTGGTCCAGCTTAAGCTGGCCCGCCGCCGCCGGAAGGCGGGGGCGTTTTCTGGCGCTTCCGCGTGTTGTTTTAGTGAAGTAACGCCCCTTAACGGGGCGCTTTTGCCGGCGTGGTGGAATGGTAGACACGGCAGACTCAAAATCTGCTGTCCGCAAGGACGTGAGAGTTCAAGTCTCTCCGCCGGCAACGCGCTAAATGCTTATGGTATAAGGATTTAGCG
>JAIRPD010000026.1 GCA_031257195.1 Treponema sp. | reverse complement strand
GGGCTGGGGAGTTCGCGTGTTGCGCGAACTCCAGCCCGTCCGCTTCGCGGACGGCTTGGTAACAGCGCCGTCCATGGCGCGGGTTTCCGGCTTTGCCGGAAACCCCGGGGGCGCAATTCATCCGCGTTCGCGCGGGCAGTTTGCCTGGGAGTTCGCGTTTTACGCGAACTCCAGGGGCGTACGGTGTGGAGTTTTGCCGGAGGCAAAACTCCAACGCGAACCGTGAAGCGGTTCGCGGCACCGCCGTTATCAAGGTCATGGTAGATTTTGTATCATACCTCGGCGGGGCTTGTCAACCGCCCAAAATCCGCATCCTTGCGGATTTTGGGCTGGGACTTTTTGCTGTGCAAAAAGTCCATACGGCCAAACAACCGCCATCCTTGGCGGGCATCCTCGCGGATTTGGGACTGGGACTTTTTGCTGTACAAAAAGTCCATACGGCCAAACAGCGGTATACGGCCTCACGGCCGTTTGCCGGGGGGAATGGATTGACAGGGCGCTATCGCGCCCGGCGTCATCCATGCCGGCCCTCCGCGGCGGATTTGGCGCGGATGTTGGCCAAACGCCGCCACTATCCCTGACCCGTCCGTGTTATCCACGGGCGCTTAACCGTTGGGTGTTTACAGGGCCTGATCCGCCGGGAGGATCCGTCCCCCATACAGGGCTTTGGGGTACACTAGGATTCCCAGCTTTTTTTCTATCCGGGCCAGGCGCCGCAGCTCATCCTCGTCCCCCAGGCTGACCATGATCCCCCGCCGGCCCGCCCGGCCGGTCCGGCCCGCCCGGTGGAGGTAGGCTTCCTCCTCCGGCACGTCCAGGGCTACCACGTGGCTTATCCCCTCTATGTCCAGTCCCCGGCAGGCGAGGTCGCTGGCTACCAGAATCCGGAGGTGCCCCTTTCTGAAATCCGTCAGGGCGCTTTTCCTGGCTCCCTTGTCCATGCCCCCATGGATTCCCCCCGCGCTCAGGTGGTGGTACTGAAGCTGGGAAACGATGTTTCCCACCTGGCCCGCCCGGCAGGTAAAGACCAGGGCCTTGGCCGGTTTCGCCGCGGTGAGGAAAGAACGGAGGGTCCCTATTTTCCGCCGGCCCCCGGCGAAAAAGGCCCAGTGTTCCACCCGCTTTTCCAGCGCCTCCCCGCCGCGGGGAAGCTCCACCGCCCCCTTCCCCAGCAGGGGCAGGAGCCGTTCCCGGCTTTTGGCGGAAACCGTGGCGGAACAGGAGACGCTTTGCCGGGCCCCGGGGAGCAGGCGGACCAGCGCCTCCGTCTCGTCCCGCAGTTCGTCCGCCACCAGCCGGTCCCCCTCGTCCAGGACCAGGGCTTCCACGGAGTCCAGCCGGAGCTTCCCCATCCGGGCAAGCTGGAGGAGCCGGCTGGGGTTTCCCGCGATAATGGCGGGCCGGTCCTTCTTTAAAACTTCGATCTGCCGGCCCGCGCTGGCCGCGCCAATAAAAAGCCCGGCCTTTAGCCAGGATGGTTCCGGGACTTCCCCGGAAAGGCCGGGCCGGTCTTGCGGGCGCGGGTCCCAGCCTTTTATAAGAAAATCCACCTCGCCCTTGAGCTGGGCGCACAGTTCGTGGGTGGGGGCGCAGATCAAAAGCCCGGGGCCCGGGGTTTTACGCGGGAAAATCCGCCGCAGGAGGGGGATGAGGCAGGCGAAGGTCTTTCCCGTCCCCGGGGCGGAAGAGAAGAGGAGGTTTTCCCCCCCGAGGATCCGGGGCATCACCCGCCTTTGAATCTCCGTGGGCAGGGAGATCCCCCGTTCCCGCAGCCGGGCGGCGAAAAAGGGGTCCGCCCCTATGTGTTCAAAATCATCGCTGTTCACGCCGATACTCCCGGGTTCTTATTTGTCGCGGGGCAGTTCATTTTTTGAATTCCTCGTAGCAGGCGATCATGGAGTTGATAAAACGGTCAATCGAAAAGTTCCGGGAAATCTCCTCCGAGCGGACGCCCATCTTTTCCCGGGTCCCGGGGTTTTCCAGAACCTCCAGGGCCTTTTCCCAAAGCCGGGTGTCGTCCTCCAGGACCCAGCCGTTTTCGCCGTTCAACACCATGCCCTCTATGCTGATGTCCGCCGCGGCCACAATGGGCAGCCCCGCGGCCATGGCCTCGATGAACGTGATGGGGTGGACCTCGCTGTGGGAGGCGCTCATAAAGAGGTCCGCCGCGGCGTAGGCCTGCTTGATCTCGCCGGGCCAGCGGAAATAACCGGTAAAGATCAGGGAGTCCCCTATTCCCAGCTCGTGGCCGTAGGACAGGAGGCCCCGCCGGTCGGGGCCGTCCCCCACCAGGATAAGCTTGGCCTTCCGGCGGCGGACAATCTCTTTAACGTTGTCCAGCAGGGTATAGACATTCTTTTCCACCCCCAGCCTTCCCACAAAGATGATCAGCGCCTCGTCCCCGGCTACCCTGTACCGTTCCCGCAGGGCCGCCCCCTCCTCCCGCAGTTCGCTGGAACGGTCGTAAAAAGCGGAAAGATCTATGCCGTTGGGAATGATCTTCACGGGCTTGCCGAACCGCGCCTCCTTGATCAGGTAATCGGCGATTTTCCGGGAAGGGGCGACAACGCACTTTTGGCTGCGGTAGATATGCCGCAGGTAGCCGGGAACCTGCCTGTTAAGCATCATCTTTAGGGGGGGGATATAGTGAAGGTAATCCGGGTAGTAGGTGTGCAGGGTGTGGATCGAGGGGATGCCGAGCTTTTTGCTGACCCGCCGGGAAGCCAGGTAGAGGCTGAATTCCGAATGGGTGTGGATAATGTCCAGATTAAGGGGCCGGGCCTTGTCGATCACCTGCTTGTCCAGGAACACCCCTATCCGGTGCTGGGGCTCGGCGGGGAACTGGAAGGACGGCAGCCGGAACACCCCCTCCTCCTCTTCCGCTTTGGGGTGTTTAACCGTAAAAATATACACCCGGTGGCCCCGGGCCGCGAGCCCCGCCTTTAAGGCCCGGACCACGGTGACCACCCCGTTTATCTGGGGGGTATAGGTGTCGGTAAAGATCCCAATGTTCATACCCTCAGTATAACACTACCCTAGATTAAAATCTGTAATACCGCTAAACTCCCCCGTATGATACACATTGGCGTTGTCTTTCTCGCGTTGTTCCTGGCCCTGATGACCGGCGTTGGCATCTGGGGGATGAAGAAAACAAAAACCCTGGGGGACTTTTTCCTGGGCGGCAGAACCCTGGGGCCCTGGGTTTCGGCGGTGGCCTATGGAACTTCCTATTTTTCCGCGGTGATCTTTATTGGGTTCGCGGGGACCCAGGGCTGGCAGTTCGGCCTTAACGCGCTCTGGATTGCCCTGGGCAACGCGGTGATCGGCGCGGGGCTGGCCTGGCTTGTCCTGGCCCGCCGGACCCGGCGGATGACCCAAAACCTGGACACCATGACCATGCCGGAATTCCTCCAGGAGCGTTACGGGGCCAAACACCTTAAGCCCCTGGCGGCGTCGGTGATCTTCTTTTTTCTGCTCCCCTATTCGGCCAGCGTGTTCAAGGGGCTGGGCCACCTCTTTGAGGCGGTCTTTGGCATTCCCTACGACGCGGCCCTGCTGATCATGATCGCCTTTACCGGGGTATACCTGATCCTGGGGGGGTACTTCGCCATCGCCGTTACCGACTTTATCCAGGGGATCATCATGTTCGCCGGCGCAGCGGTGATGGTCCTGGTTATCTCCGGCAAGGGGGGGGGCCTCTTTGAGATGCTGGGCCGGGCCGCGGCGGCCTACAACCTCCACATACCCCCGGAACAGCGGCCCACGATCCTTACCGTGGCCAGCCTGGTATTTATGACCAGCTTTGGTACCTGGGGGCTTCCCCAGATGACCCAGAAGTTTTACGCCATCAAGAACGAGGGGGTGATCCCCAAAGCGGCGGTGGTAACCACGGTCTTCGCCCTGATGATAGGCTTCGCCGCCTACGCCACCGGGGCCTTTAGCCATGTTTTCTTCAGCCCCGAAACGGCGCCCCAGCGGGTCCTGCCCGACGGGACAAGGCGGATCCTCTACGACCAGATCATCCCCGCGCTGCTCACGGGGCAGCTTACGGGAAACCTGCGGGTCCTCCTGTCGCTGATACTGCTCCTGGTTCTCTCCGCCTCCATGTCCACCCTGTCCAGCCTGGTGCTGGTCTCCTCCTCGGCGGTGGCCATCGATCTGTATCCCGCGAGGGTGGACGCGAAGACCGGCAAGGACCATTCGGTGGCGATGATGCGGTTCCTTTCGGGGGTTTTTATCGTCATTTCGTATTTTATCTCCCGGTTCCAGATCGGTTTCATCGTCTACCTTATGTCCCTGTCCTGGGGCGTGGTATCCGGCTCCTTCGCCGCCCCCTACATCCTGGGGCTCTACAGCAGACGGGTTACCAAGGCCGGAGCCTATGCGGGGGTTCTTACCGGGGCGGCGGCGATGATCATCCTCTTCTTTGTCCTGGGTTCCGCCCGGTCCCCCCTGGCGGCGTCGGTGTCGATCATCCTGCCCTTTATTGTGGTACCCGCGGTTTCCGCCTTTACCCGGCCGCCGGAAACAGAGTTGTTGGACCGGGCCTTTGAGGACCTTTAAGGCCCGCCGGAAATCCGCGCGCCGGGGACCGGAGGAGTAGGGCCAACCAAAAAACCGGGGAATGGCGGACGCGCCGCCGGCCCCGGTTTCCGGCCGCCGCCGGCCTTGCCTTGAGGGAGGCGGACTAAACCCCGCCCCGGGTCCGGCGCGGAAAACGTCCCCTTTCACAAGCCGCCCTTCTTTGCTAGAATAGCCCCATGGCGGACATGACAGATACGACAAATACGGCGGCCCTGACCCTGCTGGGGGACGAGGCGGCGGCCCTGGGGGCGCTTCACGCGGGAATCAGCGCCGCCTACGGCTATCCCGGCACCCCCTCCACGGAAATTATGGAGTACCTCCAGGAAAACGCCTCCGATGGCTGCCGCGCCGCGTGGTGCGTCAATGAAAAAACCGCCCTGGAGGCCGCCCTGGGAACCAGCTACGCGGGCGGACGGGCCCTGGTTACCATGAAACACGTGGGCCTCAACGTAGCCTCCGATCCCTTTATGAACGGCGCGCTCCTGGGGATCAAGGGAGGATTGGTGATCGCCGTGGCGGACGATCCGGGGATGCACAGTTCCCAGGGGGAACAGGATTCCCGGTATTACGCGTTCTTCGCCATGGTTCCCTGCCTGGAACCCCGGAGCCAGCAGGAAGCCTACGACATGTGCCGGGAAGCCTTCGACCTGTCCGAACGCTTCCAGGTCCCGGTGATGTTCCGCCTGGTAACTCGGCTTTCCCACGCCCGTTCCGGCGTCCGCCCCGCCCCCCCCCGGCCGCGGAACCCCCTCTCCAAGGCGGAGGACAAAACCCGGTGGATGCTCCTCCCCGCCCACGCCAGGCGGAACTACGAAACATTAATAGAAAAACAGGAAGAACTCCGCCGCTGGGCCCTTTCCCACCCGTCGAACAAGCTGGAAATCAAGGGAAAAGACGCCGCCTTCGCGGTGATCACCTCCGGCCTGGGGGGGAACTACTACGAGGAAAACCTTCCCAGCCTGACGGCGAAATGGGGCATGGCTCCCGCGCGGCTTCACATTGGGGCCTATCCCCTGCCGGAGGACTCCATCAGGAAACTCTGCGAAAAGGCCGGGGAAGTGCTGGTCATCGAGGAAGGCCAGCCCCTCATCGAGGAGCGGCTCCGGGGAATCCTGCCCCAGACCGTGAGGATCCGGGGGCGGCTCCGGGAAAATCCCCCCCAACCCCGGGAAACGGACCGGACGATCCCCAGAACCGGCGAGCTGGACCCGGACAACATCCGCCCCGCCCTGGGCCTTCCCCCCCGGCCCTCCATCCTGGACACCCTTCCCCCGGGAAGCCCCGCGGCGGTCTTTGCCGGGGGCGGCGTGTCCCGCCCGCCCCAGCTCTGCGCCGGATGTCCCCACGCGGACAGCTACGAGGCCCTTAACCGGGCCGTCGCCGCCCTGAACGGCGGAACGGGGGAATCCCCCGGGCCAAGGGTAAGCGTCAACGCCGACATCGGCTGCTATTCCCTGGGGGCGGCCCCGCCCTACGCGGCCATAGAGTCCATCGTCTGCATGGGGGCCAGCGTGGGCATGGCCCGGGGGGCCGCCGACGCGGGAATCCCCTACGCCTTCGCCGTCATCGGGGATTCCACCTTTATCCATTCGGGGATCACCCCCCTGATCGACGCCGTCCAGGCCAACACCCCCATGACGGTGATCATCCTGGACAACTCCACCGTGGCCATGACCGGCTGCCAGCGGACGGCCTTTCCCTCCGGGGGGCTCCGGAACCTGATCCTGGGAACGGGGCTTGACCCCGCCCACTACCTGGAACTGGAGGCGCTGAAACAGCGGCTGGAGGAAAACGCCGCCCGGTTGAAGACCGAGGCGGAGTACCGGGGTCTTTCGGTGGTGGTCTTTAGGCGGGAATGTCTGGAAGCGGCCCGGCGGCGGCGGCGGAGCGATCCGCCGAAGCCGGATTGCGGGTAATTTCGCGACCCGGTGGAGGTCCCCCCGGCTCATCCCGGCGTATCCCTGCCGGAAACAACCCGGCCGTGGTTAGAAACACGGCGGAACAGGCCGGGGACGACCCGGCGGTGTTGAGGGGCCGGGGGTTCCACAAAAACTCCGGGGGCCCTTGACGGTTTTTATCCCCTTGGTTATACTAGAAGACAGTGGGGTGCTGGGTAGGCCCGCGCGGTTCCTGATGGTTCCCGCGGCGGTCCCGGCTGAGAGTAGGCGGCCTGGAAACGTTGTTTTCCGTACGCTTAAAACCCTTGAACCTGATCCGGGTAATGCCGGCGGAGGGAATGTCACGGGCGGCGTCGCGCCGCGCCGCCGTAAAGCCCTCCCCGCCGGGAGGGTTTTTATTTGCCGCGGCGCGAAGGAGGCCTGTATGGTTTTAGCGCGGCCCGAAGGGGGCTGTCAAAAGGATGGGGCGGGGGGGAACTCTCCCCCCGAGGCAAGCCTGGCGATCCAGGTGCTGCCCAAAATCGCGGGAGACGGGGAAGAGCTGATCCGGGTGGTGGACGCCGTGATCGCCTATATCAAGGGCTCGGGGCTCACCACCTTTGTGGGACCCTTCGAAACCACCGTGGAGGGCAGTTTCGATCGGCTCTGCGAAATCGCCCGGGAGGCCCAGCTTATTTGCCTCCGGGAAGGGGCTGAATCGGTTTCCACCTACATGAAGTGGGTCTATAACCCCCGCGGAGGGGTCTGGTCCATCGAAAAAAAGGTGGCTAAACATCATCTCCAGGACGCCGCCCGTGACGGCGGGGCATAGGCTTTCCGGGCGGGCGGGGGCGGCGGGGCTGGCCCTGGCCCTGATCCTGCTTTGGCAGGGGGTAAGCGCCGCCGGTCTTGTGCCGAGCTATATGCTGCCCAGTCCCGTCCAGGTAGCCCTGGCCGGGGCCGGGGACGCCCCCCTGCTGGCGGGGCACCTCCTCCGCACCCTGGAGGAAGCGGCGGCGGGGCTGGCCCTGGCGCTGGCCGTTTCCTTTGTCCTTGCGGTGCTGATGGACGCGAGCCCCTTCCTTAAAGAAACAGTTGGCCCCCTCCTCACCTTGACCCAAACCATGCCCGCCATCGCCCTGGCGCCCCTCTTGATCCTGTGGATGGGCTACGGCGCCGCGCCAAAGGCGGCCCTGGTATTCCTAACCTGTTTCTTCCCCTTAACGGTGGGGCTCCTGGGGGCCTTTTCCCAGGCCGGGGCCGACGAGCTGCGGCTCCTCAAATCCATGGGGGCGAACCGGGTCCAGCTGTACCGCTACATCAAGGTTCCCCAAAGCCTGCCGGCCTTTTTTTCCGGCCTGCGGATCTCCGCCTCCTACTCCATCATTGGGGCGGTGATCTCCGAATGGCTGGGCGGCGACGCGGGACTGGGGGTGTACATGATCCGGGTCCGGAAATCCTACTCCTTCGACAGGATGTTCGCCGCCATCATTGTGGTGTCCCTGTTGAGCCTGGGACTTATAAAGCTGGTAGATCTAATCGAGCGGGCGGCGACGCCCTGGAAAAAACAATAAGGATGAACGCGAATGACAAGAAAAAACATGGTCGCCCTGGGGGCGGCGCTGGCGCTGGGGGCGGCGGTAACGGCCCTGGCCGGCTGCGGGGGGCGGGGCAAGGGCCCCGGCGCGGAAACGGGGGGAACGGAGAAGGTCCGGATCGTGCTGGACTGGACGCCCAACACAAACCACACGGGGATCTACGCCGCCCAGGATAAGGGCTGGTTCGCCGGGGAGGGGCTTGAGGTGGAGATCCTTACCCCCCCGGAAGACGGGGCCCTGGTGCTGCTGGCCTCGGGGCGGGCGGAATTCGCCGTGGACTTCCAGGAATCCCTGGGACCCGCCATCGCCTCCGGCAGCCCCCTGCCGGTTACCGCGGCGGCGGCGATTATCAGCCACAATACCTCGGGGTTGATGTCCCTTAAAAGCGCCGGAATCCGCCGGCCCCGGGACCTGGCGGGAAAACGGTTCGCCTCCTGGGGGACCCCCCTGGTTCAGGCGGTGATCCAGGACATTGTGGAAAGCGACGGCGGGAATTTTTCCCGGGTAACGATGGTTCCCAATATGGCCGCCGACGCCTTTTCCGCCCTGGAGACCGACGTGGACTCGGTGTGGATCTACTACGCCTGGGACGGGGTGGCCGCGGATGTACGGGGTACGGCGATAGACTACCTGGACCTGGGGACGATCAACCCCGCCCTGGATTTCTATACCCCGGTGATCGTGATCAACAACGGCTGGGCCGCGGCCCATTCCGAAACCGCCCGGCGTTTTATGCGGGCCCTCAGCCGGGGCTACAACTTCGCCATAGAAAACCCCCGGGAGGCGGCGGAGATCCTCCTCAAGTACGCCCCGGAACTGGACGGGGAATTGGTCCGGCGCAGCCAGGACTGGCTGGCGGGCCGTTACCGGGGGGACGCCCCCCGGTGGGGGGAAATCGACGGCGCCCGCTGGGGGGGCTTCTACCGGTGGATGTACAGCCGGGGGCTTCTGGAAACGGACATAGGCGCCGGGGGCTTTACCAACGAGTACCTGCCAGAGTGATGACCGGCGCTGAAACATCGCCCCCCGGGGGATTGGGGGGGACCGCCGTTTTTTCCTGCCGGGACATCGTGAAAACCTACGAGGGAACGCCGGTGGTAAGCGGGATAAACCTGGACCTGGAACGGGGGGGGCTTATCTCCCTCCTGGGTCCCTCCGGCGCGGGGAAGACCACCCTGTTCAACGTCCTGGCGGGGGTCGACCAGCCCGACGGGGGGCGGATATACCTGAACGGGGAGGATATTACCGGCCAGTCGGGCAGGGTAAGCTACATGATGCAGCGGGACCTGCTTCTGGAGTACCGGACCGCGCTGGACAACGCGATTCTTCCCCTGGTCATCCGGGGGATGAAAAAAAAGGCCGCGCGGGACTACGCCTCCTCCTTCTTTCCCGCCTTTGGCCTGGGGGGGTGCGAAAAAAAGTACCCCCGCCAGCTTTCCGGGGGGATGCGGCAGCGAGCGGCCCTGCTCCGGGCCTGCCTGCAATGCGCGGCCCCCGGGCCGGGGGGAACGGCGGAGGCCCGGCGGGGCCCAGTGATCCTCCTGGACGAGCCCTTCTCCGCCCTGGACGCCCTTACCCGCCGGACCATGCGGGGCTGGTTCCAGGACATCGCGCGTTCCGCCGCCTCCCCCCTGGGGAGCGGAAACCTTTCGGGGGTGTTCATCACCCACGATGTGGAGGAGGCCCTGATCCTTTCCGACAGGGTGTACATCCTGACCGCGAAACCGGGCCGCCCGGGGCCGGGGACGATAAGCGCCGTTTTTACGATAGAAACAAAACGGCCCCGGGGCGAGGAATTTTCCCTTACCCCGGAATTCGCCGCCCTCAAACGGCGGATCCTCGCGGCCATCGACCAGGGCCGCGGACCAACGTAACGCCGGGCGCGGGCCCACAACCGCGCTTCCCGGCGCGGGCGGTTTACCGGCCTTTCCCACACACAAAGATCATTTCATCCCCGTCCTTTACCGCCCGTTTGTCATAATATCCGTAGACATCCTGTATCGTAAATCCCAGGGATGTTAGTATTTCCGCCATTTCATCGTATTCATAGTACTTGTAGGTCAATAGATCCTCTTTTATTATTTCACCC
This sequence comes from Treponema sp., assembly GCA_031257195.1. GTDB lineage: Bacteria > Spirochaetota > Spirochaetia > Treponematales > Breznakiellaceae > JAIRPD01. Next base: position 29,538 of record JAIRPD010000026.1, on the reverse strand, counting down.
CCCCCCCCATTATCCTGTACCGACTTTTGTACTGGATAGTTTTCTTTACCGTGTCCGCGGCATAATTTACCGTTGAACGGATTATGCGCCTGCCATTGACCGTAATGTCATAGGAAACATCTTCCCTGCCAAGCCATTTTTCATCATAGGTCCGGGGCTTAAAAATATCAAAAATAAAAACGCCGTTACCGGCCAAATGTTCGCGCACGCGGGAAAGGCATTTGATGGTCTGTTCCTGTTCGGGAAGGTACTGCAGCGCCCTCCAGGGTATGATGATGTATTCAAACCGTTCCTTGAATTTAAAATCCGACATATCCCCGATATGGACATTAACGCGTTCCCGCAGCCGCCGGTGGGTTGTTTCCAGTTTATGTTGAAACCGTTTTACCATGGCTTCGGAAAGTTCCAGACATTCCAGGTTCCGGCCTGTTTTTTCGGCCACATAGAGCGAAACCCGGCCGGTGCCGCTGGCCAATTCAAGGATAGCGCCCTTTGTCCGGCGGGCGTATTCAACATAAAACTCCAAATCGTCTTTTATGATTTCCCGGTTGTCGTAGTCATAATAATCCGCCGTGTTGATATACAGGTTGCCCGGTAAATAGTTGTTCATGTCTTCACCTCCAGAACAGACCCCAGTGTACACCGTTTCCCTTTTCCGGTAAAGGCGCTCCGGCGCGGTCTATAGACGCTGGGGCGCGGCCTTTTCCCGTCCCCCAAAATCCGTTATACTTCCTCCATGAAAACCCGGTTTTTCCCGCGAATCGCGGCGCCCCTTCCGGCCGCCCAGGCGATCTTCCTCACCGCCGCCGTCTTTGCCGCCCTCATGGTTTCCTGTTCCCGGGAGGAGGTTTCCCTGGAGGAGTACAACGCCGCCGCGGCCGCGGGACTTCCGGCGCTGCTGGCCAAGACCGAGTTCAAGCCCTACCGGGGGGAGGACTTTGTCCCCGGCCGCCGGGGGGGAACCTGGACTTCGGTGATCACCAGCGACCCCAAGAGCTTCAACCACCTGATCGCCGAAAAGGACAGCGCCACCAGCTCCATTGTCTCCAGCCTTACCGATTACCTGATCGACTACAATCCCCTTACCAGGGAATGGGAACCCCGCGCCGCCGCCGCGGAGGTAAAGGTCTACGGGGAGGCGGGAAAGCTGGACGTGATCTACACCCTCCGGGACGACCTGTACTGGAGCTACTACAACGCGAACCGCCGGGTCAAGGTAACCAGCGACGACGTGGTTTTCTGGTACAATGAGATCTCCGGAGACCCGGAATGTCAAAGTTCCGGCTATTACCAGCAGTTCCTTACCCTGGAAGACGGGAGCGAGGGCCGGGTAACCATAGAAAAACTCGATGACCGGCGCTTTGTGTTCCACTTTCCCCGGATTGTGGCGGACCCCATCCTGGCCACTAACATGGACTTTGGTCCCCGGCACGTCTACGAGCCGGCCAAACGGTCCGGCGGGGTGGAGGCGGTGCTGAACCTCTACGGGGTTCAAACGGACCCCCAAACCATTCCCTCCATGGGAAAATGGTTCCTCACGGAGTACACCGCGGGACAGCGGCTGGTCTTTAAGCGGAACGGGGATTACTGGAGAAAAGACGCCCAGGGTCTTTCCATCCCCTACTGCGACGAGGAAATTATCCGGATCATCCCGGAGGAAAACACCCAGTTCCTGCTTTTTAAAAACGGGGAAAGCGATTCCTATGTTCCCCGGCCCGAGGACCTGGACGAGCTGGTTACCAAAGAAAACCCGGAGTACGCGGTCTTTAACGCCGAGGGAAGCCTGGGGGCGGCGTTCTGGACCTTTAATCAAAACCCCCAATGGAAGGAGACCCCCAAGTACCGCTGGTTCACCACCAGGGAATTCCGCCAGGCCATGAGCTGCCTCCTCAACCGGGACCGGATCATCGCCCAGGTATACCGGGGCCTGGCGGAACCCAAGCTGGACTTCTTCCCCGAACCCAACCCCTTTCACAACCCGGCGATAACCAACGGCTACCTCTACGATCCAAACCGGGCCATGGCGCTGCTGGAGTCCGCGGGGTTCAAGCTGCGGGGGGGCCGCCTTTTGGACATAAAAGAAAACCCCGTGGAGTTCGACCTGGTGATCCGGTCGGAAAGCGCGGTAAACAACGACATCGCCTCCATTATTATGGACGAGCTTTCCAAGGCGGGGATCAAGGTAAATATCCGGGTGGTGGACTTCCAAAAGATGGTGGAGGCCCTGTTTACCACCTTTGAGTGGGACTCCATGCTCATGGGCTTTGGGGGGGCCAACATCTTCCCCTCCCAGGGAAGCAATGTCTGGCCTTCCTCGGGGAACCTCCACGCGTGGTACCCCAACCAGCCAAGCCCGGCCACGGACTGGGAAGCCCGGGTGGACTACCTTTACAACGAGGGTTGTTACACCATCGACAAGGCCAAGGCCAAAGCGATATGGGACGAGTTCCAGAGTATTATCATCGAGCAGTGCCCGATCATCTCCCTCTTCCGGACCCGGGGCTTTTTCGCCCTCCGCCGGCGCTGGGATTTTTCCAACGTGTACTTCGACAACCTCCAGGGCGCGGAACTGAACTACGTGTTCCTCGCGGAGCGGGGGGCCCCATGAAGCGTTCCCCCCGCGTGGCGGCCTCTCCCCTCCTGGTCCTGGCCTCCCCCCTGTACGCCTTCAAGCGCAAAGCTCCCCTGGCCTCCTACATCACCGGCCGTCTTGGCGCCATGATCCTGACCCTCTTTATCCTGGGATTCGCCGTCTTCGGCCTCATGGAACTGGCGCCGGGGGACATGGTGGACCAGATAATGACCCAGCGGCTCTTTAGCGAGCGCGAGGGACGGATGCAAAGCGGCCGGGAAATGGTTAACCCGGAACAGTTCCAGGCCCAGCGCGAGGCCCTGGGCCTGGACCAGCCCTTTTACATCCAGTACTTCCGGTGGCTTCACCGGGTCTTTCTCCAGGGCGACCTGGGAACCAGCCTTATCTCCCGGGCGCCGGTGTCCTTCCTCATCGCCGCCCGGCTTCCCAACTCGCTGGTCCTCAACCTTATCTCCCTGGTCCTTATCACCGCCTTTTCCTTTATCCTGGGGGTGTACTTTTCCACCAAAGCCGGCGGCGGGGCGGACCTGGCGGTGAGCTTCTTTTCCCTGGTCCTCCACGCCTTTCCCGGAATCCTCCTGCTGATCCTGCTGCAGCTCTTCGCCTCCGTTACGGGACTCTTCCCCGTTACCGCCTACCCCCCCTTCCCTTTCGGCGAGGCCCCGGGGAAGTTTGTCCTCTCCTACGCCCACCACATCTTCCTTCCCCTGCTGGCCGCCTTCCTGGGGGGAATTGGGGGAACCCTGCGGATGATCCGGGCCACCATGCTGGACCAGCTGGGGCAGCCCTACATCACCAGCCTCCGGGGCCGGGGCGTGGCGGAATGGCGGATATACTTCCACCACGCCTTCCGCAACACCCTGAACCCTTACATCACCGGCAGCGCCAACCTCCTGGCGGGCCTCTTTTCCGGTTCCCTGATCCTGGAGATCATCTTCGCCTACCCCGGCATAGGGCGGCTTATGTACGAGGCGGTTACCCAGGAGGACGTGAACCTGGTGCTGGCCAACATCATGTTTATCTCCGCCCTGGTCCTGGCGGGAATGGTCCTTTCGGACATCCTCCTGGCCCTGGTGGACCCCCGGATCCGCTACGGGAAGGACGCCGGGTAAACGGGGCCCCCCGGGGAAACAGACAAGCGGCGGCGGGACAACGAAGCCGGTACTACTCGCGGCCGCTACCCCCGCCCGCGGCGTAAAAAAACGGCAAAGCCGTTTAACCCGGCCTTGCCGTTTGGGCGGAATTTCACCGGAAGGGAAACTCCCCTCAAACCCGTAAGGCGGGCTTGAGACCGAACAGCCGCGCCGCTCGGACCGGGGACGGGGAGGCCGGGGGCGGGGTTTCGGGCGGCGGGTCCTCCGGGCGGTGAATGGGAACTGTTCCCTTGACAGGGAAGAGCCGGCCGGGGTATACTAACCGTCGCATCGGGCAATAGCGCAGCTGGTAGCGCGCTTGGTTCGGGACCAAGAGGTCGGCGGTTCAAATCCGCCTTGCCCGAATACAATTCCTTGCTCTACAAAGACCCGCGGCATAGTTTGACGGGCCGGGGAGCTGGAATTTCAGCGGTTTAGCCCGAATTCCAAAGGGCGGACATTTTACCCCGGCGGCGCAGGAACGGCCGTTCCGGCCCGGAAATTTCTCGCGCGGGGAGGGGCGGTTTGTGTCCCCGGGGACGTCTAATCGCGGCATGTTCCCGCGGGCAAGGTGAGGGGCCGCAGGGTAACGGGCCCCCCGATGGCCGCGGTTTCCACCAGGCCCCCCCGTTTTACCACCCGGACCTCGATGGTCCCCCCCCGCTGGCGGACGCGATACCGGGCCTCCCCATCGGCCAGGTCCCGGCTCTTCCAGATTCCCACCGCCGCGGAGCCCGAGCCGCAGCTCGACTCGAAAACCAGGGAACCGGTCTTGTACACATACACCGCGGGGGTCATGGCGGCCTCCCCCCCGGGATCTTCCGGGGTTTCCAGGAACAGCACCCCCAGGGCGTCCGGGGATTCGCCGGCCGGCGGCCCCGCGGCTTCCACCGCCCTTTTTAGGGCGAAGAAGGTTTTCTCCCCGGGTTCTATGCCGGGGGCGATGAGGTGGGTGATGCCGGGGAACACGCAGACCGGCAGGACCCTGCCCTCCCACGCCAGGGAACGCGTATACAGGGGCGGGGGGATTTCCGCCTCGGCCCAGCCGGTTTCCAGGTTGACCCGGACCGGCACGGGGTTTTCCGCGCCGGAACATTCAACCAAGACCCGCTGGGCCTGACCGGGGGAGCCGCGCCGGTTCCGAAGGCCCGCGGCGCGCGCCATATAGAGGCCAAAGCTCCGGGCGGCGTTGCCGCAGAACTCGCCCCCCATCATCTCCAGGCGGCCCAGCGCGTTTTTTGAATGGGGAGGGACGGCAAAGCCCGCCTGTTCGGCCCGGAGGGAGGGATGGGCCAGCAGTTTTACCGCCACCGCGGCCCGATCCTCCGCCGGAACCGGCGTAAGGACCAGGAGGGTAATGTTTTTCGCCGGATCGGCCAGCACCAGTTCGTATGTTTCCACCCGCGCGTCCTCCCAGGGCGGCTCTAAGTTTACATTTTTACCAATAAATGGTATACCCAAGGGCAGGAGGAATAGAAATGAGAAAAGTTGTTGTCATACTAGCCGCCGCCCTTGCCGCGGGAAGCGCCCTTTTTCTGGGGTGCGGGAAAAAAGCCCCCCCAGCGTCCGGCGGCGGGGACGGGTCCCTGACCTATATTCTGGAACGGAAGAAGCTGATCCTGGGTTTGGATGATTCTTTCCCGCCCATGGGTTTCCGGGACGAGCGGAACGAGATTGTGGGGTACGATGTGGATTTGGCGAAGGAGGCCGCGAGGCGGATGGGGGTGGAGCTGGTTCTCCAGCCCATTGACTGGGACGCCAAGGAACAGGAGCTGAATACCAAAAATATCGACTGTATCTGGAATGGTTTTACGATCACCGAGGAGCGGCGGCAAAACATACTCTATACCCCGCCGTACCTGAAAAACGCCCAGGTGGTGGTGGTGAAGGGGAACTCCCCGGTTCAAACCCTGGCGGATCTGGCGGGAAAAAAGGCGGGCACCCAGGCGGGTTCCTCCTCGGTGGACGCGATTGAGGACGCCCCGGATTTTAAGGCAAGCCTGACGGAGGTGGTGGAGTACAAGGATTTTCTTACGGCCCTGATGGACCTGGATGTGGGCGGCGTCGACGCGGTGGTGATCGATCTGGTGGTGGCCAACGACAACATCAACCGGTCGGGCAAGGATTTTCGCATACTGGGTGAAACCCTGGGGGAGGAGGAATTCGGCGTGGGCTTCCGAAAGGGGGAGACCGCCCTGGTAAACAAGGTATGGGAGACCCTGCTGGAAATGGCCGGGGACGGTACGGTGGCCAGGATTTCCACCCAGTGGCTGGGCGCGGATATTTCGATTATCGGGAAGTAGGCGGCGCCGCGGACCGGAGGGGGATCGATGCTTAACATGATCGGCTTTATGCTTAAGGGGGCGGTGATTTCGGCCCGGGTGTTTTTTCTAACCCTGCTGTTCTCCATCCCCCTGGCGCTGCCGGTTACCTTTGGGCGGATGTCCAGGAATCCCCTTGTCCGCGGGCCGGTTGGTTTTTACCTGCTGATCGCCCGGGGAACGCCGCTGATCCTTCAGCTTATCTTTATTTACTTTGCCCCCAAGTACCTTTACGCGTTTTTGGAAAGCCGCCTGGGGGAGGTGATCCGCGCCGGGGGTTTTTGGGAGGCCCTGCGCTTTGTGTTGTCCTATGACCGGTTTGTCGCGGTGATCATCGCCTTTTCCCTGAACTACGCCGCGTATTTCGCGGAAATCTACCGGGGCGGCATTGAGTCGATTCCCCGGGGGCAGTATGAGGCGGCCCAGGTTTTGGGTTTTACCCGGCGCAAGACCTTTCTGCGGATCATCCTTCCCCAGGTGGTAAAGCGGATCCTTCCCGCTTCGGGGAACGAGTTTATCACCCTGGTAAAGGATACCGCCCTGGCCCAGGTGATCGGGGTGGCGGAACTGTTTCACGCCGCCCGGAACGCCGCGTCCAGGGAATTTTCCACCATGCCGATTTTTGTCGCCGGGTTGTTTTATTTGATCATGAACTGGGCCGTAACCCTGGCTTTTACCAGGGCCGAGAAAAAGTTCTCGTATTATTCGTAAAGTTTATGTCCGGGGGAACGGCCGGGAGGCGCGCGTGGAAGTGATTTCTGTCCGGGGGCTTTCAAAATCCTTTGGCCCCCTCAAGGTTTTGCGGGATATTTCCTTTACCGTAAACCAGGGAGAGGTGGTGGCGATCATTGGCCCCTCCGGGTCGGGGAAGTCAACCTTGCTCCGCTGCGTTACCCGCCTGGAACTGGCGGACGGCGGCGATATCAGCCTGTGTGGAAGGGATATGCTCCGGGACGGGGTCTACGCCCCCGGGGACGAGCTGCGGGAGATGTGCCTCAAGGTGGGGCTGGTGTTTCAGAACTTCAACCTCTTTCCCCATTTTTCGGTAACCCGCAACATTACCGAAGCCCAGGTGGAGGTGCTTCACCGCGGCAGGGCGGAGGCGGAAAGGCGGGCTTTCCTTCTCCTTGAAAAGATGGGGCTTGTGGACAAGGCCCGCTCCTACCCCTGCGAGCTTTCCGGGGGTCAGCAGCAGCGGGTTTCCATCGCCCGGGCCCTGGCCCTGGACCCGGAGATCCTCTTTTTTGACGAGCCCACCAGCGCCCTGGACCCGGAACTGACGGGGGACATTTTAAGGGTTATCCGGGACCTGGCGGCGGAAAACATGACCATGGTGATTGTAACCCACGAAATTCCTTTCGCGCGGGAGGTGGCGGACCGGGTTCTTTTTATGGACCTGGGCGGCTTTATCGAGGAGGGCCCCGCCGCCGAGGTAATCGACAGGCCGCGAAAGGAACGGACCCGGGCGTTCCTGGCGAAAGTGAGCCGGCCCCTGGATACCGCGGGACAGCCCGGGGCGATCAATCCACCCCAAAAACCTTGATCCCCTCATCGGGGAAACGTTTCTTCACGTCCTCCACCGCCCGGACAATGGCCCGGGCCTCCTCTTCCTCGCACCAGACCACCAGGGCGAAGTTTTCTTCCGGCCAGACGGCGTCTCCCATCCGGGGGCCGGAAGTCCCCACCCCCATTACGTTGGGGTAGAGGGTGTAAAACTTACCCGCCTGGTGGTCTTTTAGGGCTTCCAGGACATTTTCTTCCACCGAATGGTTGGCGACAATTTCAACCCTCAGCATGGCTTTCCTCCGTTTTGTTTGTCGTTTTCGCCGGGCCGGCGTGTCTCAGTTCTTCTTTCAGGGCCCTGCCTCTCAGCCCCGCGGCGATGGCCTCCCGCCGGGCTTCCGCCCGGGCCCGCCGTTCATCGTCCCTTCTGTTTATAATGACATAGATGGTGGGCATGAGGAACAGGGTCATAAAGGTACCAAAGGTAAGGCCCCCCAGGACGGTCTTGCCGATGGGGGCGACTATCTCTGAACCCTCTCCGGGGAAGAAGGCCATGGGCACAAGGCCCAGGATGGTTGTCAGGGTGGACATGAGGATAGGCCGCAGCCGGTTCCCCGCGGCTTCCACGCAGGCTTCCACCAGGCCGTAACCCCGTTTACGCAGCAGGTTGGTGTAGTCCACCAGGACAATACCGTTGTTGACGATAACCCCCACCAGTACCAGAAGCCCCACGGCGGTGAGGACGTTAAACACGGTCCCGGTGATCAGGTAGATCAGCACAATCCCTATAAAGGAAAGCGGAATGGTAAAGATGATGATAAAGGGGTCTTTAAAGGATTCAAAGAGACTCGCCATGACCCCAAAGACCAGGAAGATCGCCACCACACAGATAAAGATAAACCGGGTGAACATCTTGATCATCTCCGAGTTGTCCCCCCCGTACTCGATGATCACGTCCTCTTCCACGGGGATTTCCGCGGTGATAAGGCTTTGCACCCGCTCTTGCAGAGCGTTGATCTTGGTCCCCATCTTCGCCCCGGCGGTAACGTGGATGATCCGGCTTTGGTTTTCCCGGCGTATGGTCAGGGGGCCCGTGCCCTCCTCGTAGGAAGCGAAATTGGAAAGGGGAATCCTGCCCCCCGCCACCTGGCTGTTGATAAATATCTGGTCCAGGGCGGGCCGGGTGCTGCGGTCCGCCTCCGCGAGGATCAGGAGGATGTCGTAGTCGTGGCCCCCGGTTTTGTATTTGGTGGCGGTAACGCCGTCCACCGCGGCCTTGATTTCGTTCCCCACGGTATAGGCGTTCAGCCCCAGGGCGTACATCCGTTCCCGGTCAATGTTGATCTCTATCTGGGGAAGCCCGTCTTTAAGGTCCACCTCGGGCTCGGTGATTTCCGGTATCCGTTCCTTAAGCAGGGCGGCCATCCGTTCCCCCAGGGCCTTGCCTTTGACGAGGTCGTCGGTCCGCAGCATAATATCCACGGGATTGCTGCTGCCCATGCCCATGCCCATACCGCCGCCGAAAGAGAAGGACACGCCGGGAAAATCGTTAAAGTGGAGACGCAGCTTATCCTTGATCTGGTTGGCGCTGTCTATTCGTTCCTTAAAGGGAGGAAGGGTGATATACAAGGTTCCGGAATTACTGCCCCCGCTGGAGAACATTCCCCCCCCGCCGGCCATGAGGGCGATATCCTTGTAGCCCTTAACTTCCCGTTCCACCAGAAGCCTTAACTGCTGCATGATCGACTCGGTTTCCTGCAGGGGTGTTCCCATGGGGAGGGTAACGCTTATTTGCACGGTATCCTCGTCCTGCTGGGGCATAAAGACCCAGCCGATCCAGGGGACCATGACGATACTGCCGGCAAACAGGACCACCAGGAACAGGATCACGATCAATTTATGCTTAAGCACCCGGCGGACCGCCCGGCGGTAGGAATCGTCGAGCCAGGCGAAGAAGTTCGCGAAGACCCGATCCAGCGCCGCCAGGGGGCCCGTTAGGGGTTTTTGCTTCCGGGTAACCAGGGGAAAATAGTGGCTTGACAATACCGGCACCAGGAACATGGCGGTAAAAAGGGAGATGGCCAGGGAGATAACCACCGTAAAGGCCAGGCCGGCGAACATTTCACCGGCCATTTCCAAAAGGCTCTTGAACATGACCAGGGGGGCGAACACGCAGAGGGTGGTCAAGGTAGAGGCGGTGATGGCCACGATCATCTCCGATGTGCCCAGCACCGCCGCGGGCCCCAGCTTGGCCCCCTTTTCCCGGTAATGGTAAATGTTTTCCAGGATAACGATGGAATTGTCCACCAGCATCCCTATGCCCAGCACCAGCCCCGCCATGGTCATCACGTTCAAGGTCAGCCCCGCGAAGTACATCAGCATGATGGTAATGATGATCGACACGGGGATGCTGATTCCGATGATCAGCGTGGGCATGATGGAACGGAGAAAGAGGAACAGCACCAGCACCGCCAGGACCGCCCCGCTTACGCCGGTGGATACCACCTGGTTAAGGGAGTTTTCAATTATATCCGTGGTGTTAAACACTTCGGTAATGCTGATGTCGCCGGGCAGTTCCTTGTTTATCTGTTTAAGCCGGGCCCGAAGGTCCCTGGCGGTCTGGACAGAATTTTTTCCACTCTGTTTCTGGACCATCAGCATCACCGCCGGCTTGCCGTTTACATAGGCCGTGCTGGTTTCGTCCCGGTAGCCCTCGTACACATCCGCCAGGTCCCGGAGGTACACGCTCCGGGGTAACGCCGCCTGACCGGCGGAGGCCCCGGTTAAACTGATCCCGCCGCCCTTGTAGGACACCACCGTACTGCGAATTTCTTCCAGCGATTTGTATTCCCCCATGGTGGTAAGAATATAGGACAGGCCGTTTTCGGTAATGTTTCCCGCCGCCACCTGGGCGTTTTGGGCCGCCAGCATCTGCTGAATTTGGGTTACCGTAAGGCCGTAGGCTTCCAGCCGGGTCTGGGGAATCTCCACCCGGATAACCTTTTCCCGCCCCCCCATGATTGAGGCGGTGGCCACCCCGGGGGTCTGCTCGATCCGGGGAACGATGGTGTCATCCGCCAGTTCCCGAATTTCTTCCGAGGTCCGGTTCCCCATGGCCACCAGGCCCATGATCGGCATCATGGAGGGATCCAGCTTGAAGATCAGCGGGGTGTCCGCGCTGGTGGGCAGGGCGTTCCGAACCCGTTCCAGCGCGTCCCGGATCGAGTTGGACGCCTCCGCCAGGTCCGTGCCATAGGTAAATTCCATGATGACCATGCCGGAACCCTTGTTTGAAGTGGACCGGATTTTTTCCAGGTTGGAGACACTTGAGAGGGCCGCCTCCAGTACCCTCGTCACGGAACGTTCCACCTCTTCCGGCCCCGCCCCGGTGTAGCTCGTATAAACCACCACCATGGGAAAGGTAATGTCCGGGTACAGGTCAATGGGCAGGTTTACCAGGGCAAAGAAACCCAAACCAATAAGCAAAAGAAAAATAATAAAAACCGTGGTAGGCCTGTTGACTACCGTTCTGGCGACGCTCATACCACCCCCTAACGTTCCGCGCTTAAGGGCGGCGTTCTTTCGATTATGTTGATCCGGGAGCCATCGTTAAGCAGGGTCTGCCCTTTAATGACAAATTCCTCCCCGGCCCGCAGGCCCTCTTCTATTTCCAGGGCCCCGTCGATCATGATCCCCGGTTTAACGATCCGTTTTTTGGCGGCCTGGAAGGCGGGATCGGCGGGATCCGTTCCCGCCACAAATATGTAGGTTTCCCCAAAACGGCGGATCAGGGCGGAGGCGGGAATTTTTACGATATTTTCCTTTTGCTCCGTGATGATCCGTACCTTGGCGAACATTCCCTCCTTAAGCTTGTTTCCCTGGTTGTTTACGTTGACCTTGACCTCCATAGTCCGGGAGGCGGGATCCACCACGGGGCTTACTTCGGTAACGGCCCCCCGGAAGGTCTCGCCGGGCCAGGCGTCCAGGGAAATTTCGCAGGGCTGGTTTAGCGCCACCTTGGAGATAAACCGTTCCGCCACGTAGAGTTTTATTTCCAGGGCGCTGCCCCCGGAAATCCGGGCCAGGGGCACCGTCTGGCTTACCGTGGCCCCCACCTGGGCCGGCAGGGCTACCACGGTCCCGGCGATAGGCGCCGCCGCCACGCCGGGAATGAAGATCATCCCCGGCTTGCTGGGGTCCACCGCGGCGATGGCGGCTCCCCGGGCAACCCGGCGGCCCACTTCCACATAGACCCGGGTAACCCGGCCCGCCACGTCGGAGTATACGTCCACGGTGGAACCGGCGATAATATCCCCCGAAAGGGCGATGTAGTCCCAGATTTGTCCCTGGACGGCGGTACTGGTATTCACCGCGAACACCGGCGTGTCCTGGATGTCGCCGGGCCCGGCCTTGTCCTTTTTACAGGCCCCCAAAAGGAGCGCCGGGATGATCAGGCTTAGTGCCGCGGCGTAAACCGGGCGCGTTGTGTAGGTTACTTTCATTATTCGTTCCTCCCGCTCAAGGTTCCAAAGGAAACCCCCATGGCGTATTCAAGATCCAAAAGACCCATCAGGTAATTGTAGTTCTGCTGCAACGCCCCAAGCCGGGCCTGGCGCAGGGCAAGTTCATCGTTTTGTACTTCCAGGAATTCTTTAAGGCCGTTCCTGTAGGCCGTTTCGGAAAGACGAAAGGTCCGTTCCGCCAGCTCCACGGTAAGTTTCTGGGCCTCCGCGGTGGTCCGGGTCTTTTCCAGCTGGAGGATGATGTTGTACACCTCCACTTCCGCGCCCCGTACCGCCTGGGTAAGCCCCAGGCCAAGGGCCTTTTCCGCGTCTTCCATGGCCAGGTAGTTTTGGCGCTCCACGGAAAAGGGCAGCAGGGCGTTAAGCCGCCAGGCCAGGGTGATTCTAAACATCCCCGACTGCTGGTTCCACAGATCACCCTTAAAAAGGCTGTCCTTCCAGGGATCCCCCCCAAAGCGGGGATCCATGTTGAAGCCCAGGGAAAGGGTGGGGGTATACAGGTTAAAAAAGAGAACCCGCTTGGCGATTTTCTGCGCCTCCAGCTTGCGCCGCAGTTCCTCAATGTCCGGCTTATTGGCCGCCGCGTGGGTGATAAGTTCCCGGGCTTCCAGAACAATAAACTCCACATCCCCGGAGGGGGGGGTCAGTTCAAAGGCGGTGTCGTAGGGCAGGCCCAGGTACATGGCAAAGGAGGCCATGGCCATTTTATAGCCGTTTTCCGCCTCGTCGATCTGGGGCTTCATGTTTTCCCGGGCCACCTGAGCCTGAAGCAGGGACACCTCGGGGATAAGCCCTCCCCGGTAATTTCCCTGGGCCATAGTTACCCGGCGCTCGGCGTTGGCGTAGCTTTCCCGGAGCAGGGCGATGGATTCCCGGGCCAGGAGCATATTGTAATAGGCCTTGCGGACATCCCGTTCCAACTGGAGCCTGGCTTTTTCCACGGTGATAAGCCCCGCCCGGTAATCCTCCACGGTTTGCTTCATCCCGATAAAGGTGCCGATGTTAAGGTTCAGCGTGGCCTGGAGAGAGGCGGACAGGACCCACTGGGGCTGGGCGGGACTTAAGAGGACCATACCCGGTCCACCCATGGGAGTTGTGTCAAAGTACGCCGCTTCCGGCTTTTTGTTAAGGCGGCCCAGGGTACCCGACAGTTCCACCGTGGGGATAAACACGTTCCAGGGAGCCGCCGCCGCCCGGCGCTTGGCCTCGTTGCTTACCTGGGCTTGCTGAAGGCTTAGGTTGTTTTCGATAGCCATTTCCACCGCCTTCTCCGGGGTTATGGACAGGGAAACGGCCGCCGGCCCCCCCGCCTCCTTGCCTGGGATTTCAGCGCCGTCCTGGGCAAAAACCCCCGGCCCAAGCGCCAGGCAAAGAAACAAAGCGCCCCACCGCCGGAAGGGTCCGTATACTATTGTTTTCATAAAAGTCCAGTTTACCATCCTTAAAATCCACAGTTGTCGCACTAATACGGTAATCATACTAATATGGTTACCACTTTATGTCAACGGGTCTCAATGTTACCGACCGGTCGTTAACAGACTATACCCATACATTTTTTTTGTGTCAAGGGTTTTCTTCGTCAAACCCCTCTATCCCCAATGTAATGAACCGGAAAAGCTTTCGCAAACCTCCGTAATCCAGCCCCGCGGCGTCCCCCTCCTGGGGGGGGTGCCCATTTTGGTAACGCAGACAGCGTATAAGAATGGCGATGAGCAAAAAGAGAATCCACTGGGAAATATCTTTCTGTTCTCTCTCTCCCCCCCCCCCTTCCCGAAATTCCCCCAGGGGGGGACCACTCAAGTTAAGTCCCTCAAAAAAATCGCGAAGTGATGGGGGTACGGAAATGTCCAGTTCCAGCCGCTGGATTCCAATCCAGTCCAGGGCGATGAGGATCTCTGGCCGGGAATGGAGGTAGGCGGCGGTGGAAAGAATAGCCAGGTACAGTTGTTCCTCCTTGGCCGAGGCGAGCTGGATATGGGAGGTGGTGATTTTCGCGATGCGATCGAATTCCTCCATAAAAAGCCGGGCCAGCATGTCCTGCTTGCTTTTAAAGCGGAAATACAGGCCGCTTTTGGAAAGCCCCGAACGCTTTGCCACCATTTCCATGGAGGCGTTCCAGGGCCCCGTCTCGGCGACCACCTCCGCCACGGCCCGGAGCAAGGCGTCCGGGGCGGGAACGTCCGGGTTAATAAGCCCCTCCAGCCTGGCGTAGGGCAGGTTCTCTATCGCCGCCCGTTCAAAGTGAAGCCCCAGCCGGACCCTTTCCACCATGGAACCGGCAAAGGAGAGGATCTCCTCTTCGGAACTTTCCCCGCCGGGGGGAAAACAGGGAACTATTCCGGTTTCCCCCTCCCGGCGCCGCCTTTTGTGAAAGAGGGCCATTCCGTGGAGGGTGGTAAGCCCCACCATAAACAGAATCGAAGGGTATCGCGCGTTTATCTGGTAATGCCGCCCCGGGGGAATACCCTCGGCCAGATCGGCGAAGCAAATTCCCCGTTTGGCGAATTCATCCTCAAAGAAAAGGGGGCGATCCTTGAGATGGCGGTGATCTTTTTTATCCGCCAGTTTCTGGTGGATGTTAATTAAGGCGTAGATAAAGTGATCAAACCGCTGGGCGAAATAGGCGGTAACAGACCGCACTATGACCAGAAGCCTTTCCCGCCAAACGGGACCGTCCGCCGGGCCGCCGCTTTTAAGGGCCTCCTCCACGGCCTGTTTTACGATCTTCGCGTAATCATCGTAAAACGAGGTGTACATGGCGGCCAGGAGGGCCTCTTTATCGGGAAAATGCCGGTACAGGGCGGGCTTGGACACCCCCAGGGTTTGGGCCAGTTTGGCGAGGCTTGTGGTTTTGTAAAGTTCCCGCCCCCATACTTTGAAGGCGGCGTTGAGTATATCGTCTCTGGTCATAGCGGTTTCCGGGGTTAAGCCCGCGGGCGGACTTGTTAACGACCGGTCGGTAACAGAGAGTTTAACGGAATGGTCCGGGAATGGCAAGGGGGTCTGGGAGGCTGCCGGGCCTGTGGATTTTCGCGCGAAAATCCCGACCTATGGGCTTCGTTGGGAACGGGAGGGGGGTAAAAAACGCGTCCCCGCGTGTTTTTCAGGGCTAGACGGGGCTGAGCCCGGCGCGCCCCTGGCCGGTTCGCAGTTCCGCCCGGAAAACCGGCGCCGCCTCCGCGCCCGGGGTGGAACGCCCCGGATCCTCCCGGCGGCCTTCTATGGCAAAGGCCGCTTCGCGGACCGCCGGTGAGCCCGCCGTATCGAAACAGGGCTCGTCTATGGGGATCATATAAAGGCCGATTGCGTCGCCCTGGCGGACCTCCGCCAGGTAGTTGATGTCCAGCCGGATTTGCGTTGCCCGCTCCAGGATCCCCGGTTCTATCATGTCCTGAATCCACTGGATGTACCGGGCGTTGTTCATGTGGCCGTTGTAGTCGATGTCGGAGTAACAGGCCCGGCGGGAAGAGTGTTTCCCGCCGCCGCCGCGGCTCCCGGCTGAGGGGGCGGAGAAGTCCCGGGCGGCCAGGGCGGGGGGCGGCTCGTTGCCGGGTTTGGGGCCGGCCAGGGCGTCGATTCCCTCGTTAAGGGGGAGGTTCCCCGCGGCCGCCTGGGGCCGGAGGGGACGGCGTTTTTCCAGGTCCAGAATCAGCCAGGCGCCGCGGCCCCGGACCAGGGTTTGCCCCGGCCGCTCACCGCCAGGTCCCGGGCCGCCCGTTTCCGGGCCCGGCGGATCCCCGGAAAGCGGGGAGCGGATGTCATAATCCCGGAGGGCGAAAAGCCTGTTTGTCCCCCGGGGCCAGGAACGAACCAGGACCTTTTCCATAAACCGGGGGCGGCGCTCCATGAATACCGAAAGCCGGGAAAGGATCCAGACCTGGCCCGTCCGCCTCATCGCGTCCCGCCCCACGCCCAGGATCTCCGCGTGGCTGATCGCCGCCTCCTGAAAAAAATCACCGGCGGCGGCGGCGCTGAGGGTGTCGCTCTGATCGATGTCCGCGAAGCGAATCGCGGCCGGTTCCTCAAAAATATCCATGGTTTTTCTTGCCGCCCTTTAGGACAGGTATTCCTTTAATTTTTTTTGCACCTCTTCCATATCCAGAGGTTTTCCCACATGGCTGTTCATCCCCGATTCCAGGCATTTTTCCACGTCTTCCTTAAAAACATTGGCGGTCATGGCGATGATGGGAACCGCCTCGCGGGGGGCTCCCGCCGCCGCGGGGGTTTCCGCCGCGCGGAGTTCCGCCTCAAAGGCGCGAATAGCCTTGGTGGCGGCAAAGCCGTCCATTTCGGGCATCTGTATGTCCATGAAGATCATGTCGTATTTGTCCGGGGCGGCCTTGAACATGTCCACCGCTATTTTCCCGTTTTCGGCGCTTTCAATGACCAGTTCCGCGGGCTCCAGCAGGGATATGACTATTTCCCGGTTAATGTCTATATCTTCCACCAGGAGTACGGTTTTGCCCGGGTAGGTCTGGACGGGGGATTGTTTTTCGCCAATGATGATACTGGCGCCCAGGCATTCGTTGATCACGTCGGCGATGGCCGACGGGAACAGGGGTTTGGGGAGGAAACGGTCTACCCCGGCTTTTTTCGCGTCGTCTTCAATGGCGGTCCATTCGTTGGCGGAGATCATCACCACCACGGACCGCTGGTCCTGGTCCTTGGTTTTTTCCTTGATGTACCGGGTAAGGGCGCTGCCGTCCATGCCGGGCATCTTCCAGTCCACAAAATAGATGGTGTAGTCCCCGTTCTGTTCTATCCGGGCCATCGCCTCCTCGCTCCCCCGGGCGGTATCGCAGGCCAGATTAAAGCGGCGGGCCAGTTCCGAAAAGTATTCCAACACATTCGGATCGTCGTCCACCGCCAGAACCCGGATATCGCCCCAGTTTACCGGGGTCCTGACGGCTTGCTTGTCCTCCCCCTTCCGCATCTTAACGATAAAGGAGAAGGTTGAGCCCTTGCCCAGTTCCGAGTCGACCCAGATGGATCCATCCATCATTTCCACAATACGTTTGCTGATGGCGAGCCCCAGGCCCGTGCCGCCGAATTTGCGGGAGGTGTTGTTGTCCGCCTGCTCAAAAGAATGGAAAAGCCGTTCCTTTTGTTCCGGGCTGATCCCTATGCCGGAGTCGGTTACGTCCACCTGGATGGAACAGATCACTTCCCCCTGGGGTCCGCTTTCCTGGCCCAGGCAGTGGCTTCTAAGGCTGATAACGCCTTCCTCGGGGGTGAATTTTACCGCGTTGGAAAGGAGGTTGGCGATCACCTGGGTAAGCCGCTGATCGTCTCCAATCAGGGTCTGGGGGATACCTTCTCCCAAATGGACGGTAAAGCGCTGTTTCTTTTCCTCCACCCGGAAATTGACCACGTTTACCGCTTTATGGAGGGTTTTTTCAAATTCAAATTCCGCGCGGGAAAGCTCAAATTTGTTCGCCTCTATCTTGGACATATCCAGGATGTCGTTGATCACCCCCAAAAGATGGGTGGAGGCGTCCTCTATCTTTTTAAGGCAGTAATCCTTTTTTTCCAGGTTTCCGGCGTCCTTGGCTATGGTGGTCATCCCTATGATGGCGTTCATGGGGGTGCGCATTTCGTGGCTCATGTTGGCCAGGAATTCGCTCTTCGCCCTGGTACTGGACAGGGCCTCTTCCCGAACTTTGATAAGGTTCCTTATCATGTCGTTGCGCTGCAGGGCGTTGGCGATGAGGAGGCTTCCCGAATGGAGTATGTTCGTTTCGTCATGGGAAAACGATCGTTCCTGGCGGTAGTCGTCAAAACCCACAAAACCCCAGAAGTAGTCCTGCAGAAAAACGGGGATGATCAGCATGGAGACAATGCCCCGGTTTTCCATGACCTCCTTTTGTTTTTGGGGAAGGTCTTTTGTCAGGGCCTGGAAGGTTTCACCCCTGGCCAGCCGCGGCCATCCGGGAATATTCGAGCCGGCGGTCTCAAAATGGGTTTCCCGGCTTTCTTCCAGGTTTGAGTTTTCCGACCATTCGCAGACAAACGAGGCCCGCAGTTCCCCGTCGGAGATTTTGTTTTTCCAGATGTACACCTTATTCACGTCCACGGCCCGGGCCATGAAAGACATACATTCCCAAAGGTCCCGCTCAAAATTTTTGGGGTCCGATTTAAGCAGTACCGTGGCGGCGTTATTTATGGTATGGAGCAGGAATTTTTGGCGGTCTATCTCTTCTATCATCTTCTGGTATTCCCGAAGATCCCGGATGTACGTTAAAATGTAATCCCCGTTCGCGCCGACCACCCTGTTTATGGTAACTTCCGCCGGAATGGACGATCCATCCAGCTTTTGGTAGGTCCACCTGGTAACCTGCCGCCCCTGCTGCAGAACCTTGGTGAGCAGGACTTTCCGCTTGTCCGCGGTACGGATTCCGTCTTCCTGGTATTCGGGGGAAAGGATGGCGAACTTTTCCATGAAATCGTTTTTGTTTTCAAAGTCAAAGAGCCGCAGGGCTTCCATGTTGCAGTCGATAACCTCAAAATTCATGTCCCTCACGGTACAGCCCAGGGGAGTGGTATCCAGCATAATCCGGACCCGCTCATCGGCCTCCGCCATCTTCTCCAGGGTAGTGTCGGCCTTTTCTTTTTCCCGGAGGTACAGGATTTCCTGGAATTTGATTACCACCCCAATAAAAAGACCCGTGATGAGGAATGACAGAATCTGCTCGAAGATTTTAGAACCCTCGGGTATTACTATTTGGGGAAAGGTATCGGCCAGGCGGTAGCAGATTATAAGCCAGGCGATGTGGCTCGCGAGAAACACAAAAAGGGTTCGGCCCTGGGCCAGGAGGAAGATCGCCGTAATGCTCAGAACAAAGTAAGACGCCGTTCCCCCCTCTATACCGCCGAGCAGGAAGAACACCGCGGGGAACAGAATATCGCAGAGGACCAGAATAAACACCCAAATTCCCGCGCGGTGGATCTTAAAATGGTTAACCGCCTGAAAGACGATACCTATCGACACGGTTATGCCCAGGATAACAAGGATCACCAGCGGCGGCTGGCCCGCCGCTATCCTGATTAGGGCGGCGGCGGCGCAGGCCGCGAATCCCACGATAAGAATCGCGTTGAGCACCCGGGCCTTCAGGGGGAGAGAATCCGAAAAAAGATAACGCTGAATAAAGCGCTTTGAATAAATAAGCCAGTTCATTATATACTTCCTTTAATATACTATATTTTGAAAATTTTTGAAAAGGTTTGGTTTGGGCTATGACGGATAAGCAGTCGGAGCGGCAAAAGAAAATGCTGGACATTATTGTCCGGGAAAACCGCGTGGAAGTGGCGGCTTTGGCGGAAATGATGGGAGTTTCCAAGGTTACCCTGCGGAAAGATCTGGACCGGCTGGAGGAGCGGGGAATTATCCGGCATGAAAAGGGGCTGGTTTTTCCCGGTTCCAGCGATGACATGAACAACCGGCTGGGGTATCACTACGACACGAAACGTAAGATCGCCCGGAGGGCCTCCGGACTGGTCCGGGACGGCGAGGCGGTGATGATAGAATCCGGTTCCTGCTGCGCCATTCTGGCGGAGGAACTGACGTTGAACAAGCGGGAACTCCGGATCATAACCAATTCGGCTTTCATCGCCGCCTATATCCGGCGGCTGCCCCAGGCAAAGATTGTTCTTTTGGGGGGGGATTACCAAACCGACGCCCAGGTGATGGTAGGCCCCGTTACCCGGCTCTGCGCCCAGGGCTTTACGGTGGAAAAACTCTTTGTGGGCGCCGACGGCTTTTCGCCCGGCTCGGGCTTTACCGGGAACGATCACATGCGCTCCGAGGCGGTCCGGGACATGGCAAAGCAGGCTGGGCGGGTGATTATTTTAACCGAATCGGAAAAATTTTCCAAACAGGGGCTGGTACCGCTGCTCCCCTTTAGCGGCATTAGCGCGGTAATTACCGACAACGCCATCCCCCCCGACAAGGAACGGTTTCTTACCGGGCGGGGAATTGAGGTGTATAAGGTGGAAATTTAAAAAAAACAGTCAATTCCTTCGGCGATGAAGGCCCGGCGGTATTCCTCCAGATCCTCCGGGTGAAGCTGGGGAAGGCCCTTCATGGGATAGGGGATTCTGAGCATGGCGTACTTTTTTTCGCCAAATTGGTGGAAGGGGAGGAGCTGGGCCCGTTTGAGCCCCAGGGAGTTGAGGAGGCCCGCGAAACCCCGGGCGTCTTCCAGGGCGTTGTTATACCCCGGTATAACCGGAATTCTGGGGAGGATAGACATGGCGGGCCTGTCCCGGTCCGCCGCGCGGGTATTGTCCAGGGCGCTTTTCAGGTTGGCCAGGATAGGCCCGTGGTGGACCCCGGTTCCCTCGAAGTGGCGGCGATCATCGTGGTGTTTAAGGTCAAAAAGGAGCAGGTCCGCCCGGTCAGTTACTTCCTTAAACACCTCCGGCGGGGCGTAACCGGTGGTTTCTATGGCGGTATGGATGTTTTCCTCCCCCAGGGATTTTAACAAAGCGGCGGCGAAGGCCCGCTGGGTCAGGGGCTCCCCTCCGGAGAGGGTAACGCCGCCGCCGGACTCCTCGTAAAAAGGCCGGTCCTGGAGACATATCTCCAGAACTTCTTCCAGAGGATACTCCCGGGAGTCCGGCTTTGCCCGGACGCCCCCGGGGGCGGACGCGTCCTCTTCCCAAAACAGGCAGGGTTCCGCCCGCTGGGATTCGGGGTTGGAACACCACCGGCAGGAGAGGGGGCAGCCCTTAAAGAACACCACGGTCCGTATGCCGGGGCCGTCGTGGAGGCTGAATTTCTGGATATTGAACAGAAGCCCCGCCGCTGTCATACCTTATAGTATTACGGAGCATGGCGATTGTAAAGGCTATAAACTTACCAAAATAATTTTTTTTATTATCTTAGTAAGTTTATATTTGACAAAGATAAATTTCTGGGTTATAGTAATTATAGGAGATGATTCATGGACCATTATACCATAGGCGTTGATGTGGGGGGAACCAAGACGGCATACGGGGTCTTGGACGGGCAAAAGAATGTCCTTGACCACCGGAGCCACCCTTCCAATGGGGAATGTTCCCCGGAGGCGTTCTTTGACCAAATCGCGGGGAATGTGAAGGACCTTATGGCCGCCCGGGGAATTGGGAAGGAACAGCTTTTGGGGCTGGGCCTGGGGATGCCGTCGTTCATTCTCTACGACCAGGGCTATATTGTTAAGACCAGCGCCCTGGTCAAGATCAAGGATTTTCCCGCCCGGTCCTACCTTTCCGAAAAGCTGGGGGGCGTTCCGGTGGTTCTGGACAACGACGCCCGCGCGGCGGGATTGGCGGAGTACCGCCACGGCGCGGGCCGGGGTTTCGAGAAGATCCTCTTTTGCCCGGTAAGCACGGGGATTTCCTCGGCGCTGATCATCAAGGGGAAGCCCTTTCGGGGGACCTACGGCTGGGCGGGGGAAACGGGCCACATGATCGCCACCCCCGGGGAGGGCGTGGAATGCGGCTGCGGCAACCGGGGCTGTTACATGTCCTGGTGTTCGGGGGGATTCATCGTAAAGCACATTAAAAACTGGATCGCCCGGGGGGAAAAGACGATCATGACAGACCTGGCCGGCGGGATTGACCGTATCGACAGCATCATCCTGGAGCGGGCCTATGACCAGGGGGATCCCATGGCGGTAAAGGCTTTTACCCAGATGACCCATTGGCTGGGGGTGTGGTTTTACAATCTGTACGTTACCTACAATGTGGATTGCTTTATCCTGGGGGGAGGGCTTGTCAATATGGGGGAAAAACTTTTGGGGCCCGCGCGGCGCGTCTTTGACGGATACAACCACGACGAGCGGCCCGTTTATTTTAAAACCGCGGAATGCAAGGAGCATTGCGGTGTTTTAGGCGCCGCGGAATTAGTCCATGCCGGCGCCGAAGAAGAAGAGGAATGATGTTAAACGACGCTATCGCCGCCAAAAGCGGCGGGGCGGCCCAAACCGGGGCCGCGCCTTACTTTGGGAACCTGACGGACCGGATGGGGGATTTCCGGGAGGAACTCCTGGCCGCCCGGCCCCGCGTCTGCGCCGAGCGGGCGATTATCACCACCGAAACGTACAGGGCCAACATGGATCAACCCCTGGCGATACGCCGGGCGCTGATGTATAAAAATGTTCTGGAACGGATGAGCATCTTCATAGAAAAGCAAACCCTCCTGGCGGGGAACCAGGCTTCGAGCAACCGTTCGGCGCCGATCTTTCCCGAATACGCCATGGACTGGGTGATCGCCGAACTGGATGAATTTGACCGGCGGCCGGGGGATCGCTTTTACATTACCGAAGAAACCAAGACCCGGCTTCGGGAAATCGCCCCCTTTTGGGAACACAATACCGTTAAGGACCGGGGCCTGGCGGCCATGCCCGAGTCGGCCAGGGTGTTTTACGATTTGGGGATCATTAAGGCCGAGGGAAATATCACCAGCGGAGACGCCCACGTGGCGGTAAACTACCGGCGTATGCTCAAGGCGGGCCTGGCCGAATACCGGGAGCGGGCGGAGCGGAAGCTGGCCGCGCTGGATCTTACCGATTACCGGAACCTGGCAAAATCGTACTTTTATAAAGCGGTGATCATCGTCATCGACGCCACCAGGGCTTTCGCCGGGCGTTACGCGGACCTGGCGGAGAAAATGGCCGGCGCCGAGGGGGACAAAAAACGCGCGGCGGAACTGCTCGAAATGAGCCGGATCTTACGCAAGGTTCCCTACGAAGGGGCGGAAACATTTCACGAGGCCCTGCAGTCCCTGTGGCTGGTTCATCTTTGCCTGCAAATCGAAAGCAACGGCCACTCCCTTTCCTACGGCCGGATGGATCAATACCTTAACCCCTATTATGAAAAAGACCTGGCCGCCGGGCGGATCACCGAAGAATCCGCCTGTGAGCTTTTGGTCAACCTGTGGCTGAAGACCTTTACGATAAACAAGATTCGCGGCTGGACCCACACCCAGTTTTCCGCCGGAAGCCCCCTGTACCAGAACGTTACCGTGGGGGGCCAGTTCCTGGACGCCGGGGGAAACCCCCGGGACGCGGTAAACCCCGTCAGCCGCCTGATACTGCGCAGCGTGGCCCAAACCCGGCTGCCCCAGCCCAACCTTACGGTGCGTTACCACCGGGGCCTCAGTGACGCCTTTATGGCGGAATGTATCGAGGTGGTACGCCTGGGTTTCGGCATGCCCGCCTTTAACAGCGACGAGGTGATCATCCCCTCGTTCATTGAAAAGGGGGTAAAGCGGGAAGACGCCTACAACTACAGCGCCATAGGCTGCGTGGAAGTGGCGGTCCCCGGCAAGTGGGGCTACCGCTGTACCGGCATGAGCTTTCTCAACTTTCCCAAGTCCCTGCTCATCGCCCTGAATGACGGGGTGGACCCCAAATCCGGCAGGAGGCTTCCGGGTTCCAACGGCAGGCCCCTGCCGCGGGTAAAACATTTCCGGGACATGAAAAGCTTTGACGAGGTGATGAAAGCCTGGGACCGGATTGTCCGGGACTTTACCCGCCAATGCGTCATCATCGATTCCTCGGCGGACACGGTACTGGAGCGGGATACGGCGGACATTCTCTGTTCCGCCCTCTGTGACGATTGTATCGAGCGGGGCCTGAACCTCAAAGAAGGCGGGGCGGTCTACGATTTTATCAGCGACCTCCAGGTGGGGATCGCCAACCTGGCGGATTCCCTCGCGGCGATTAAAAAACGCGTTTTTGAGGACAAGAGCGTACGCGCCGGGGAACTGTGGGACGCGTTGATGGCGGACTTTGAGGGCCCGCGGAACGCCGAGATCCGGGAACTGCTGCTGACGGCCCCCAAGTATGGCAACGATGATGATTACGCGGACACCCTTATCCGCGAAGCCTACGACATCTACATCGACGAGATGAAGAAGTACCACAACACCCGCCATGGCCGGGGCCCCATTGGGGGGATCTACTACGCCGGCACTTCCTCCATATCCGCCAACGTACCCCAGGGGGCGGGAACCCTGGCCACCCCGGACGGACGCGGGGCCGGGGAACCCCTGGCGGAAGGCTGTTCACCCTCCCACGGCATGGACAGGAAGGGTCCCACGGCGGTATTCAAAACCGTATCCAAGCTGCCCACCAGGGAAATCACCGGCGGGGTACTGCTCAATCAAAAGATACCCCCCCCCATGCTGGAAAGGGAGGAGGACCGGAAAAAGCTCATCAGCCTGGTCAGGACCTTTTTTAACCGGCTGGAAGGTTTTCACGTCCAGTTTAACGTGGTTTCCCGGGCCACCCTGCTGGACGCCCAGGCCCACCCGGAAAAGCACCGGGACCTGATTGTCCGGGTGGCGGGGTACAGCGCCTTCTTTAACGTCCTTTCCCGGGAAACCCAGGACGACATTATCGACCGGACCGAACAGACCCTGTGATCAAGCGGGCGGCCCCGCCAGTCCGGCGGCCGCCCGCGAACCGCCGCCTAATACAACCGGTGAATAATTTGATCGCCGTGCGCCCCAACGACTTTGCCGGCGCGGGTGTCAACGGTGATATCCATCGCCTCCATGGGGATCGCGCCCAGGAGAATCTCTTTGGAATTGGGCAGCATCAGGGCGTTTTGTAAATTCCAACGGTTCTTCCACCAGACTTCCACAGGCCCCACGATGGCGCAGTCGGTCTTTCCACCATCGGCAAGGTTTACCCAGTCGGTTCCCCGCGCGGAGAACCCCAGTTTGGCGCGAGTCTCCTCGTTGATGATAAGCGTCCACGCGCCGGTATCCACCACGGCGTCAACCGTTACCTGCCGGACTTCGTTTTCGTTGATACCGCCTTCGGAGGCTTTACCGACATCATACCCGTTTTTCAGGGTGATTTCAGTATGTACTTCGTACATCGCGCGCTCCATAATGTGAGTATACCGCCTTTTTCACACGGACGGCTACATACGATATAGTGGCGCGAAACGGCGCGGCGCTTGTATGGGGATAAAACTTTCCCCGGTGAAACCGCGAAGCCCCCTTCTTACGACTTGTAACACCCCGCCAAAAAGACAAGGCGCTCTATGATTACAGCCGATCATGGCCCGCGGGTTGTAATTGAACTCCGTTGAAAAATATCAGACTCGACAGCGCGAACTTCTGTTGATACATAATCATCGAAAGATCAGCGACAACCCGCCGTTTAGCCGCTAGAACGTTACCTTCACACCCACAGTTACATTGTGGAGCACGTTGTTCATAATCTCAGCGCTGGCCTTATAACCTTTGAGATCTTCCTCATCCTCATACGGGGTCTCGTCCTGGTACTTCTTGGCAATAACACCCGTGAAGGAGGCGGTAATCAAGTCAACCGCCACAAACGCCCGGAAGTATTCCGTGATATTGTATTCAACCACCGGGGCCAGCTTAATTTGAAGTGAGTGAACATTATACAACTGAGAACTGTTCTTTACAGCGAATAAGCCCTGGTAGGCCAAATTAGCCTTCGCCCACAACGATAACGTCTTGCCCGCCCAAAGCCGCCGCTCACCGTAAAGACCCAAATTAAACCCGGAACCAGAGCCGGCCGTGGTAAAGTACCCCTCCCGGATATCCTTCGAGATAAAGACCTCACCGCCCAGGCCCCAGGCGTCCCAGCGATACCCCGCGATAAACGGGACCGCGATGGAAATGCCCGTATCATCGGGGGTTGACGAACCCTTTTGGCCCTTAACCCCGACACCCACAAGACCGTAAGACTCTGAACGAGTCTCAGGGTCACCGATGGAGGCCGCCACCAACGGGGTTTCCTGCGGGGTTTCCTGGGCAAATACTCCACCAAGAACCAGCGTGAGCATACCCGCCAATACAACCATCTTTTTCACAACGTACTCCTTATCTTAAACTTACCCCTCTACGAGAGGCTAACGTCCTCATCAGCTTTATCCCGCGCCGCCGCGGGATAAACACCCATACACTTTTACCATCACGCCATCCACAACCGCGCGGGTAAACGCGGAATACGCGATAAACAAGAGAATAAGAATCAAAAAGGCAAGCAGAATCCCTTTAACCACCTTCCCGGCGGCTAAAGCCCCCTTTTTCAACTCCTCTTTCATCTTTAGATGACCTCCAGGGTTACAAACTATTACTGACTATTAGCAAGTCTATAATGACAACAAATAGCAAATTGGTCAACCCTCTCTCCGGCCATTAAACTTAAAACGAAAAAACGCGCGAGGAATGACGGATATACGAGACCTAGTGGCCCAAAATATCAAACGATACCGTTCCGCCCTGGGTTTTTCGCAGGCGGAATTAGCGGAAAAAGTAGACACCAGCACAAACTACATAGGGCTTTTGGAGATAAAACGGCGGTTTCCCTCCCCGGAAATGATGGAGCGGCTGGCGGCCGCCCTGGGTATAGATACCACCGAGTTGTTTTACAAGGAACTAACCGCGAGGGACACCATCAGAACCTACCGGAAAGCGGCGATAGAAGACATTCAAAAGGCGATTTCGCGGATCATCGCGGGAAAACTTAAAGACCTGGACAGGGAACCCTGACGCGAAAGTCCGGTTTCATTCCCCGCCCTTTGGCGGCCCGGAGTTCCCGGTAAAGCCGGAAGCCCGGACAAATAACTACCTAATACATAGCGTCCCATCATAGTAATACAAAGTTGGTTAACCCGCTCCCTGGTTACTACAGTTAAGGCAAGACGTAAAAAACATGACAAACATCAGGGACATAGTGGCGAACAACATGAGGGCCTACCGCGCCGCCCTGGGACTATCCCAGGCAAAACTGGCCGAAAAAGTAGACACCAGCACCCACTACATAGGCATGATAGAAACCAAAAACAACTTCCCCTCCCCGGAAATGCTGGAACGAATAGCCGCCGCCCTCGGCATAGACGCCATCGACCTCTTCTCCGTGGACAAAAACCTGCCGGGAACCATGAAAACCTACCGACGGGCGGCCCTGCAGGACATCCAGGGCCTTATGGGGCGCTTCATCGACGAAAAACTGCGGGAACTGGAGGAAAACCCCTGAATCACCGGTCCCCCAGGCCTCCGTAAAGCACGCGGGCGGCCCCGCGCCCTCCCAGGGGAACAGGGCGCTTACCGCCCGCTATTCACCTTCAGTTTTTTCATTTCCCTCAGGGTCAGCAGCCCCGTACAGACAAAGGCAAAACCATCCGCCACCGGGCCGGCGGCCACCACCCCCCAGAGCCCCCAGAGCCGCCCAAAGATCAGCATACAGGGAATAAGGGCCAGGAACTGGCGCGTCAGGGACAGAAAAATCGATGTCCTGGGCCGGCCCGTAACCACAAAGAAATTGGTGGCCACAATGGTAAAGCCGTTCACCGGCAGGGCGATCATCACAACCCTCATGGCGTAGGGGGCGAAACGGAGCAGCGCGGCGCTCCCTTTGGGGGCGAACAGCCGCACCAGGACATGGGGAAAGATCATCGCCGCGGCGAAACCCGCCAGGCAGATCACCGTGGCCCCGCCGATGGCCAGCAGAAAGGCCCGCCGCACCCGGTCAAACCGCCGGGCCCCGTAGTTAAAGCCCAAAATAGGCTGGGCCCCCTGGTTGATCCCAAAGATTGGCATCAGAAAGAGCATCACGATGGACAAATTGATGTTCAGCCCCGAAAGGGCGATGTCCCCGCCCCCCTCGCCCAGGGCGGCGGTCCCGTACCGGCCCATGCTCTGGTTGTAGAGCAGCTGGACCGCCGACATCAGAAACTGGAGCAGAAACTGGGAGGATCCAAAAACCATAATGTCCCGGATGATCGTCAAGGAGGGCCTAAAACTCCGGGGTTTCAGGCGGATCACCGCCTCTTTGCCGCGGAGGTTAAACGAAAGGATAAAAACCATGGCGGCCAGCTGGGAAAGGATCGTCGCCCAGGCGGCGCCCTCCACCCCCCAGCCAAAGCCCAGAATAAAAACCGGGTCCAGGATCATGTTCAACCCCGCCCCAATAAACATGCCCACCATGGTGATCCGGGGAAAACCCTGGGCCCGGGTACAGTGGGAAAAGCCAAAGCCCACCATCAAAAACACCTGACCGTACAGGATGATCCGGTAGTAGCCCCGGGCGTAGTCCAGGGCGCCGCTTCCCTCCTCGGCCCCCATTCGGGAAAGGATCGGGTCTATAAAAACCAGTTCCAGGACCATCAAAGCCAGGGCGGAGACGGCCAGGAGAACCAGGCAATGGTTCAGGGCGTTTTCCGCCTCTTCCTTTCGGCCCTGACCCAGCCGCATGGAGATCATGTTGGCCGCCCCTATGCCAAAGAGCATGGAAAAGGCCATGCTGATCGTCATTAGGGGAAGAACCAGGGAAAGCCCCCCCAGGGCAATCTCGTTTACCCCCCGGCCCACCCAGATCCGGTCCACCACATTGTACAAAGCGTTGACCAGCATTCCCGTGATGGCGGGGATGGAAAACTCAAGCAGAAGCCGGCCCACCGGTTCCGTACCCAGCCGGCTTGCGGCGTTTGATTCCGCGGACATAAAAACAGCATACAGGAAAAGCCCCGCTTGTTGTACCCTCTTCCGGGCAAAGGCCCGGGGACTCTATTTCGCCTCCCCTTGTGCCGATATTATATTATAGAAATAAACTACTTGCGTAAATTGTTGAAAAGGTGTATAATCATAAGAGGATTTTTCTATACCCGGAAGGATCCTCTGGGATGTGGGAGGTACCAGCATGGGTGATGATGACAGCCTTGATTTAAGCGGCGAGGATGTGGGGGCCGCGGAAAGCGGCGGTAAAAAAGCGAAGGCGGGCGGCTTTTTGCCGACCCTCCTCAAATTTGCCGCCATAGGGCTGGGGGCGCTGATCTTTATCGTAACCGTGGCGGCCATAACCTATAACATTCTGAGCGGCCGGGGGGAGTCGCAAACGGTTATCGACCCCACCTCCGAATATATAGGAACCAGGCCCCAGTACGCCACTTTTTCCCTCATTGGGCAGATCGCCACCCGGACCAGGGATCAAACCCATACCACGGTGGTGGATATGCTCATCGAGTACGATTTAAACAACAACGCCGCCCAGACGGAGCTTACCGCCCGGGTGGCTCAGCTCCGGGACTTTACCAGGCAGTATTTTGCCCAAAAGTACGCCAATGAACTGGAGCCGGAAAACGAAAACAGGCTTAAACAGGAAATCCGGGAACTCCTTAACACCCGGTATCTGGATACCGCCAAGGTCAGGGGCATCCTGTTTAACAAACTGGACGTGATGGAATTATAGCCGGGCGTTACGCGGAAACCCGGGTTTCTCGACAGCTTTCGCTAAAGCCGCGGGGTTGGGCGGCCGTTATCCGCGGCGGCCGGCGCGGTTTGGGCGCCGGACAAACCTAAAGACGGGGAGGGGTGATTTTTGACGGAAGTTCTGTCCCAGGACGAAATAGACCAGCTTCTAACGGCGATCAACGCGGGGGACACCGAGCCGGAGGTTTTCAAGCCCTCCGCGGACACCCGGAAGATCAAGATCTACGAC